>CAVLCF010000067.1:0-91165 GCA_963661735.1 bacterium | reverse complement strand
TATATCATGGATAATGAAAAAAGCCCAGCAAAAGCTGGACTTTTTCGACAGTCTGGCCCACCGTACAATATTTGTACGGTGGGTTTTTATACCCTTCAGCATCAGTACAAAAAGGGGAGAAGGACGATGAAAAAACGGAAGAAATATTTGTCTTTCATATTGGCGCTGCTTCTGTGCCTGAGCGCCTGCGGCGGCAGCCAGGAGGATGACGCGCCGCAAAGCGGCGACGTACCGGCAAGCGACCTGGGACCCGTCACGGATATGGCCTTTCTCGACGGGATGTGGAGCATCGACGGCAGGACGAGGCTGTATTTTGACAGCGAGAGCGGGTACTATGCCTACCGCGCCTACTGGGGGCTTGGCGGGCGCGGGGAATTCTCCGAATCCGAAAGCGGCGAGCCGATGATCGATTTCAACGGCTTTCTCTACGACTTTCTCCTGCGGGACGACGGCGTGCTGCTGCCGAATCAGAACGGCGACGGCGACGGCCTGGCCATCCACCGCCATACCTTCCTGCGGGACGACGCGGCGGAGATCGTCGAATGGGGCACAGACAACTGGGACGGCATGTGGCAGAACGCCCTGGGCGAGACCATTGTCATTAACACGGAGCTTATGCAGTACATCGCCTGCTCGCCGGACTATCTCATGAGCGGCACCATCGGCGACGACGGCGAGGGCCTGGGGCTTTACCTCTACGACAACGGAGGGCGCGCCTATCTCTGCGCCGGCGGCGATGGCAATAGCTTCACCCTGTCCGGCGAGTACCCCGGGCGATACAGCGACGACGGCCATTTTGACGGCGTTTTCTACAGGGATGGAGACTTCTATGCCTATACGGACCTGGAAAATGCGCAATTTTACTGCGGAAACGGCTCTGAATGGTGGTTGTGGTACCACGACGGCGTAAACGACTACTTTTTGGGCGATACGTACTCCCTGGGCGACGACGGGCTTGCTTACCATGATGAGGACGGTCTTGTCTATCCCGCGGGCTGGATCCCGGAGACGCCCTATGACCCCGCTTCGGACTGGGGCGAGGGCTGGATAGACAACTGGGACGCCTGAGTGTCCCGGCAGAATGAGGAGGAATACGGAAAATGAGACAACGAAAAAACCTTTTTGCTTTTGCGCTGACCCTGCTTCTCTGCCTGAGCCTTGCCGCCTGCGGCGGCTCCGAGGACGTCGCGGGAGAGGACTGGCGCACCACAGGGATCGTCGTGGGCAGCGGAACCATTACGCATGACGGCGACAGTGTGGATGTGCTGGTTACGGTGAGCGAGAGCAGCGCGGCATTCTATCGGGATCTGCTGGAGCAGATCCTGTTTGACAGCGTGTCTTTCCCCATGGAAGTTCCCAACGCGGAGCAGGCTTTTAACGCCATCTCCTTCGCGGACCTGGACGGGGATGGAGAGAGCGACGTACTGGTCAGCTTCATCCATGAAAACGGCGATACCACGGAGCTGATCTGGATATGGGACCCGGTAGAGCGCTATGTTTTCCGGGAGGATCTCTCCACAGTTACCATCGGCGACGGCTTTATGGATGTCCCCGATTTTGAAGAGCCATACTTTGTCACATGCGGTCTGGAGATCAACGCCGGTATGGAAATGGGAACATTCCTTTTGGAAAAGGGCGTTTGCAGCTACTCCGGCCTGGGCGACGGCTATAACACCGGCGACTGCTATTGGGAGGTCGTCAAGGGCTACGATCAGACCCACGATGGCATTCGCGAGCTCCAGTTTGACGCCATCTGCTATATTCCCTACAGCTCCATACCATATTTTGACCAGCAGTACATAACCAATACCGACAGTGAGCTTTACGATTTTTATACAGGCATGTGGCTCACCGCCGCCACCGCCTACGGCAACAGCAGCCGCGGCGATAACTACTATCTTGCCGCCGTCAACTGGCAGGGGGAAAGCTATTCCATCGAGTTTGCCTACTCCACCGACTGGCAGTACGATGTTGGCGACTGGGCTCAGGTCCTGGCCAAGAGCTATGTGGTCTACCTTCCGGAGGACTACGACGGCCTCGTTTTTGCCGCGGAGTCCCAGCCGGACAACTACAGAGACAGCGCCAAGCGGATGCAGATGGACAGCATTGCCCCCGAGGCTGCTATCCTGGACATCGACACCCTGGATCCCTACAGCTGCCTCTACTTCAGCCTTTGCGATTGAGGAGGAACAGCTATGAGAAAGCAACGCGGTAATCTTGACGCAGCCGGTATGGAGCGTATGACCGATGCGGAGCTGTCGAAAAAGCTGGGACGCTGTCAGGCCATAGAAAGTATCAGCATGCTCCTGGGCATTCTTCTGGTAGCGGCCGGGTGTGTGTCGGCCTTTGTGCAGCACGACGTCCTCATTCTTTCCGTTCTGGTTTTCAGCGGGGTGGGGCTTTTCTTCCTCCTGGCGCTTCCGGCTCAGAAAAAGAGAAAAGCGCTGATCGGGCAGCAGCTGGGCGGTTACTTCCGCGGGGAGCTGGACCGTGTCTTCGGACCCGAGCCGCAAAAGCCGGATCTGCCCATCGACAGACCCTTCCTTGAGGCAGCCGGACTTCTGGCGATTCCCTGGACGGAATGCGGCGTGACGGATTTTCATCAGGGCACCTATAAGTCGCTGCGCTTCTCCGCCGCCAATGTGGAGCTGCGCCGCACGGTGGAGGAACGCTCCGGTCCTGATAACGACAACTGGATGACCCGCAGCGAGACGCTGTTTCGCGGCGTGGTCCTCCGCTGCCCGGATCTCCGCGGATCTGTCCCGGACCTGACTCTGCATGAGCAATTCCAGGAGCGGAAGGGCGGAGACATTACCGATCCCGCCCTCTTCCGGCGGCACTTTGCCGCCCGCGCCGGGGACGGCCGGCCGGCGGACGATCAGGTGACGCCCCAGCTTCGTGAGCTGGTGCGGAAGCTGGAGGCATTCGCCAACAACGGGAAGGTTGGCGGCCTTGTCCTCCGTGACGATGGCCTGACGCTGGCCCTCAACACGAGATATGTTTTCGCGGGCGTTCCCGAAGGGCTGGATCTGCGGGATATCGACGGCATCCGCAAATGGTTTACAGCCTCTCTGACGGGCATGTGCGGTCTGCTGGATCTCCTGCGGGAGAGCGACGCGCTGTCTCAAAGGGAAGTCTGAGAAGGGGAAAGCGATATGCCTGCCGTCCGGATGGCGGCGAGCGGCACTCCGCCCGTCGCCGCCGCGGTCAGGGGATTTGAAAGGAAGGTGGACCTATAACATTTGGAACCGCGGTCATTCTGCTCCTGTGTACGCTTGCCGGCATTGCCGCGTCCTGTATTGGCCTGCGGCAGAGAAAGACGCTTCGCGGGGTCCTTATTGTATTGCTGTGCCTGCTTGCGCTGGCTTTGACAGCCTACATCGCACTGACCCTTTTCTTTGTTACAGCGGCGGGGAACCAGCCGCCCGCACTGTAACGGCAGAAATAAAGAAAACCGGGGGAACCGCCTTTAATTCGTTCGCGCCCCGCTGTACGCTTCAAAGTGCCTTAATGCTTAAAATATAGGCGCTTTGAAACCATGCGCATAGACGCATTTATGCGATCGTCGTGGAGAATCTGAAAAAACACTTGAACTTTTGATCCGAAGGTGTTATACTGCAAACAATAGCGAAGAGGGAGACTGACCCTTGATGCTTCCGGTTTCAGAGAGATCCGTGTTTGCTGCGAGCGGGTCCCGGGGCGCTGGGCGATACCACTCCTGAGCTGCGTGCGAGAAAGCCTGCTTTTAAGGCGCAAGCACTGCCGTGTCCGCCCAACGACAGAGGGCTATGAGTGAAAAGTCAAGGTGGAACCGTGCTGATTCAAAGCACCCTTGGAAAAACCAGGGGTGCTTTTTTGCATCCCGACGCTCAGAAAAGGAGAATAATCTATGAAAATCATCTACAAAGACGGTACCGTTGCAGAGTGCCCCCCTGAGGAAGCCCTGCATGTTCTGCGGCATACCGCAGCCCACATCATGGCCCAGGCCATCCAGCATCTGTACCCCGACGCGGATTTCGCCTATGGCCCCGCCACCGAGAAGGGCTTCTATTACGATGTGGACTTCGGCGACAAGAAGCTGACCGACGAGGACCTGGAAGCCATCGAAAAAGAGATGAAGAAGATCGTCAAGGCCAACCTGCCCATCAAGCCCTTCATCCTGCCCCGGGACGAGGCGGTGAAGCTCATGCACGACCGTCATGCCAAGTATAAGGAGGAGCATATCGGCGACCTGCCCGAGGATGCCGTTATCAGCTTCTACCAGCAGGGCGACTATATCGATATGTGCGTCGGCCCCCACCTGACCTACACCAAGGGCCTGAAAGCTTTCAAGATCACCCAGCAGTCCGGCGCTTATTGGAAAAACGATGCCAATAACAAGATGCTGACCCGTATCAACGGCGTGGCTTTCTTCTCCCAGGAGGAGCTGGACGAGTATATCAAGCAGCAGGAGGAGGCCAAGGCCAGAGACCACCGGAAGATCGGCAAGGAAATGGGCCTGTTCATGACCGACGAGCTGGTGGGCCGGGGCCTGCCTATGTTCCTGCCCAGAGGTTATACGGTCTGGCAGGAGCTGGAGAATTATATCAAGGAAAAAGAGCGCAAGCTGGGCTACCAGCATGTCATGACCCCCTGCGTGGGTACCGTGGCCCTGTACCAGACCTCCGGCCACTGGGCACATTACAAGGATAATATGTTCCCCGCCATGGAAGTAGACGGCGAGAGCTTCGTTCTGCGCCCCATGAACTGCCCTCACCACATGATGATCTACGCCAACCGGCCCCACTCCTACCGGGAGCTGCCCATCCGCATTGGCGAGATCGCCCATGACTTCCGCTATGAGTCCAGCGGCACCCTGAAGGGCATTGAGCGCGGCCGTCACTTCTGCCAGAACGACGCCCATCTGTTCGTCACCCCCGACCAGATCAAGGACGAGGTGGCCCGGGTCGTAAATCTGATTTCCGATGTATATAAGGACTTCGGCATTACCGAGTACCGCTGTGTCCTCAGCCTGCGTGACCCCGCCGACAAGGTCAAGTACCATCCCGATGACGCCATGTGGGACAAGGCCGAGTCCGCCCTGCGGGAGGTGCTCACCGAGTTGGGCATCCACTTCACCGAGGAGATCGGCGAGGCCGCTTTCTATGGCCCCAAGCTGGACGTGAACGTGAAGCCCGCCGTTGGCGCGGAATATACCCTGTCCACCTGCCAGCTGGACTTCTGCCTGCCTGCCAAGTTTGATCTGAAGTATGTGGATTCTGACGGCAAGGAGCAGACCCCTGTGGTCCTGCACCGGGCCATCCTGGGCTCTCTGGACCGGTTTATGGCCTATATGATCGAGGAGACCAAAGGCAAGTTCCCCGTGTGGCTGGCGCCCCTGCAGGTCAAGGTCCTGCCCGTCTCCGAGAAGACCATGGATTACGCCCGTCAGGTCAACCAGGCGCTGGAGGACGCAAACATCCGCACCCAGCTGGACGAGCGCAGCGAGAAGATCGGCTACAAGATCCGGGAAGCCCGCCAGATCGACCGGGCGCCCTATATGCTGATTCTGGGCGCAAAGGAAGCCGAGGAGGGTACCATCTCCGTCCGGAACCGGGACACCGATGAGACCACCGTCATGAAGCTGGATGACTTCATCGCCAAGGTCCGTCACGAGATCGAGACCCGGGCGCACTAAACGAATCTGATCGGATGGCCCGCGCCAAAAACGGCGCGGGTCATTTCTGCGCGGTTTTTGGCCTTGACATCCCCCGGGGCGGACGTGCTATAATAATCGACTGTGAGAAACCCCTACGGAAGGACAGAAGAATGAAGAAGAGATTGGATAGAAATATGCTGTCTGTGATTTTCGCGCTGGCGTGGCCCACCATGCTGGAGGAGCTGATGCAGACGGCGGTGCAGTATATCGATACGGCTATGGTTGGCACCCTGGGCACCCGGGCCACCGCGGCGGTGGGGGCCACCGGTACGGTTTCCTGGCTGGTGGGCAGCACGGTTTCCGCGGTGGGCGTGGGCTTTCTGGCCCTGATCTCCCAGAGCTACGGGGCGGGGGATAAGGAGCGGGCAAAACGGGCCTCCGCCCAGGCGGTTATGATGACCCTGGTCGTGGGCCTGCTGTTTACGGCCATTACCACGCTGCTCAGCGGGAAAATTACCCAATGGATGCAGGTGGATGTTTCCATCCGGGCCATGGCTTCCCAGTATTTTCTGATTCTGTATTCTCCCATGCTGTTCCGGACGGCCAGCATCATTTTTGCCACGGTGCTGCGCTCCGTGGGCGACACAAAGACGCCCATGCGGGTCAGTCTGAATATGAACCTCATCAACATCGTGCTGAACTTCCTGCTGATCTATTCCAGCCGGGAGGTGGGTCTGTTGGGCCTGACCATTCCCGTCTGGGGCGCGGGCTGGGGCATCGACGGCGCGGCGGCGGCCAGTGCCGTCGCCTATACCTATGGCGGCATCGCCATGACTGTGCGGCTCTGGAAGTACCCGGATCTGTCCCCCAGGGGGCAGCGGTTCCTGCCGGACGGGGAGATCCTGAAGCCCTGCTGGAAGGTGGCTTTCCCCAATATGCTCCAGCGCTTCGGCACCTCTCTGGGCTATGTGGCTTTCGCCGCCATGATCAACGCCCTGGGGGATACGTCCACCGCAGCCCACACCATTGCCAATACGGTGGAATCCCTGTTTTACATCCCAGGCTGGGGCATGCAGACCGCCGCGGCCACGCTGGCGGGCAACGCTCTGGGGGCCAGAGACGGGAAAAAGCTGAAAAGTCTGGCCGGGACCCTGCTGCCCCTGGAGATTGGCCTGATGGTGGTGTCCGGTGGTCTACTGGCGATTTTCGCGCCCCAGCTCATGTCTATCTTTACCCGGGATCCCCAGGTGAAGCAGCTGGGCGCCACTGTGCTGCGGATGGTGGCGGTTTCGGAGCCCTTTTACGGCGTCCCTATTGTGCTGGAGGGCATCATGCAGGGCACAGGCCGGACGGTGCCGCCCTTTGTATTCAACATCCTGGGCATGTGGTGCGTCCGCATTCTGGGGACGTTTATTTGCACCCGCTTCTTAGGGCTGGGCCTGATCGCCGCCTGGGGCTGCATGATCGGCCACAACCTGCTGCTGTTTGCACTGTTTACGGTCTACTATGCTGCAGGAAAGGCTCTTCCAAAGATACAGTAAAAACCAGCCTGGAGGCGTTTGCTTGCTTCCAGGCTGGTTTTTTAGTCGAAATTCTCCATATTCAGGATTTCTCCCTCCTGGGTCAGAGGGGAGAGAACGCCGTCCCGCACCAGATAGCTTTCTCCGCAGAGCAGCAGGCAGCCGTCGTCCTGGTAGAAGTAGCTGCCGTCCGGAATGGCGAAGAAGCACCGGCCCTGGCTGTCCGGCAGGGTGATGTCCTCGAAAAGCCGCAGACCGTCCACAAGGTCGTCCTTGACCTTCTGGTAATGGGGAAGGACGCTGACCTCCGTCAGGTCAAGTCCCGGGAAGAAGCGGGCATAGTCCGGATCCACCGCTTCGCCGGGTTCCTCCGGCTGGGCGTAAACGGTCTGCGCCATGTTCATAGACCCGGCGCTGATGCCGATGATAACGCCCGGGTAATCCTGCAAAAGCACATCCAGAGCGATATCCCGGAAAAACGCCGCCTGGGTGGGAACATGGCCGCCGGACAGGATCAGAAGGTCACTGGAACTGACAAGCTCTGCCGCGTCCTCGGCGTTGATGCTGTCCAGGACATTCCAACGGCTTGGGTAAATGCCCGCGTTCGTCAGGGCAACGAAGTCATCCGCACCGTACCGGCAGGTGAGATCGTGGCGTTCCGGGCTGGAAGCGATAACGGTGACGCTGGGATATTCCGGCAGCACCGCTCGGAGACGGTCCACAAAGCCGTTGGCATTGGAAAACAGAGGCGTTTCCGCGGTTTCGTCAAAGGGACTGCTGGTGATGAAAAGAGTCATGCTTTACCTCCTATCTCAAATCCGGGGAAATACTCTTCTACAAAATCTACATTTTCGACCTGAAAGCTCTTGCCGTTCAGGTATTCCAGAGCGCCGGAATCCGTGGTGAATTGGAAGGTCAGGCGGTAGGAATACAGGGCCTGATAGGTCCGGTCAAAGCGCTTGTCCAGCTTGCCGTATTTGCCGTCGCCCAAGAGGGGATGGCCCGCGTGGGCGAACTGGGCGCGAATCTGGTGGGTCCGGCCTGTAATCAGCTCGCATTCCACCAGGGAGAGACCGTTCCGGCAGGCAAGGGTTTTGTAATTGGTCTGGCAGGTCTTGGCCCCGGGTTTGGGGCTGTCCGTGACAAAGACCCGGTTTTTCACCGCGTCCTTGAAGAGGTAGCCCTTGAGACAGCCGTCCCTGGGCTTTGGGGCGCCCTCCACAATGGCCAGGTAGCGCTTGTCGATCTCCCGGTCCTTGATCTTCTGGTTCATGACCCGCAGGGCCTCGGCGGTTTTGGCGGCGATGACGATGCCGCCGGTGTTCCGATCGATGCGGTTGCACAGGGCCGGGGTGAAGGAATGCTCCTCCCGGGGCCGCCATTCGTGCTTCTGGTACAGGTAGGCCTGGATCTGGTCAATGAGCGTCCGCCCGTATTCCGCCCCGTCGTGGGGGTGTACGGCCAGGCCAGGCCGCTTGTCCACAAGAAGGATGTGCGCATCCTCGTAGACAATGTTCAGCTTGGGCGCGGCTACGGTCAGGTAGGCGTTGTCCTCCCGGGGGGTGTCGAAGAATTCGTCGTTGATGTAGAGCTGCAAGGTGTCGCCGGCCTCCAGCCGGGTGTCCCGCTGGGCGCGGCCTCCGTTGCGCTTGACGCGTTTCAGCCGAATGTATTTCTGAGCCAGGGAGGCAGGCAGCAGGGGAACGGCTTTTGCCAGAAACCGGTCCAGCCGCTGACCGGCGTCATTTGGCCCGATTGTCAGTTCTTTCATGCTTTTCCCTCAAGATTCGCGAAGTGCCTGTTGATCTGGTCCGTGAATTCCTGGGCGGCATTGTAGCCCAGTTTGCGCTGGCGGACGTTGATGGCGGCCACCTCCAGGATCACGGCCAGGTTCCGGCCGGGGGTAATGGGGATGGTGTTCATGGGGATCTTCACACCCAGAATTTCCATATACTGCTCTTCCAGGCCCAGCCGGTCGTAGGCGTCCTGATTGTTCCAGGGTACGATGTTCACTACCAGGTCAATGGTCTTCCGGGACCGCACGGAACCCATGCCAAACAGCTTGGCTACATTTACAATGCCGATGCCCCGCAGCTCTATGTAATTGCGGATCAGCTCCGGGGCGCTGCCCGCCAGCGTGTTGCTGGAAATTCTGCGGATCTCTACGGCGTCGTCCGCGATCAGCCGGTGTCCCCGCTTCAGAAGCTCCAGAGCGGCCTCACTTTTGCCGATGCCGCTTTCACCGGTGAGCAGGACCCCCTCGCCGTAGATCTCCATGAGCACGCCGTGGCGTGTCACCATGGGGGCCAGCTCTGCCCGCAGATAGGAGATCAGGGAAGAGCAGAAGCTGCTGGTGGGCTCGTCCGACCGGAGAATGGAAATATTGTGCCTCTTCGCCATGGCCAGGCATTCCTGGTCCACGGGCAGGCCCCGGCAGATCAGCAGGGCGGGGATCTTGTAGTCAAAGAGCCGGTCGAAGATCACGGTCCGCTCCTGGGGCGTTTTCTTTTGCAGATAGCTCCATTCCATGTTGCCCAGGACCTGAAGCCGCCGGGGCTCGAAATGGTCAAAATAACCGGAGAGGGTCAGGCCGGGCCGGGCCACGTCCTCCACGGTCAGACGGATGGAATTATAGTCAGTGGAGGCGAAAATGACCTCCATATGGAATTCTTTCGCAATCGCGGGAAGGGTAACGTTGTATTCGCCCATGGTTTCCACGCTCCTTTGTTTCAAAATGCGCCGCGGCGGCACATCTTCATTATACCAGAGCGCGAAAGAATATCAACCGAAAAATAATGAGAAAAAAGTGAAAAAAGGACTTGCTTTTTCCTCCAATCTTTGCTATTATATCTAAGCGTTCGAGTTGACGCGAGAGTTTGACGAATTGTCCGGATGGGAGGTGCAATAAATGGCGAAGTGTGATTTTTGTGGCAAGGGCGTAACCTTTGGTATTAAGGTTTCCCACTCCCACAGACGTTCCAACCGTGCCTGGAAGCCCAACGTGAAGCGGGTCAAGGCCGTTGTCAATGGAACTCCCTGCCATGTGTACGCTTGTACCAGATGCCTCCGTTCCAATAAAGTAGAACGGGCATGATACCAACATAGGGCAAAAGCGGTTTGCCCTACTTGAGGAACACTTCCAGCACGGCTTTGCCGCCTTTGCTTCGACCGTAGTCGATAGCATCATAGGTGATACTGTCGACAAATTGCTTCAGAAAGTCGTTCTTCTGCTTAGCGGATAGGTCAGGATTTTTGATGCAATCAATCATTGCGTTAAGGTGTATGATTTGTTCGGTATAATCAACAGGTTCAGGTTCGCTTTTCCGGGCATCCTGAATCTGTTTTTTTAATGCATCAATCTTCACGTTGTAGTGCTGCTTCCGTTCGATGAATTCATCACGGGTATAAACATCGTCTTCATAATCCGCAAAAAGGTTTCTCCGCTTCCGTTCCAGTTTGGCAAGCTCTGTTTCCATGGCATCCATGCGGGCATGGTAGGCAGCGATTTCTGCGGTATTATCGTCTTCGTCCATCTTTGCCTGGAAGTCAGTGATATAGCCATGCAGGGCTTCCACAAAGGTTTCTGCTATTTCATCCAGCGGAAGGGACTTTTTCTGACATAATGTGTCCCGTGCGTGGGAAAGCCTGGTTTTGCGTCCGTCCCGGAAAGTGGTTGCAATGATATTCCGCCCGCAGGATTTACACTTCATCAAGCCTGCAAACGGGTTAATGATTTCTTTCCCAACCTTCAGGGAAGGATTGTGCATGGATTCCGTCACAAGCTGGGCATACTCAAACTGTTCTTCTGTAATGATTCCTTTGTGCTTTCCTTCGTAAACTTCCCCTTCAAGATAAAAGCTGCGCTTTTTCACAAGCTTCCCAGCTTCATCGTCATACACCTTGGCTGTCTTGCTTCGGCCCCAGGTCACTTTCCCGATATAGATAGGATTCGCAAGCATTCCCCGGATAGTACCACGGTTCCACTCTGGACGGCCTTTAATCGTTGGAATGCCCATAAGCGTCATTTGTCGTGCAATCCAGCCAATGGCACGGCGTTCCTTTGTGTGCCAGTCAAAAACCATCTGTACATACTTTGCTTCATCGGGCCGGACTTCCAAAGTCCGGTCTTTTTTTGATGTCCGGACAATATCATACCCAAAAACCCGCTGGGGCAAGATATAATTTCCTTCCATAACAGATTGCTTTTTCCCGGCTTCCAGACGGCGCTTGATGGTCTTGTACTCCCGGCGTGACATAAACAGGCCGAATTCAAAGTATTCCTGGTCAAATTCGTTGTTCGGGTCATAGACCTTTGCCGGGGTGATAATGTGGGTGTTGCTGGCCTGGAATGCGTCTGCAACTTCGCCCTGATCTTTGGTATTGCCACGGGCCAGACGTTCCACTTCGACCACCAGAACGCCCTTGTAGGTCTTGGCGTATACATCAGCAAGAAGCCGCTGCATTTCCGGGCGTTCGTCTATGCTGTCACCGGAAACAAGTTCGTGATAGATTGTGATTTGGTCAGGGTGGATTTCATGCTTTGCAGCCAGGGCTTCAAGCATGGCTTTGTGTCGGGCAAGGGTTTCTTCTTCCCCCATGGCTTCCAGTTCCAGGTCAGCCCGGGATTTTCGCAAATACATTGCGTATCGATTCTTTTTGTGTTGATTACTTGCTTTTGCTGCTGGGTTTTCAGTTGTTTTCATTCTCACCATTCCTTTTCATATTGTGTTTTCTTTTTGTTATGCTGTGGGCCGTTCCAAGTGCTGCGGATATAATCAGCAGCACCAGAAGCACCAAAACGGGGGAAACCCGCTGCCTCCGGATAAAGCCGTGTGCCGTGTCGGACAAGTCAATGACGATATAGGCAACAAAGGCAAGTGTCAGGAAGATACACAACCCGGCAAGGCCGTAAATAACGGGCTTCCGTTCGGCTATCCCGTTTTGATAGATTTGGCAGCGCTCTTTCAGTAGTGCCACTTCCGCTTCTGCTTTGGCAAGCTTGCCTTTCAACTCTGCGATTTCCAGCGCTGCATTATCTTCCGGCTGTTTCGGTGGGGGAGCTATCCCCCATGAGTTCATCCAGGGACAGCCCCAGATCAATGCAAATGGCAGCTACCCCGAACACGCCGGGATTTGTGAGCGCCCCCGAAAGGAATTTCGCAATGGTGTACTGCGGAACCCCAGTGCTTTCCACTAAATCCTTGTGGGTTTTGCGCTGTGCGTCTTTGGCTTCCTTGATACGCTTGTAAAGTTCATCACAATTCGGTTGGATTTGCTGGATAATAGTTTGTTTTTCCATAGAAAATCCCCACTTATTCCTATTTCACACCGTGTTATTCTCTGAGAGAATACATTATGCCGATTTGCGTCTTTACTTCTCAAATATTCGCATTATGATGAAGACATAGCAGATTCGGGGCTGCAATCAAAATCTGCTTCGCCCGGTCACTCGGTGGCACGGTGGCCGGGCACTTTCCGCAAACTTCAAAACTTCACAAATTCTACAAACTTTCCGCAACCTTTTAACACCGCCACGAGCTACACTTTGGTACAAGAACGCTAGTTCTATTAGAAAGGCAGGAAAAACAGTATGCAAGAAGAATTGATTGCTTTATTTGAGTTACTATCTGAAGAACAAAAGGAATTTGTAATTTCCTTTATTAAGAATTTCTTCAAAATTTAGCTTTTGCGTGCCACAAAATGTACGAATTCTTTGATTTGCTTCTTCTTTTCTTCACTTAACGATTGATACAGATAAAAAATTTCCATTAAATCATGATCTCGGAGAATTTCGGCGGCTATTCTGCCCGCTTCTTCGGGGTCTTTTTTTATTTCTTCATCAATCAGATCAGAACCCTTTAAGTCCAAAGCTTTCGCAAGCCCCTTCAGCGTACTTCTTTTTATATTGACAACACGCCCGTTTTCGTATTTCGCAATAGCTGATTTTTGAACGCCGACCATATTCCCAAGTTCTTCTTGGGTTAAACCTTTAGCAACCCTAGCGTCCTTAATCAGCTTCCCTATGTCGCTCATTGGTATCACCTCCTTGCTGTGTCTTTATAATACACCACTGTGTCTTAAAAATCAATTATTTTTTTAGAAATATCAAAAATAGTTGTTGACAAAGAAAAATTATTGTAGTATAGTAATGGTGTCCTAAAGAGACACTAAACGGCGAGAGCCAATATATTTTTTACAATATAGTGTCTAAATTAGACACAACAGCCGACAGGCAGGAGGAAATAAAAATGAAAAGCTATCAGGTGTTTTACTGGATCAAGAAAAACCGTCACGAATATTTGGAGCATATGTTTGTTGCTGCGAACAATGCCCGGGAGGCCTGTCAAATCTGCAAGCAGCAGGTTAAGGAGCAGACCGGGCGGAATGCTTTCAGACCGACAACGAAAGCCCCCGACATCAGCGAGTACAAGAACCTTCCTTACTTTGTTGTGGACTGATGATGGAGGGGAAGGGAATGAAGAAGTACAGCGCAGCCATTAGAGACGGCAACCGAGTTCTTTTCATCCGGAATCAGGAATACCCCACGAAAGCAGATTTCATTCACGACCTCCGGGCCAACGGCTACAAGGTTAATCCCCGGAAGGTAAAGCCCTCCCGTGTGTTTGATTACATTATCGACCATACGAATTGCGCCCCCTGGGACTGGAACCTGACGGAGAGAGACGTTGACGAACTCACCGGCTACTATTACCCGAAATTCTAAACAACCACCCCGGGCCGGTTCTCCGGCCCGACACAAAAAGGATAGATAACATGACAGTTTTGATTAAGCAGCGAAAGACCGACCCCGTTACCCTGGAACGTCACGATTACGTCCGGGAGAATGTCGTAAAGGTGAAGGTATATAGAGGAATCGATAAATGCTACTACCTTTATCTGAGAGATGAAGAAGAAAACTGCATCCATTACAATCTGGATTCCTTTGACTTCGAGATTCGATAAGCCGAAACGACAGAGAGGATAAACAACATGGAAAAGAAAACCTACCCCGTCAACCTTACAGCGGAACAAATTGATTTCCTCCAAATAGCCCTTTGCGGATATGAGCAAATCGAGCGGGAGGAAATGAACCGCTTGATGGACCAGCACGGCGGTGAAATCCTAGAAAATAAAATTCGTCAGAAAAACAATATTCTTGAGAAGTGCGACAGACTTTGGAGCATTCTGAATTATTCACTTCCCGAATAAGCCGAAACGGCCCACCGGGCCGTCCACCGGAACCGCCCGCCCGGTGCTGATGATGGCAGGGCATAGGAGGGACGAACACTATGACAGAAGAACGGATGGCGTACCGCCGCTATAAAACCAGCTTTTCAGACTGCGAGACAGTCCCCGGAAGCTATGACAAGCAGGGTAAAACGATTGTTGTCTTGCTTCCTGCTGGGCGGCTGAAGCCGTCAGGAGTGCGGGGACGGACTTACAGGTACATGACCTTCCACGGCACAGAGAACGCCACGGGGCGGAAGGTGTACCTCACAATCAAGGCTATTTGCCGGGAAAATGCAATCAAGCGGTTACCTAGTGACTGCACATGGGAAATCTGAAAGGGGGAAACGCAAAAATGGAAAAGCTGTACAAAGTAACCTTTACCTACCGGGGCCAGGAGTACGAAACCGAGGTTGAAGCCGATTGCGAACATGACGCAATTGAACAGGCGAAGGAAATCGGCCTGGGGGAGAACTGGAAAGCAACCTTGATTGCGGAAGACAACGAATTCTTTTGCTGACAGCCGAAACGGCCTAAAGGGGCCGAAATCGACCCCTTTACCGTCTGCCGGGGTTAGTCTCCCGGTACTGATGATGGCAGACTATATAATAAGGAAGGTGGAAACATGGACAAAAGTTTGCTGAGAAGTATCATGGTACGCCACGGGGACACTAACGCAAGTCTTGCGGAGTACCTGGGCATTACCGAACAGAGCGTGTCCAACAAAATCAACGAAAACGGCACGGAGTTCAAGCAGGGGGAGATTTTCAAAATCAAGTCTCGCTATGGGCTTGATAGCGACATGGTAGACCGTATTTTTTTTGCAAACTAAGTGTCTAATTTAGACACTTACAGACAGGAGGGCGCATATGGAAGAAAAGCTGCAACCCCGGACTTTTGAAGGGAAGCATCAAATCACCATGATTCCCGGCCCGAATTCGAACACCCCGGAAAAACTGCGGGCGCTGATGGAACCTGCAATGCTGTGGTATGCAAAAGCAATCCGGAAAAGCAACCCGGAATTATTTAAGCAAATTGTTGGGAGGTATGCGGAATGAGCATCAAAGACGCAACGCCGGAGGAAATCCAGGCGTTGAAAGCCAGAATCAACAGAAAACAGTCTGACCGGCGCTATGAAGCCCAGATGGACGAAGTAGTCCGCATGGTGAGCAAGCACCCTTTCGGGGCGGCACAGGCGGGCCAGAGGCCCACACGGGAAGTCCCCATGGAAGCGGCAATCGTAGCCACGGGAACGGCGGCAATCGCCGGGGCGGCGGCTCTGTTGGGTAGCACTGGGGCAATCCCCATGGGCTATGCAACGGCTGTCACAGTGGCCGGAATCAGCATGGCGGCAGGGCAGGTGATACGGAATGCCTTTTAGATATGGTGACCCTGAAGACGATTTCAAGCTGCGGGATGCAAAAGAAGCCCGCTGGCTGAAGAGCCGCCCAGTCTGCGACTACTGCCACGAGCCGATTCAGGACGAATATCTGTACGACATTAACGGGGAATTCATCTGTGAATACTGCCTTGACCAGTTCTTCAGGAAGGAAACGGAGGATTTTGTGGAATGAAAGTGCTTGAACTTTTCGCCGGAACCCGTAGCATTGGCAGGGCTTTTGAAGCCCACGGGCACGAAGTCTTTTCTGTGGAATGGAACAAGGATTTTGAGAATATCGACCTTTACGCCGACATTATGACGGTTACAGCAGACGATATTCTTCAGAAATTCGGTAGACCGGATGTGATATGGGCTTCTCCCGATTGCACTACCTTCAGTGTTGCGGCAATCAGTCACCACCGGAGAAAGAACCCAGTCACCGGGAATCTTGACCCTATCAGCGAGTACGCCCGGTTCTGTGACCAGGTAGACCAGCACGTTATCCAGCTTATCCGGAATTTGAACCCGAAGTATTACTTCATTGAAAATCCCCGGGGCGGTATGCGGAAGATGACCTGGATGCAGGGGATTCCCCGATATACCGTTACATATTGCCAATATGGGGACACCCGCATGAAACCTACGGACATATGGACAAACCACCCGTTTCCTAGATTCAAACCGCCTTGCAAAAATGGTGACCCGTGTCATATCCCAGCCCCTAGAGGGGCGGTGACAGGTACACAGGGCATAAAGGGCAGCAAGGACAGAAGCGTTATCCCCGCAGCTCTGTGCGAACACATTGTGGAAATTTGTGAATCACCCTATGGGGAGATAAAGCAGAATGATTGAAAAAACAATCCTGTCAAGCCGTGAAGAATGGCTGAAGCACAGAATGCAGGGTATCGGCGGTAGCGAGATCAGCGCCGTTGTGGGGCTGAATCCCTATATGTCCAACGTGGATTTGTGGGAGAGAAAGACCGGGCTTGTGGAGTCGGAAGACATAAGCGAAAAGCCCTATGTGAAATACGGAACCCAGGCCGAACCGCTTTTACGGGAACTTTTCAAGCTGGATTTTCCACAATATGAGGTTTTTTACGAGGAAAACAACAGCTTTCGGAATTCAAAGTGCCCGTGGGCGCTGGCTTCCCTGGACGGCTGGTTACGGGATGAAAAAGGCCGTGTTGGTGTGTGGGAGTGCAAAACAACAAATATCCTGCAATCCATGCAGAAAGAGAAATGGAACCATCAGATTCCCACGAACTACTTCTGCCAGGTCTTGTTCTACATGGCCGTCATTGAAGCAGATTTTGCGATTCTGAAAGCCCAGTTGAAGACAGAATTTGAAGGTGTTCCGTATCTGCAAACCCGGCATTACCTGATTGAAAGGGCCGATGTTCAGGACGATATGGATTATTTGATGGAAAAAGGCGCCGAATTTTGGGAATGCGTCAAGAACAAGAAAAAACCGGCGCTTTTGCTGCCGGAAATATAGGAGGTGCGCACATGAGACTGAATACGCTACGAATTAAACACATTCTTCTTGATATGGGCATGAGCCGGGCAGACCTGGCGGGAAAGGCCGGTATCTCTTATCAAAGGGTATGTTCTTATCTGACAGGCTATTACAGGCCGTCATTACAGACTGTTGGCAAGCTTGCCAAGGCCCTTGGCGTTGACCCAGGAGAAATCATTGAAATGGAGGATTGAATAATTGGAACTTAAAATCACTGAATTGCAGCTTCCTGGCAAGATTTCCTTCAACTATGAGGATTTGAAACGGGAGCTGACGGAGAAGGTCAAGGAATATGCTTCTCTGGTCTACACGGAAGCCCAAATCCGGGAAGCAAAGGCAGACCGGGCGAACCTGAACCGGCTGAAAAAGGCCCTGAATGATGAACGTATCCGGCAGGAACGGGAATTCATGAAGCCCTTTGACGAATTTAAGGCCCAGGTTCGGGAGCTGTGCGGCATTGTGGACAGCGCTTCTTCGGCCATTGATACCCAGGTCAAGGCATTTGAGGATGCCCAGAAGCAGAAAAAAGCCGATGAAATCAAGGCGTATTGGGATTCCAAGGATGCCCCGGACTGGATGCGCCGGGAGAATCCCAAGTGGCTGAACGCTTCCTGCCCCATGAAAACCATTGCGGCAGAAATTGACGGGATTCTGCTTCAGACCCAGAAGGACATGGACACGTTGGACAACATGGGCGTTTGCTTTGAGGCTGTCCAGAAGTACCAGGCTACGCTTGACCTGAATGCCGCTATTGCCGAAAATGCCCGGATTCAGGCCCAGGCCGAAGCAAAGGCGAAGTGGGAAGCGGAACACGCACAAATGCAGATTCCTGCCACCCCCCTGGCTGAACCCGCTGAAAGCCCTGCGCCAGAAGGTCAGAAAGAACCTGAAAATACACAGCCCCGTTTCTGGCTTGGCTTCCAGGCTTATCTGACGATTCAGGAAGCGAAGGAACTGAACAAGTACCTTCGGGAAAGGGGAATCCAGTTCAAACAGCTATGAAAAGACTACTCACCGCATACAGGGCATGGAAGCAGATCATGAAAGATTCAGAATACGAAAAATGAAAGGAATGTTGCAAAATGGCAGTAACCAACAAATTACCCCAGAATCAGATTGCAAAAAAAGAGCAGTCCACGTCCTTCCAGGTCAACGGAATGGAAGTGACCCTGACCCCCTCTGTTGTTCGGAATTACCTTGTTTCCGGCAACAAAGACCGTGTGACCATGCAGGAAGTTGCAATGTTTATCAATCTTTGCAAGTTCTCCGGCCTGAACCCCTGGCTGAAGGAAGCCTACTGCATCAAGTACGGCAGCGAACCCGCAACTATGGTGGTAGGCAAGGAAGCGTTCACGAAGCGGGCTGAATCGAACCCGGCATACGATGGGCAGAAATCCGGCATTATCGTTTTCGATGAAGAAACCGGGGAGCTTGACCACAGAACCGGAACCTTTTATATGCCCGGGGAGAAAATCGTGGGCGGCTGGGCCGAGATTTTCCGCAAAGACAGACAGTACAGCACCCGTGTTGAAGTCAGCTTTGACGAATACGCCGGACGCAAGGCAGACGGCAGCTTGAACAGCCAATGGAGCAAGAAGCCCGCAACCATGATTCGCAAGGTTGCCCAGGTTCAGGCCCTTCGTGAAGCTTTCCCCGGAAACCTTGCGGGGTGCTACACAGCAGAAGAGCAGGGGCAGGAAGAACCCATTGCCTTTGTTGAGACAATCCCCGTAGAGCAGCCCCAGGAGCCGGAAGAAGCCCCGGAAGCCAACGCCCAGGACGTGCAAGCGGCGCTTTTTGGGGGTGAATAATCATGCTGAATCACATTACCGTTATGGGCCGCCTGACCCGTGACCCGGATTTGAGGCGTACCGGCAGCGGGCTTGCCGTTGCAAGCTTTACGGTAGCAGTTGACAGGGACATTGCCAACAAGGAAACCGGAGAACGGGAAACAGATTTCATTGACTGCGTGGCGTGGCGGGGTACGGGGGAATTCGTTTCCAAGTACTTCAGCAAGGGCAGCATGGCGGTTGTTTCCGGGCGGCTGCAAATCCGCAATTGGACGGACAAGGACGGCCAGAAGCGGCGCACAGCGGAGATTTTAGCTGATCATGTGTATTTCGGCGGGGCAAAAAAAGACGGCGGACAAGCCGCCCCTGCGGCCCAGAACCAGCCGGAAGCGTTCGGGGAAATTACCGAAGAAGATGAGGGATTACCGTTCTGACCGGAAGGAGCAGGGCGGCAACCGGGAGCTGCGTTTCTGAAAATACCTTAATAAATTATGGGAGTTTTCTCTTCGCAAAACGCAGTTCCCGGAAATCTAGAAAGGGCGTGACAAAATGGTTACTTGTTTTCTGATTCCGGGCAAGCCCCAGGGGAAGGGCAGGCCCCGATTTAATACGACCACAAAGGCGGTACATACGCCGGAAGCTACCCGGCGATACGAACAGACGGTACGTTACAGCTATCTTTCCACTGTCCCGAATGGGCAGCGGGTGCACTCCGGCCCGTGCCGGGTGGAGATCGATGCCGTTTTTACAGTCCCCCAGGCGTGGAGAGTAGCACGGAAGAAAGCGGCCCTTGCCGGTGAGATCATCCCGGAGAACAAGCCGGACTGTGACAATATCGCAAAAGCGGTGTTGGATGCCCTGAACGGCATTGCTTACAAGGACGATTCCCAGGTTGCGGACTTGGTTGTCCGGAAGCGCTTCGGAGAAAAGGCCCATGTATCTGTCAGAATTGAGAGTGAAGGAGTGGAAACGAATGGATAACTTGAAAACAGTGTCGGCGGTTGTGAAAGCAATCATGCAGGAAGACATTCAGGCCCGGAACAGTGATAGCTTCCTTTATTTCAGGGTCTTGGAGCATTACGGGAAGCAGAATAACATTGACATAAACAATATGTCCGTTGTCCGCTTCCTGCTGAATATGAAGGAATACGGCTTCCCAGCGTTTGAATCCGTGCGCCGTACCCGGCAGAAAATCCAGGAAAAGTTCCCCGAGCTGGCGGCTTCCAGCCGTGTGGCCGAAATGCGGATGGTCAACGAAGACCGTTTCCGGGACTATGCAAGGGATGTGTTGACCTGATGGCGGAAGTCCAGTGGATAAAAATTACCGTCAATATGTTTGACAATCGGAAAATCAAGCACCTTCGGCGGTTGCCTGATGGGGATAGCATTGTCCTGATATGGGTTATGCTGCTGACTATGGCGGGCCGCTGCAACGATGGGGGGAAGATTTTCCTTACAGAAAACATCCCGTATACGCCGAAAATGCTTGCCGATGAACTGGACTTCGAAGAATCAACGGTGCAGCTTGCGTTAAGGGCACTGGAAGACCTGGACATGGTATCAACCACTGATACAGGATTCCTTCTGATTGACGGATGGGAAGAACACCAAAATGTTGATGGGTTAGACAAAATCCGAGAACAAACAAGGAAACGTGTTGCAAAGCACAGAGAAAACCAAAAGTTGTTGCCAAGTAACGTTACAAGTAACGTTACAGTAACGGATTGTAACGCAACAGATAAAGATATAGAAGAAGATAAAGAAAAGAATAAGATTATATATAAAGCTGTTGTGGATTACCTGAACGAAAAGGCCGGAACCCGGTACAAGCACACTTCAGGCAAAACCCAGACCTGCATTCATGCACGGCTGGAAGAGGGGTTCACCCTGGATGACTTCAAAACCGTCATTGACAAAAAGTGTGCTGACTGGATAGGAACGGAATGGGAAAAGTTCCTGCGGCCTGAAACCTTGTTCGGCACGAAATTTGAAGGGTATCTGAATGCAAAGCCCACGAAGGGCCACAAATCCGGTACTGTAGGCCCTAACGGTATCAACATTGACCCGTCACTGTATGACGATGACCTATTATCTCACTTTTAGGAGGTACACCAATGGAAAATATGGCTGAATCTCTGCTGGGGGCGATTGCGGCGAATGCCGCCGCCCATGCGGAGACAGACACCGAATATCTGGCCGAAGACGGCCTTTTGCACTGCAAAATCTGCGGGGGCAAGCGTCAGACCATTATAACACCGCCTTTCCCCGGGGCGGTTCCCCGGACTGTCCGCTGCTGGTGCAACTGTCCCACGGAATATGACCTTCTGAAGGAAAGGGAAAAGCAAATCAAGGTGGAGCAGCACAGAAGCGTTTGTTTCCGGGGTACGGAGGAAATGCGGTATTGTACCTTTGACAAGGATGACGGGAAAGGCCCTTCACAACTGATTCAGGCGGCGAAAAAGTACGCTGAAGATTTCTCCGAAAACCTGAAAAACGGGGCCGGGCTGCTGTTCTATGGCCCAGTGGGAACGGGGAAGACGTTTCTTGCCGGGTGCATTGCAAACGCCGTTCTGGCCCAGGGCTACCGGGTGCGGATGACGAACTTTGCGACCATTGCGGATGAACTGTGGAGCATTGAAGACAAGGCGGCGTACATAGATGACCTTTGTAAATATTCCCTTCTTATCCTGGATGATCTGGGCGTGGAGCGCAAGACCGAGTATATGCAGGAGATGGTCTACAAAATCGTGAACGCCCGGTACATTGCCGGAACGCCGGTCATCGTCACCACCAACCTGACCCCGAATGAGTTGACGCAGACCGCCGACATGGGCTATGCCCGGACGTATGACCGGCTGCTGGAAAAGTGCCTACCTATCCAGGTAGGCGGGAAGAGCCGGAGGCGGGCCGCTGCCTCTGATGCCTGGGGCGAAATGCGGCAAAAGCTGGGGCTTTGATGGAGGAAAACAGAGCTATGAAAACAGTGACTTTCTTTGATACCCGGGAGGAATTACGGGAGCTTACGGGGCTTCCTGCTGACAATTACGATGCAGCATTGTGGGATGCCGGTTTCAACCTGGATGATTGGGACTTCGGCTTTGTATCTGATACAGAATGGGCCGATAACTGGTATGACGGAAATTCCAGCTATTTCGAACATTGGCTGCTTGACCACATGGAAGAACATTGTGTCGGGTATGAACACACGGAGTACAACGGACGGCATTATTACATGGCGTACCATTCTTGAGGTGGTGGAACAATGAGCAAGTATTGCAAGGTTTGCCGTGCCCCAGCTCAAGAGCTGGACAAGCAAGGCCGCTGCCGGTCTTGTGCGGTGATTTTAGCCGCTTCCCATGCGGGAATGAGCTACGGGCAGTATATGGCCCTGAATGGCTATCATGAGCCTTTCACGTCGGTTCTGGTAGACGTTGAAGAGGAAGAAGAACCAGCCAAAAAGTGCCAGTGGTGCGGGGCTGCTATCGCCCCCCGCTCTGGCGGGCGGAAGTTCTGTTCCTTTGACTGCTACTATGCAAACGTTTTGCAGAAAGAACGGGAAAATAGACGCAACAAGTCCAGCGGAAAGGTGGTAAACGATGGGGAAAGCTAGAATGCTGGGACAGTACCGCCCATTCGTGCCGAACAGATACGCCGATATGCGCCGAAGACCGGCTACCACCCTTGGCAGGTTGGAGCGGATGGAGCAGCAGAGGGAAGACAGGAAAGCCAAAAAAGAAATGAAGGAATTGGAGGATTGCAAAAATGGCAAAGTATGATGAAAATTGTGAATGCAGGAGCGTGGCCGCTGAGCAGAAACCCGAAACGGTGTTCAATTTGCTTGGCGAATCGTATGACTTTACAAAGCAAGCGTTGGCTATGGCTGTGCAGGTTAACGCTAACTTATTCGGCAAACAGCTGAGTGAGCAAACGTCCGAAGATCCACGCTGCATGCGGGACGCAATAGCCCTTCATGTGGATGATCTGAAACGCCTCTGTGAAGAACTTCACGATATCCTTGTGGGACTGGGGGTGTAAAGCATGGCTGATTACATAAGCCGGGAAGCACTGCGGGAAGCATTTGAAAATGCAGATGCTGATGTGATGGAAGATTTCGGAGACGGAACCTGCGATTGGGGATTCGGAATGCAAAATATCCGAGAAGTGATCAACAGTGTCCCCACCGCCGACGTGGAGCCGGTGCGGCATGGGTGGTGGCAGGTAAACAGGCGGTGTTCAGAATGCGGAAATCCTGCCCCGCTTGCGTATTCCGAGCCGGACTACTGGAAAAGCAAGTATTGCCCAAATTGCGGCGCTAAAATGGATATGGAGGTAGAAGCATGATAGAGGTCAAACATTATATCTGCGAAATTTGCGGTACGGAATACAGAGATAAAGCCGCTGCTGAGAGCTGCGAAAAGTGCCACAAGTGCACCGTAGAAATCACCAAGCAACGGTATGTAAGCAAATCGCAGAATGGAGCTGGTTATCCGGTGGCGCTTGAAGTACAAATGAGTGATGGCACATTTCAGACATATAAGCGGTGATGGAGGGATAGAAAATGGTTAAAGCAATTATTATTCTGCTGGCCGTGCTTTTCCTTGTGCTGATGGCGCTGATCATGGTATGGGGAATTCTTAAACTGGGGGAACGGGTAATTGAAATCATCCTGGACATTAAAGAGGAGTTGAAACATGGCGATTAAATACGACAACTGCAAAGACTGCGTTTCCGGCTGCGAACACGCAGGGAAAGACCGGGAATTTGTGTGTTCCAAAGAAGTGTCATGCAAGGTTACGGGGGCAAAGACAAGCGACCGGGAAGCGCTGGAATGTGTTCAAACGCTGCTGACATTTTGCAAGGCCCAGAGGGGTTGCCGGGACTGCATTTTCCACCTGCGGGAACCTGGGTGCTGGACGTGCAACCTGAAAAAGCTTGACCTGCTGGATATGCAGGAAATCAAGGCCAACATTGCGGCAAAACGGAAGGAGGGCAAAACATGACCCGGAAACGATTCATCAAGCTGCTGATGGGCCGAATTGGTTTGACCAGGAATGAGGCCAACTATGTGGCCGATATTGTCCGGCTGAGCAGGGCGGCGAAATGGGGTTGCGACCATATTACATGGGAAACGGAGGACGATACAGTTGGATGTGAAAGAGTTCTTCCAGCAAATAAGACATATTGACAAACAAATTGACGTGAAATTTGAACGCCTGGAACGGCTGAAAGCCCTTGCCACAAAAGTGACGGCTACCATGTCGGAAACCAGCTCCAAACCGTCCGGGGTGTCCCGAAGCATGGAAAACAGCGTGGACAAAATCATTCTGTTGCAGGAAGAATTGAACGCTGATATTGACAGATATGTTGACCTGAAGCGGGAAGCGGGTGAGATTATCCGGCAAATCCAGAATGAAAAGTACCGCCGTGTGCTGGAAAGCCGGTATTTGCTTGGGAAGACCTGGGAAGCAATCGCTGTTGATATGGATATGACATATCAGGGGGTTTGCCAAATCCACGGCAGAGCATTACAGGAAGCGGAAAAATTTCTTCCGGAATCAGCGGATAGTTGATAGTATTTGATACTATTCCTGTGATATAGTTAGACTGCCAAAATGAATAAATAGGATTCCACCCTAACCGCCCCGGGCTTTTACCTCCTGCCCTGGGCGGTTTTTATTATACGTTGAAAGAAAGGTGATGATTTGTGGCTAAGCTGACAGCGAAACAGCAGCGGTTTTGTGATGAATACTTGATTGACCTGAACGCTACCCAGGCCGCAATCAGAGCCGGTTATTCTGCTAGAAGCGCAAGGCAGATTGCAGACAGAAACATGTCAAATGATGACATTCAGGAATATATCAAGGCTCGAATGGCCGAAAAAGAATCCCAACTGATTGCAGATCAGGATGAGGTCTTAAAATATTTGACCTCTGTTCTCCGTGGCGAATCCAGATCAGAAGAGATTGTCGTTGAGAATATCGGTGACTATATGTCCGAGGCTAGGACGATGGAAAAGGCCCCATCCGAAAAAGACCGCCTGAGAGCTGCGGAGTTGCTGGGTAAAAGATACAATCTGTTCAGCGATAAGATGAAAGTTGACGTGGCCTTGCCTGTTGTTATTTCTGGGGCTGATGATCTTGAAGATTAGCGAAGCGCTGAATATGTCCCTGCCGGAGATTGTGGGCAGGGGTTACGGTACGTTCTGGCGGTTCAAGGGCCGTTACAGAGTGGTTAAGGGAAGCCGTGCTTCCAAGAAATCCAAAACAACAGCCTTGTGGTATATTGTGAACATGATGAAATACCCGGAGGCGAACACACTGGTTGTCAGAAAGACATTCCGGACGCTGAAGGACAGCTGTTTTACGGAATTGAAATGGGCTGTGCATCGGCTGAAGGTTGATGCATGGTGGGAGTTCAAGGAAAGCCCCCTGGAAGCTACATACATTCCCACAGGCCAGAAAATATATTTCCGTGGGCTGGATGACCCCTTAAAGGTTACGTCCATTACGGTGGACGTGGGCGTGCTCTGCTGGGCGTGGCTAGAAGAGGCATATGAGGTCATGAAGGAAGATGACTTCAACGTCCTGGATGAATCTATCCGTGGCGAAGTTCCGGAAGGGCTGTTCAAGCAGTGGACAATTACCTTCAACCCATGGAATGAGCATCACTTTTTGAAGAAGCGGTTCTTTGACGCTCCACCAGACCCGGATATTCTGGCGATAACCACAAACTACAAGTGCAATGAATGGCTTGACGCTGCGGATATCAAGGTGTTCGATGACATGAAGAAACGGAACCCCCGGCGCTATGCCGTGGCCGGTCTTGGCGGCTGGGGTATCGTTGACGGCTTGGTTTATGAAAATTGGAAAGAAGAAGCTTTTGACATAGACCAGGTGCGGCAGCAGCCGGGCATTGTTTCGGCTTTCGGCCTGGACTTCGGCTATACGAATGACCCTTCAACGCTTTTCTGCGGTCTGCTAGACCAGAAGGAAAAGCGTTTGTTTGTGTTTGATGAAGTGTATGAAAAGGGGCTTTCCAACAAGAAAATTGCGGAGACAGTTCAGGGCATGGGCTACGGGAAGGAAAGAATCACAGCCGATTCTGCCGAACCAAAATCCATTGACGAACTGAAAAGCCTGGGCCTGCGGGTCAAGGGAGCTGCAAAGGGAAAGGACAGTATTACAAACGGCATTCAGTGGATTCAGGACTTGGAAATCATCATTCATCCACGGTGTGTGAATTTCCTGACGGAAATCAGTAACTACACATGGGACACGGATAAATTCGGGAACAAACTGAATGTGCCGATTGATGATTTTAACCACCTGATGGACGCTATGCGCTACGCCTTGGAGAAATACATAACGGGTAGCAAGTGGCTGACATAAATTCACAATGAAAGAAGAGTGCCACAAATGACAATGAAAGAAATCCTGCCCCTGTTTGGTGGTGGACTGGTGGGGCTGCTGACCCTTATCCAGATCGCCCCCATTAAGGTCAACCCCTGGTCTGCAATCCTGGAATGGCTGGGAAACCAGACAAACAAGGCCCTGCTTGCCAAAATGGAAGCGTTCGAGGCGGACATGAAGGGCGTAAAGGCCGAGGTTGATACCATCCGGGATGAAAACCGGGAAATCCACGCTAAGGATTGCCGGGTTAGAATCCTTCGGTTTGCTGATGAAATCTATCTGGGACAGCCCCACAGCCATGAGCATTTCAAGCAAATCCTGGGTGATATCACCCACTACGAAAAATACTGTGATGCACACCCGGAATTTGAAAATCAGATTGCGGTTGCTGCTATTGCACAAATCAAAGATACATACAACGAAAGACTGAAAAAACATGATTTTTTAGCATGAAATGGTGGTGGTTAAATGCTGTCTGTGGATGAAATCAAGAAGTTCATTGAAAACGATGCACAAAGCGACAAGAAACGGTTTGCACGAACCGGAATGCGGTACTTCGAGGGTGACCATGATATCCGGGACTACCGGATTTTCTTCATTGACGCTGAAGGAAAGCTTCAGGAAGACAAGACGAAAAGCAATATCAAAATCAGTCACCCGTTCTTCCGGCTGCTGGTTGACCAACAGGCCCAGTATATGCTTTCCGGTCACGGCGGCTTCGTGAAGTCCGATATCCCGGAGCTGCAAACGGAGCTTGACGCATACTTCAACGAAAACGAAAGCTTTGTTGCTGAGTTGAACGGTCTTATTTCCGGCACGGTTGCCAAGGGCTGGGAGTATATGTACGCCTACAAGGGCGAAAACGACAGGACAGCGTTCCAGACTGCGGACAGCATCGGCGTTGTGGAAGTCCGGGAGAAAGAAACAGATGATGGTTGCGCCTACATTATCCGCTGGTTCGTTGACCGGATAGACAAAGACAACAAGGCAATCAAGCGCATTCAGGTGTGGGACAAGCAACAGACATGGTTCTATTGCCAGGAAGGAAACGGCGGCATTGTTCCGGATGATTCCATTTTCCCCAATCCCCGGCCCCATATCCTTTACCAGAAGGACGGGGACGAAAGCACCTACTATGACGATTACGGCATGATTCCGTTCTTCCGGCTGGACAACGGGAAGAAGCGCTTCAGCGGTCTGAAGACTATTAAGGCCCTGATTGATGACTATGACTTGATGAATGCAGGGCTGTCCAACAATATCCAGGACACCAATGAAGCCCTGTATGTGGTTAAGGGGTTCCAGGGGGACAACCTAGACGAACTGATGCTGAACATCAAGACCAAGAAGCACATTGGCGTGGATGAAGACGGCGGTATTGATATCAAGACCGTGGATATCCCCGTGGAGGCCCGGAAAACCAAAATGGAAGTGGATGAAAAGAACATCTTCCGTTTTGGGCAGGGCGTAAACACGGAAGCCCTGAAGGACACCAGCGCCACAACGTCTATTGCTATCAAGTCCGCCTATGCAAATCTTGACCTGAAATGTGACGGTTTGCAGCCGTTCCTTCTTCAGTTCATGCGGAAACTGTTAAAGCTGGTGCTGAAGGAAATCAACGACACCCAAGGCACGGACTATGAGCAGAAGGACGTGTACTTTGATTTTGAACGTGAGATTATCACGAACGCCCAGGAGAACGCCCAGATTGACCTTGTAAAGGCCCAGGAGCAGCAGACGAAGGTTACAACCATTCTGAACACCGCTTCCCTGCTGGGGCAGGAGCTGACCGCCCAGCTGGTTTGTGAAGCCCTTGACCTGGACTATGACGATGTAAAGGACAAGCTGCCAACGCCGGAGGAAGACCCCACAGCGGCGGCGCTGACGGCCCTGGACAAGATACCGCCTGAAGGTGATGCAGTTTGAACAAATGGCAAATCGAAGTTCAGAAATCCTTGCTGAAAAGCGAAGTGGAAGCCGTTAAGGCGCTGGAAAGCCAATATAAGCGGGCGCTGTCCGATATTAACCGGAAGGTCAAGGACTTCCAGGCGGAAATTGACCTGCTGGATGCTGCTATGAATCAGGATGGCTTGGACGATGCTACAATGGCGCTGCTCCAATCGCAGAAGCGGTCTAAGATTTATCAGAAACAGTACCAGGAAGCGCTAAAAGGCCAGGTCAGCGGCATTCTGGACAAGATGCAAGGTGACAACTACAGCACCATTGAAAGCTACCTGAAGGATTCCTACGAAAACGGCTATGTTGGAACCATGTATGATATCGCAAAGCAGGGTATCCCGGTCATTACACCGATAGACCAGGCGGCGGCAGTTCGGGCAATTCTGGTTGATTCCAAGGTCAGCAATGGCCTTTACAATCGCCTGGGCGTGGAAGTGGCTGGCCTGAAGAAAACCATTACGCAGGAAATCAGCCGGGGCATTGCCACAGGGCTAGGGTACGGCGATATAGCCCGAAACATTGCCAATGCTACCAGCGCCCCATTCTCCCGCACAAAGACCATAGCCCGGACTGAGGGGCACAGAATCCAGCAGACTTCCACAGCCGATGCACAGCAAGCGGCAAAGGATAAGGGGGCCGATGTGGTAAAACAGTGGGACGCTACACTTGACGGCAAGACCAGGGATTCCCACAGGCGGGTTGATGGGGAAATCCGGGAGCTTGATGAAAAGTTTTCCAATGGCCTGATGTACCCCGGTGACCCGTCCGGAGGGGCTGCGGAGGTTGTAAATTGCCGCTGTGCTTCCCTGACCCGTGCCCGCTGGGCGCTGGATGAAGGCGAGCTGGAAGAGCTGAAGAAGCGGGCAGAGTTCTTCGGGCTGGACAAAACGGAGAATTTCGAGGATTTCAAGACAAAGTATTTGGATGCCGCCGATTCCGCTTCACAAGGGGCTGCGCCGACTGGCGCTTCTGCCATTAAGAAAACAGGTATTGGAAAGCTTGATACGGCAAAGGTATTGTCCACGCATACAATTGATGATTGCTATAATTCTACAAACCCGCAATACGCCACGGGCATAGAATACCAAGTCAACTGTCAGCGTTGTGTATCTGCTTATGAAGCAAGGCGAAGGGGCTATGATGTTGTAGCGGACAAGGCAATTTTGAACGGAACGGACACGTTGCCATATATGATGAGCCCAAGGGGCTGGGCCAACGTGTACAAAGACGGGCTTGCAAGCCTTGAAACGCCGACCGGAAGCAGATCAACCACTATAAAGAAAAGCATTGAATCCATGATGTCCGGTTATGGTGACGGGGCAAGAGCAATCATACGTGTGCAATGGCAAGGCGGCGGCGGTCATGTGTTTATTGCCGAGCAGGTAAACGGCGCAACACAATTCATTGACCCGCAACCAGGCAGCAGAGATTGTTCTTATTATTTTAATGCCGGAATGATAAAGCCTGCATCAACAAGGCTGCTGAGAATTGATAATAAGGACTTTACAGATTTGATTGAGCAGTGTATAATTCAAAAATAAGGTGAAAGGAATATGTCTTATGGTTAGTGTCAATAAGGCTTGCGAGATTGCAACAGAATTTCACAACGAACCGTTTGTCGATGTAATCACCGACATTGGGGAAGGCTACGTTATCGGTACGGTTGCCAAAGACGGCGAAGTCTCCGATACGCCGCCTGTCTATGTCCCTAAAACGGGCGGCAAGGCTGAGTTCTTCTTTATTCCTGACCACTTCGAGGAAATGAAAAACGGGGAAAGGTTGGAAGTCCCCCAAAAATACAAATTCAATCAATAAAAGCACTGTGCAATCTGCATGGTGCTTTTTTCATGCCCATTTTCAGTAAGAGGTCACGAAAATGATAACCCGTAAATCCGTAAAAAGGCAGTTGTTGCAAAATCCGCAACAGCTGCTTTTTATATTTCAACAACCGAAAGGAGTAAACAAAAATGATCGATTTGACCCCCATTCTGAACGCCCTTATTACCCTGGTAGGGCTGTTGCTGACCACGTTCCTGATTCCCTGGATTAAGCTGAAGGTGAGTACCGAAAAGCTGGAACAGGTGAAGAAGTGGACGGCTGTCGGCGTAAAGGCCGCAGAGATGATCTACAATGAATCCGGCATGGGCGAAGCAAAGAAAAAGTATGTGCGCAAGTTCCTGGAATCCAAGGGCTACAAGCTGGACATTGACACCGTGGACGCATTGATTGAAGCTACCGTCCGGGAGATGCAGCAGGAAGCCTTTGAGATCGTGGCCGTGCCCGAGCTGCCCGAGGCGGCAGAGGAAGACACCGAAGCCGAAGAGTGATATTTATTCAGCCGAAAGGGCGCTCTGGAAACAGGGCGCTTTTTTCATGTCCAAAATGGTAATGACGCTTAAACTTTCCTAAATTTCCGGCACACTTCCGGATTCAACAAAGTGTTTGCCTGTGGAGGACACCACGCTAAAAAACAGGGGCAAGGAAGGATAAACAATGGAATTTCTGAAAGAGATTTTGGGGGATGCCCTCTATGCACAGTTCGAACAGGCCCTGAATGCCTACAACGGCAACGAGGCCAACAAGGACAAGCAGGTGAAGCTTGCGAACCTGAGCACCGGCGAGTATGTGGGCAAGGGCAAATATGATGCCCTCCAGGCCCAGCTTGACGGCAAGAACACCGAGCTGACAGCGGCCAACGATCTGATCGCCGACCTGAAAAAGGGCACGAAGGACAATGAGGGGCTTCAGGGGAAGATCACCGGCTATGAAACCCAGGTGTCCCAGTTGCAGGAGGAGCTTGCGAAGACCAGGCTTGACAACGCTATCCAGCTGGCCCTTCGGGATGCCAAGGCCGTTGACCCTGATTATCTGGCCTACAAGCTCCACGAGAAGTACAAGCCCGAGGAGCTGACGCTGGATGAAAACGGCAAGGTCAAGGGCATGGACGAAAAGCTTTCCGGCCTGAAGACCCAGTTCCCCGCCCAGTTTGAAGCTTCCGGGCAGAAGAAGATTCTTGAAAACAAGCTGGACGAAGGAGAGCCGGGAGAGGCAGAACCCGAGAACCTTGAAGACGCTCTGAAACTGGCCTACGGGCCGAAAAATGATTAAGAAATGAGGTAATTTATTATGGCTATGACCCTTGCAGAAATGAAAGTCGGTATGTCCGACAAGGTTTCCCAGCAGATCGTGGATATCTTCCTTCGGGAATCTGAAATCCTTCAGCTGCTGCCCTTTGACAACTGCGTGTCTCCCCAGGGCGGCAGCACGCTGACCTATTCCTACATTCAGAAAAAGCTTCCCTCTGTGGCTGCTTTCCGTGCGCTGAATGCGGAGTACACCGCCAATCAGGCAACTGTGGAAAAGAAGTCCGCTGACCTGAAAATCTTCGGCGGCAAGTTCCAGATCGACCGTGTCCTTAAAGAGGCGGAAGGCCCCTGGAACAACATGGCCTACCAGATTCGTGAAAAGGTGCTGGCTGCTATCAGCCTGTTCCACTACACCCTGGTAAACGGTGACGCATCCACCCGCAACACCGAGTTTGACGGCCTGGACAAGATGCTGGCCGGTACTTCCACGGAGTACAACACCGGCGCAAGCATTGACATTTCCACCATGACCAACCTGAAGAGCAACGCTGACCAGCTGTACGAGCAGATTCAGCTGCTGATCAAGAACACTGATGCGGACGCTCTGCTGATGAACAGCGCCATGATTGCCAAGGTGCAGACCATGGCCCGCATTCTGGGCTACAAGACCGAGAGTGAGGAAGCTTTCGGGCGCAAGGTCACTTCCATGGACGGCGTGCGCTTCATGGATTTGGGCAAGCACTACACCGTGGCAAGCACCACCGTGACCGGCAACGACTGCGTAAAGGCAGGTATCAGCCGCACCATTGCAAGCGGCCCTTCCCCTACCACCGGCCTGACCGATATCTACGCCGTCAAGTTCGACGTGAACGACGGATTCCACGCCGCTTCCCTGACCGGCAACAGCGCTATCCGGCAGTACCTGCCCGACTTCAACGCCCCCGGTGCGGTGAAGGACGGCGAAGTGGAAATGGTGGCGGCTACCGTGTTGAAGAACACGGCACACGCTGGCGTTCTGCGTAACATCAAGATTGCGTAAGCGGAAAGGATGAACATACATGGCAGCAAAGAAAGCTAAGGCCGTTACCGGCTATGAAATCAAGGTTGTGGGCAACACCGAGTTCTGCGGCGTTGGCGCTGGCGGTGTCCAGTTTGCCTATGGCAAGGCCCAGATCACCGGGGGCCGCATGGTGGATTGGTTCCGTGAGCACGAGGGCTACGAAGTGACCGAAATCACGGCTGGCGAAGAGGAAGTACCCACGGCCCCGGCTGAGTAAGGCGGTGCGGCTATGATTATGACCGTCACCGAACTGAAGCAGTATGTAACAACTGATATTTCCAACAAGGTGCTTGAATCCCACCTGCAAGCGCTGGAATTGTTGGTCAGAGGGTACACCAACAACAATTTTCAGAAGCGGCCCTTCCGAGCGGTTGCCGTTGCTGTGGCTGACGGGAATCAGCTGCTTACTTCCGGGGCAACGCCTTTCAAAGTTGGTGACACCCTGGAAATTACGGAATCGGAATTGAATTCCGGCCTGGTTACTGTTTCTGCGGTCTCTGATGGGAGCATCACGGTCATGGAAGAATTGTTTGACGAAAGCGGGGTAGTTGTCACGAAGGTGGTCTACCCCGCCGATGTTAAACAGGGCGTGGCCCGAATGCTGCAATGGCAGCTTGACAACGGGGACAAGGTAGGCGTGCAGTCCGAAACCATTTCCCGGCACGCTGTGACCTATTTCAACATGGACGGGGATAATTCCAGCATGGGCTTTCCCAAGTCCCTGCTGGGCTTCCTGAAGCCCTACAAGAAAGCAAGGTTTGGGCAAGGGGTGAGCGTATGAGCATCGGCGGCAACGTGTACGCCTTTCTTCAGTGTAGGACTGCGGAAACCGATGAAATCGGTGCACAGGTGGAAACCTGGGTGGACGTGCAGAAGGTGCGGGGCTGGCTTGACCTGACTGGGGGAGACAGCAAGCACACCAACTACAACGCCAAGTTGCAGGAATCCACCCATGTTTTTGTTGCTGACTATGTGGCCCTGAACGAGGTTATCACCGCCGAAAACTCCCGGGCCGTCATTGCCGGAAAGCGGTATGACATTTTGCTGATTGATGACCCCATGGAGATGCACAAGCAGCTGGAAATCTACCTGAAGTATACGGGGGGCCAGTAAATGAGCGTTGAATTCCATGATTACAGTATGCAGGTTAAAGCGGCGCTGGATGCGAAGACGGCGCAGTGGTTAGAAGAGGCTGCGTCTGAAGTGGAAGCCGCCGCCCGCAGAAATTCCCGGGTCAAATCCGGGCAGCTGAAAGGCAGCTGGACGCACACTGTCAACGGCAATGAAGCGACCATCGGAAGCCCGCTGCAAAATGCAATCTGGGAGGAATACGGAACCGGCGAATATGCGGCTGGTGGTGACGGCAGAAAGGGCGGCTGGGTGTACCGGGACGCTGCGGGGAATTGGCATTTTACCCGTGGCAAAACACCGAACCACACCCTTCAGAGGGCTTTTGAAAGCACCAAGGGCAAGATCATAAACCGTGCGAAACAGATATTTGGGGAGCTGGGCGGATGACAAACAACACTTTGAAGACCGTGAAAGCGGCAATGCAGGAAATGGGCCTGGAATACGCTTTCCGGCGATTCCGCAAAAAGCCCGAATACCCTTATTTTGTGGGGGATTACATGGAAACCGATTCTCTGACGGAGGACGGTTTACAGGAATGCACCTTCACCCTGACGGGTTTCGCCCGTGGGGCCGGTTCCGAAACTGCTCTGGAAGCGGCAAAAGGCAAAATCAGAAACTATTTCACATTGGAAGGACGGGCGTTTCCGTTTGACGATGGCGTTGTGGCTATCGCCTACGGGAACGCCCAACCTATTCCAACAGAGGATGCGGAGTTAGACCGCATCCAAATCAATCTTACAGTCAAAGAATGGAGCGTGAGTTAATGGCTATTTTTGGAAAGTCCGGCGTTACCAACAAGACCCTGGACAATATCGTTTTCGGCGCTGGCACGATTCACAAGGGGCTGAAGTTCACGGGTGGAAGCTGGAACATGGCGGAATCCCTGGTGGGCGCAACTACGGGCGGTTCCAAGGTTTCCATCGTCCCGGAAATTACCAACATTGAGGTTGACGGCATTGGTGTTAAGGCAAAAGGTCTTGCCCAGAAGACCGGAGAAACGGCCACTATGGAAATCAACTTTTCGGAGCTGCCCGAGGACATTATCAAAGCGGCAACCCTGGGCCAGGCGGGCACGTCTGAAGACACCAACTACAATGTGATTGAATCCAAGCCGGAAATCGCTGAGGGCGATTACTGGGAGAATATCGCATTTGTGGGTAAAACTGTGAAGGGCAAATACATTATCTTTATCATGGAAAATGCCCTTTGCACTTCCGGCCTTGAGCACGAGGGCAAGAACAAAGAAGGTGCGGCTGGCAAGTACACCTTTGAATGCTATGCCGAATTTGGAGATTCCACCGACCAGGACAAGCTTCCTTGGCACATCTACCATTACAAGGCTTCCTGATAGCAACACAGGGCCGGGTTCTCCCCGGCCTTAAACCAATCTCAAACCAGAAAGAGGTTTTACAATGAGCGAAGAAAAAGCCTATACGCTGAGGGAAATGACTGCTGATGACGTGTTTCCTATGGTCAAAATCATTTCCGGAATCGGCCTGAAGGAATTCAAGGCGGCGTTTGAAGCCGATGACGTGAAAGCCGCTATTGCTGCCATGACAGGCGGCGAAGTGGAGGGAGAAAAGCCGGATGCAACGGCTATCGGTATCACAATTGCCGTAAACATTGCGGATGTGATTTTCTCCAACCTGCCCAAGTGCAAGGCTGATATTTACAAGCTGCTGTCCGGGCTGTCCGGATTGCCGGCGAAGGATATTGCCGCCCTGCCTATGCCTGTTTTCATGGACATGGTGGTTGACACCATCAAGAAAGAGGAATTCAAGGATTTTTTCGGGGCTGCTGCAAGGCTGTTCAAGTAGGCGATATTCGCTTCATTGACCTGCTGTTTCGGCGATACTCTGACCCGCTGGCCCTGGTGAATCTGATGATTCGTTCCGGGCGGTTCTGTGAATTTGCCTGTGAGCTGGTAGCAATCCAGAACGAGGAAACGGAAGAACAAGCACTATGGGAACTTTGGCTGCATAAGAACTTTGAACAGTCCTATGCGGAATTCCGGGAATCGCTGGAACAGAGCAGCGCCGCAGAGACCAGCGAAGAAGACCTTGCTTCCATTGTCCGGCAATCACAAGAAATATTGTCCTTCGTGCCGCCCGAAGAAGGATAGCAGATTTTGACCCGTAGCCCCGCTGTATTGGGGGGTTACTATGGACATATTCAGAATTCTGGGCACGATTGCAATTGACACCGAAAGCGCAAACCGTGCTATTGATGACACGGCCCGAAGAGCGGAAGCCGGTGGAAAGAAAACGGATTCCGCCTTTCAGAAAATCGGGGAATCTGCGCTGAAAATCGGCAAGACCGTTTTTACAGCAGGGGCAGCTCTGGGCGGGGCCTGGATTGCTGCTATCGAAGGTTCCCGAGAATACCGGACGGAAATGGGCAAGCTTGACACCGCCTTTGTTACAAGCGGGCATTCGTCCGAGACGGCAAAGAAAACCTATTCTGATCTGAACGCCGTTTTAGGTGACAGCGGGCAGGCAACAGAAGCCGCACAGCACCTTGCAATGCTGACCGACAACGAAAAGGATTTGCAGACCTGGACGGATATCTGTACCGGCGTGTATGCCAAGTTTGGAGAAAGCATTCCAATTGAATCATTGACGGAATCGGCGAACGAGGTTGCCAAAAGTGGCGAACTTACCGGTGGCCTTGTGGACGCATTGGTCTGGGCCGGAATCGGGGAAGAAGAATTCCAGGGGAAACTTGACGCTTGCAGCACAGAGCAGGAGCGGCAAAAGCTGATTATGGACACCCTGAACGGCACATATTCCGAAGCGTCCGAACAGTACAAGGAAACCAACAAAGACGTTATGGATGCCAACCGGGCGAATGAACAGCTTGCAGACGCTTTTGCGGAGCTGGGGCGGGTTGGCGAACCAATTCTAACGGCAATCAAAGGGAAGGTTGCGGAATTTGTTCAGGCGGGTGTCCCCATGCTGGAATCCTTCATTGGAAAAGTGAAGGACTTGAAGAAATGGATTTCCGAGAACAAGGACACAATCAATACATGGGTTGCCGTGATTCTGGGCGCTTCCGTGGCGGTTGGGGCTTTCCTGCTGCTGCTTTCCTGGGGCAAGATCATGACCGCTGCCGCAAATGCTATCAAGGCCGTTCGGCTGGCTATGCTGGCCCTGAATACCGCAATGATGGCAAATCCAATAGGCGTTGTAGTTGCCCTGATAGCGGGGCTTGTAGCGGCTTTTATCTACCTTTGGAACACAAACGAGGGCTTCCGTGATTTCTGGATTGGGCTTTGGGAGAAAATCAAGACCACCAGCGGGACGGCGGTTGACTGGATTAAAAGCAAGTTTGACGGCCTGACGGCGGCGCTGACCGTTGTGAAAACCGTGTTCGGCGGTATCAAGGACACAATCACAGAAAAGATTGAAGCGGCCCGGGAAGCGGTAGACAAGGCCGTGGGGAAAATCAAGGGCTTTTTTCCGCTGAAGGTTGGAAAGATATTCAGCGGCTTGAAAATCCCTTCAATCACCGTCAGCGGCGGCAAGGCCCCATATGGTATCGCCGGAAAGGGTTCGCTGCCCAGTTTTGATGTGCAATGGAACGCTGAGGGCGGCATACTGGACAGACCGACTATTTTCGGGCGGCTGGGCAGTACCTACCTGGGCGGCGGGGAAGCCGGGAAAGAAGCCATTGCGCCCATTGATACCTTGCAGGATTATGTCCGGTTTGCTGTACGGGCCGAAAATGACGGAATCCGGGAAATCATCGTAGAGCAGATTCAACGGTTGATTGAATTTCTTTCCGGCGCAATGCCGCAGGGTGTGCGTCTGGATTCCGGGGCGTTGGTTGGGGAGCTTGCCCCAGCCATTGATTACCAACTTTCCACCCGATGGGCACACGCCCAGAGGGGGAACACACGATAGGGGGCCGCTTTCGGTGGCCTTCTTTTATTTTATCTTCGAAGGAAGAAGGTGAAGGCCATTGGCTACGACTGTTGCAGAACTGATTCTGAAAATCATTGCTGACACGTCAGGAGCAAATAAAAGCATTGACGATACCGTAGAAAAATCCAAAACATCCGGCAGCAAGCTTGAAGGTATTTTCGCAAAGGTGGGGACGGCTGTTGCCGGTGCTTTTACGGCGAAAAAGATTGCCGAATTCGGCGTTGAGTGTGTGCAGGTAGCGGCAAAGGCGGAAACAGCGTTTGCAAAGGTCAATACTTTGCTGACGAAGGGCACAGACACAACCGCATACTTTGACAGCATCCGGCAAGCTTCCGCACAAACTGGCGTTGCTGTTACGGATTATGCCGAAGCTGTGTATCAGGCCATTTCGGCTTCTGTTGACCAGGCCCAGGCTGTCAATTTCACGACCCAGGCCGTAAAGCTGGCGAAGGGCGGTTTTACCGACACCACCACCGCCGTTGATGTGCTGACAACCGCAATCAACGCCTACGGCATGAAAGCCAGTGACGCAACCAAAATTTCCAACAAGCTAATTACCACGCAGAACTTAGGTAAAGTCTCCGTTGGTGAATTGGCGGCTGTCATGGGCCGGTCTATTCCTACGGCCCGGGCTTACAATGTGAGCCTTGATACGCTGTGCGGCGTATATGCCATTATGACCAAAAACGGCAACCCCGCCGCAGAATCTACCACGCTGCTGAACGCAATGTTGAATGAGCTGGGCAAATCCGGCACGAAGACGGCAAACATTCTGAAGCAGAAGACGGGGAAGTCTTTTGCTGTTTTGATGAATGACGGCTATTCGCTGTCCGATGTGCTGAAAATCTTGGCGGATTCTGCCACAGAATCCGGGCTTGCTATCGGTGACTTGTTTGGGTCTGCGGAAGCGGCGAAGGGCGCAAACATTCTGTTGAATAACACGGAAGACCTGAACAATGCCATTGCAGCAATGGGGGATTCCACGGGGGCCGCCGAGGACGCTTACAACACCATGATGGACACATTCAGTGAGAAGCTGAACGTGTTGAATAATGAGTGGGATATCTTCAAAGAAAATGTAGGCTCTGCGCTTATCCCGGTTGCTTCGCATATTATCAGTGCATTTAACAAAATGATGGCCCCTGCCGGAACCGTATTTAATGTTACGGCAGAATCGGCAGAGGAAGCCCGTGCGAAAATGTGGGAATACATCGACCTACGGGATGAAATTGAGCAGAAATACGGCGAAAAAAGCCCGCTTGAAACTGGCTATAGCTCCGGTGACCTTGCAAAGTGGACGGAATACGACAGCTATATCAGTGCGTATCGCAATTTAGCAGCCAGTCTTGCAGAGGGCAACACAACCGTTGCGGATTCCTTCAACGCAACGGAAAGTATGCTTAAGGATGCGTCCACGGATTATGTAACATCCGTTCAAGACCTGATGAACAACGCCGTTTCCGTCTACAACCAGATTTCCCAGAACATTGACGGCTGGTTCTCCCCCTTCCAAAAGGTGGCGAAGCAAGCGAAGGTGTCCTTAAAGGACATGACGGACGGTATGCAGTCCCAGATCGACTACTTCACGACCTACAACCAGAACATTCAGACCCTGACGGAAGCGGGTCTGGGCAGCTTTGCAAATCAGCTGCAATCCATGGGCGCTGACGGTGCGGCCTATGCCCAAGCGATTGTGGATGCAATGAACAAGGCTGGCGGCGCAACCTCCGAGGGCGGGCAGCAGATCGTGCAAAATCTGACCGGGCTGCAAGCTCAGCTTGAAGAAAGCCAGGACGGGCTTACCCTGTCCATGACTGCGGGTATCACCGACCTGGGGAACAAGTTGACGGAGCTGGGCGAACAGTTCAGTGCGGAAGTAGGGCAGTGGGACAAGTCCGGAGATGCACAGGCGGCGGCAGCGGCTACCATGAGCGCTTTCCGGGATGCACTGGCAGAGGGCGGCGACACAGCAGTTGAAGCCATGTCTGACCTTGGCAGCAAGCTGACAAGCGCCCTGCAAACCGCTATCGGAACCATTACCATGACCGTGAATGTGGTTGCCAGCGGCGGCGGGAAAGCCACTATGGTTGCTTTCGGCCATAAAGATGGCCTGGACTATGTGCCCTATGATGAATACCCCGCACGGCTGCACAAGGGTGAAGCTGTCCTGACGGCGGCGGAGGCCCGGGCATGGAGAGCCGGAAAGCGTTCCGTGGGGGCGGACGCTGCACCCTTGCAGCACGGCAGCGGGAAGAGCGGCAGCGGTGTGACCATCGTCCAGAATATCCAGGCTGTGCCCCAGACCCCGGCTGAAATTGCGGCGGCCACTGCGGCCTACTGGGAAATTGCGAGGTGGGCAATGTGAGAAATTTCAACAATCTTTCTAAACTGTTCCGCTATGTGAACGACCAGGGGGACAGCGTGACCTTTGACTATGCCGGGGGCTACCTGATCAACAAGCCCACCGGCATTGATACAGTCACCGTGAATCTGTCCACGGCCCAGGGCATCAACCAGACCGGCGCAACTGTCCAGAGCGCCAACGTGCAGCCCAGGCCCGTGAATATCACGGGGTATCTGGTGGGAGACGCACAGGCCACGGGCAAAGACCGGCTGCTGTCGGTCATTCGGCCCGATATCGGCGGGCGGCTGTATGCCGATGATCTGTATCTGGTTGTCCGGCCTACGGCCACGCCCACAGTGGAGGCCAAGCGCTGGGGAGCGCAGTTCCAATTTACCCTGACGGCGGCTTACCCGTATTGGTGTAAAGACGATACGGCATCGGTCACCCTGGCGGGCATTAAACCGCTGTTCAAGTTCCCGTGGAATATCTCCCGGGAATACGCTTTCGGGCAGCTGTTTGAAACAAAGTGGGTCAACGTGCCCAATCGTGGGCAGGTTCCTTGTCCTTTCACGGTGACCTTCCGGGCGAAGGATGCGGTGGAAAAGCCCAAAATCACCAATGCCGTGACCGGGAAATTCCTGCTTATCAACAAGTCCATGATCGCCGGGGAACGGCTGGTGGTTCAGATCACCCACGACCGGACAACGGTGGAATCCTCTGTTGACGGGGAATGCCGGGGCGCTCTGAGCCTGTCCAGCAACCTGTTTTCGCTGGACGTGGGCGACAACGTCTTGAAACCGGAGGCAGAAGAGGGCTTGACCAATTTGCAGGTTGATATTGACTTTGCGACCGAAGTTGTGGGGGTGGCGCTGTGAGCATCGAGATTTACCCCGAAGACTTTTCGACCAGATACGGCCTGACCCATGCAATCAGCATCACCATGACGGCATTTTACAATGATGTTGGAAAGCTGATGCTGGTTGCCCCCATTGATGACCACAATATCCAGGCCCTGAAGGTGGGGAACGTGATCTATGACACCGACCGGAAGCTGACTTATATTCTGGTCAACGTCAAAATTGACACGTCCTACCGCCGTATTACGGCCAACGGCTACACGGCGGAAGCAATTCTGAATCGGCGGGTTGCGTCCCAAAAGACACAGATCACGAACATTGAAAGCGGCGTTTATGAAGCCGTCAACGGCAACCTTCGGGGGCTGGAAAGCAGAATCCAAACGGCCCCTGTCAAGGGCTTGACCGAGGTCTACCAGGGGGATGACGAAACCACCGAGGACGTAGACGAAAGCGTTGTCTATGGCGGGCAGCTGCTGGATGAACTGACCCCGGTACTAGAATACGGGGAGCTGGGGCGGCGGATGGTCTGGGATGACAGCACGAAAAAGTGGACGTTCGAAGTCTTCAAGGGGGTTGACCGCACACAGGGCATTCACAGGGTTGTTTTCTCCACAGAGCAGGGGACAGCAAAAGACCTGGTCTGCAATGACGATGACAGCACCTTTTATACCACGGCTTTTGTCCGCTGGGACTGGGAAGACACCGTGCAAATGCACCTTGTTGGAACCTGCGGGGCCAATGCCCGGGAACTGTGGATTGACTCCACCCTGACACCGGAGGACGGGGAAGACTTCGCCACTATGAAAAAGCGGGTGCTGGCGGATGCTATGGACACCCTGAAGGAGCAGATCAGGCGGAAAAGCTTCACAGTCACTATTGACCCGGAGGACTTCAGGAGGCTGTATGACATGGGGGATATCGTTTCCTGCGTGTCCATCAAGTACGGCGTGGAGTTTAACGCACGGGTCACGGGCATCAAGTACACCCTTGACGCTACAGGGGAGAAGACGGAAGTCACCCTTGGAGAACCTATTTTAACAGCATTGGAGGCGTTAAAACTGAATGGCTAATATCAAATCTTTTCCCAACAATCAGGACGTATACGTTGGCGCTGAAGCCGTCATGCGCTGGCTCCATGGCCGCACGTCCGGCGTGTTTGCTGCGGCTGGGAATGCTGCCGTTGCGGCGCTGGCAACGCCCGGTATGGCGGTCACCGTGACGGACGGCACGGGCTGGCTGACCGATGCGGGCGGTAATGGAATCGTCTGGTGGAACGACAACTATGCTACAAGCGGGGCGCTGCTGCAACTGACTGTAGACATTGCGGATGCAGCTTTGACCAGAATCGACCGTGTGATCGTGGAGTGGAAAACCACGAACTATGTTGACCTGCCGGAAATCAAAATTTTGAAGGGAACACCGGGCAGCAGTGCAGCGGCCCCGGCCCTGACAAACAACAGCACCCTGCGGCAGATTAGCCTTGCAAAAATTACGATCCCTGCTGGCAGTACGAAAATCACGGCCAGTATGATAACCGATGAACGGCTGGATGCGTCTGTCTGCGGCCTGGTCACGGATGGGCTTGAAATCGACACGACCACCGTCAACGCCCAGTTTGCGGCATTTCTGGACGGTATCGCCCAGGAGCTGGCAAATTTGGAAGCGGGTACGGGGGTAGAGCTGGCGAAGCTCTGCTTTGCGAATACGGCGGTTCCGGCATCCAAGTGGGCGGTGGATAGTACCTACGGGGATTACCCCTACCGGGCCGCTGTGGCTCTGTCCGGCGTGACGGCGGCTATGGTTCCGGAAGTGGTCTTCGGTTTGGCGGCAATGGCTGACAACAGCTTTGCGCCGGTGGCGGAGTGCTATAACGGCGGTGTGTATATCTACGCTGCCGATGCGCCGGGGGCGGTTGTTACGATTCCGACTATTATTTGTTGGAGGGGGGCGGCTGTATGATTGGACGCACAAACGCCGGGGCTGGCGGTGGCAGAAGCCAATTGTATTATGACGTAGTATGCCAGACGGCGGAACCGGCCAAGAAGGAAGGACGGATCTGGGTCAAGTCATCGGTGGCGATGACATACTTTGAGTTTACGCCGGTTTGGGCTGAGGCTGGCGATGGGGCTGTTACGGTTCAAGGCGTAATCGGCGGCGCAAATCCTTTGTCGACCAATAATGTTGTGGAAGTTTTCAACACAAAAGTGTCCGGAACCTTGAACCGAATGAAAATTACACCATATCGTTGCCAGCAGGTACAAGGTTCTACCGGGAACTGGGTGGACGTTGACGCCTACGTGTGTCACAGTGATACGTGGGTGCATTTCTGGAACGGCAAGCTGTTTGATTACGGCGACCAGTATGCAACTGTAACCGGAGGCTGGACACTGAGCAAATTCAGCCTCAAGGACGGTGCGTTTGATACGGGACTGACGTCTCAGACATCGGGCAATGAAGTTATGGCATGTACGGGTCAAAAGATTGATATCGGACCATACAAAACGTTACATATTAATTGCTATTCTAATTTCAGCAATTCTGGTGGACGAGGTAGCGCAAGGTTTGGTATATGCAACACCAGCGGCTACTCGAAAGATGATTATGTTGCGTATAAGGATATAGACACTAGGAGTAACACTCTCACAGATTATTCCATTGATATATCTTCCGTGTCTGGTACTTACTATGTTAAATTCTATACAAGTATTGCATATCAGCAAGGCTGGCTCAAAATTGCAAAAATCTGGCTGACATGAGGTGACGGTATGACGATTTATATTGATGCGGATTTCAAGTGCCATGCAGCTATGGCTGACGGATTGTCAGCAGTTGAGACGGAGTTCTTTGACGGGAAGTGCACGGCTTACATTGAAGGATATCGGTATGTTCCTGCCGGGAGCGTCTGGAAGCGGGCCGACGGGGCGGAATTTCCGGGAGAGATGGTTGCCCCCTGGAAGCCCTGGGCTGAGCTTGACAGCATTCAGCGGGCATATGAGCAGGAACAAGCCGCCGCTCTGGAAGCGGCGCTGGCAGAGATCGAGGAGGCTTTGGGCGTATGAACATGACGATTGAGAAACGGAAGGAAGCAATCCTTGCCAAAATTGCGGAAATCAAAGCGGCCCAGCCCAGCGGCGGGGAAGAACAGCTGGAAGAGCTGGACGAAGCCTATCAGAAGGGAGTGAACAGCCTGTGACGCAGGAAGAGCGCAAGAAGATCATGTATAACCAGGGCAGGGCCAACGCCATGGCATTACAGGACAAAGCGGCGGAGATGACCGGCACGGAGCTTTACGCCCGGGATGGGGATATCCCGGCATTTAAGTCTGCTTGTGCAAACGACAATATGCTGAATCGCAAAGCTGGCTTTGTATGCCTGTCTTCCGCTGGCCGAGTTGTAAAGCTGCTGCAACCATATGACAGCACTGTTTACACTCAGGAGCCGGAAGAGCTGCCCGCACAGTGGGGCTTCGCCTGGTCTACAGACCCGGTTAAGGCGCTGCCGTTCGTGGCGATATCCACCAGCCCCTACGGGAAAGGCGATTGCTGCACCGATGGCGGTAAAACATGGCGCAGCACCATTGCGAACAACGTCTGGAGCCCGTCAGCATATCCCCAGGGATGGGAGGAGGTAGACGCATGACTGTCAAACAGCAGCAGCTTTTGCTTGCGTACTTAGGCTATGACCCCGGCACTATTGACGGGGTGACCGGCCCGAAGACCAAGGCAGCGGTAAAGGCGTTCCAGCAGGACTTCGGCGGTCTGGCGGTGGACGGCGTGGCCGGAGCAGCCACGCAAAAAGCCCTTCGCCACGCCGTGGCCTACGGAATGCCGGAGAAAAAGCAGACCACAGATGGCAAGGATTCTTTGACAACTGGCAACAAGACCGGCACGTTTTGGGATGATATCAAATATTTCAAGCGTTCCGAATTCAAGTGTCAGTGCGGCGGCAAATATTGCAACGGTTACCCTGTAGAGATGCAGGAAAAGGTTGTCAAGGCCGCTGATAAGGTACGGGCGCACTTTGGCAAGCCCGTGACCGTTTCTTCCGGCATCAGATGCACCAAACACAACGCCGAAGTGGGCGGTGTGAGCAATAGCCGACACCTGCAAGGGAAAGCCATTGACTTGAACGTCAGTGGCTTTTCTGCTGCAATGGTGCTTGCTTATGTGCAATCGCTGCCTGAAATCCGGTATTCCTACGCTATCAATTCCAACTATATCCACATGGATATTCTGTAGGGAGGGGCCTTATGAAAGGGGTGACTTTTGGGCCGTATCACAGCTATGCCACATTCGGCTTGGTACTGAGTTCAAAGGAAATTGCAGCCCCAAAAGTAAAAACAATGTCCATTGACGTTCCCGGCGCAGACGGGGAACTTGATTTCACAGAGTTCTTCGGGGAGCCAAAATACCAAAACCGGAAGCTGTCTTTTCATTTTTCAGCGCTGGTTCCGCCGTCACAGTTTATGGCGCTGTTCTCCACCATTCAAAATGCCCTGCATGGGCAGAAAATGAATATCGCTCTGGACGATGACCCGGAATGGTACTACACCGGAAGGATTGCCGTTCCAGAGTGGAAAACGGTCAAGCGCATGGGGAAGCTAACCATTGACTGTGACTGCGAACCATTCAAGCACAAGATTTCTTCACAGGCTGTGGCTTTGTGTGGGAAGAACCTTCTGAACTTGGATTCCGGTAAAGCAACTGCCGTTGGAACATGGACAAAGACAGAAACGGGGTATAGCTTTGTGCGGGGAACGGGAACAGGCGGTAGCTTTGCCTATTTTGCTGTGCCCGTCCGAAAAGGCCAAAGCTATGTTTTTTCGGCGGATTATGGCAACGCCGGGACGCTCTATGTGTACAAAGACAAGTTATACGGCGAGCAAATCACAAAGACAAACAAAGGGGAGCCAGCTATCTTCACACCGGAGGAAACGGGAATCTATGTGTTCGGGCTGTATGTTGTAAGCTCCACCCAGGCAGCGAAATTTTCAAATGTCATGCTTCAGGCCGGGGCCGCTGCGGGCGCATATGAAGCCTATGACGGCACGGAAAAAGAAGTGGTTGTAACATTCGGGAACACATGGAAAGAGGCCGTGCCGTCCGCCTATGTGGCCGGGGCAATGTCCATGGAAAGTGATTCTGTTTTCGATACACTGGCAGAGGGAAAGCAGCTGCTGGACAGCTTCACTTTCAAGCAGGGGGACAATTCCTTCACATTCAAGGGGAACGGGGTTGCCGTTGTTGAGTGGGAAGAAGGTGGCCTGTGATGTATAAAGTGTATGCAGATGATAAACTGTTGCATGATGACAAGGGGAAAGTCCTAGTTGCGGGCGCAAAGCTGACCTTGGAGCTTGGGAAAGCCGGTCTGTTTGAATTTACAATCTATCAAAATCACCCGTACTATACCGCCGTCAAGCCCCTGAAGACCATCATCGAAGTGCAGCGGCACGGAAAGCCGATATTCCGGGGGCGGGTGCTTGATCTGAAGCACGGCTTTTATAACGAAAAGCAAGTGACTTGTGAAGGGGAGCTTGCTTTTCTGCTGGATTCCATCGTTCCGCCCCACGCTGTCAGCGATAGCTTTTCGACCTACCTGGATTATATCGTGGGTATTCACAATGCCCAGGTGGAAGCGTCAAAGCAATTCACCGTTGGCAATGTCACCGTTGCGGATTTTACCCCGTTCGAAGTGGTGGAAGATTTCAATTTTCTGTCCAGTTTTGAAACCATCAATAAGCGGATGGTGGAACCTTCGGGCGGAATCCTGCAAGTGCGCCACGCTGATGGAAAAATGTATCTTGATCTGTTGTCGCCGTCCGTGAACATCAGCAATGTTTCCGCACAGCAAATCAAGCTTGGGAAAAATCTGCTTGATATCAAACGGGACACAAGGGGCAGCGAGGTTTTTTCGGGCATTATCCCACTTGGGGCGAAGCTGGCAGATTCGGAAAACAGGCTGGATATTTCCAGTGTCAACGGCGGTTCCTATTCCATCAGCAACGCAACAGCGGTTGCCGCCTATGGGCGGATATTCAAAACGGTTATCTTCGAGAATATCACGGATGCGGCAACGCTGCTGTCTGAAGCCCGAACCTACCTAGCAGAAAACTTCGCTGCTGTCAACAGCGTGGAGATCACGGCGGCTGACCTGTCAGGGATTAACCCGGAGCTGGATTCATTTCAGATCGGCCAATGGGTGAAGCTTGTGAGCGACAAGCACTATACAGCGCCGCAGACCTTCCTTGTTCGGAAGATGACCATCAACCTGTCACGGCCAGCGGAAACGAAAATTGAAGTGGGGCGGACGCAGCAGGGGCTTTTGGAAAGCCTGGGCTATACGGCTGAAAATGTCAGGGACGTTGCCGGGAGACTGGGCAGACTTTCAAAGAAAGTCCGTGAAATGCTGTTAGGGCTTTCCAGTGCCACAACGAAAGCCGAAACTGCCCAAACAACGGCAAACAATGTTTCCGATAGGGTTACTGTGCTGGAAGGGGTGCAGCCCTATGTTCTGGACAGCGGCACAACCGGAATATGGACGTGGCGGAAATATTCAGACGGCACAGCGGAATGCTTCGGGAAAATCAATCTGTCCGGCGTTGCCGTATCGGCAGCGCTGGGCGGCTGGTTCCGCTCTGAGACGCTTTTTGATGCAACGGCACATTCATACCCTATTACATTTTCAGAGGCCCCAGCGGTCAATATGACGTTCCAGACAAGGAACGGAAGCGGTGCGCTGCTCTGGCTGTTTTCACAGGACGCAGCAACGGCACAACGCTACTTGCCGCAGTGCTATCTAATCAGGCCGACAACGGCAACGGGAATAAATGGGAATATCAACATTACAGCAAGGGGGAAGGTCTGACGGCCTTCCCCTATTTTTTTAGTTCTAGAATATAGCTTCTACCTGATTTAGTGCGTTTTATTTTCCCGTATTTATCGGCATTATACAAAAAATCGGAAACATCTTTTTTTATCAATGGGTCAAACAGTTTTATAAAGTCGCTTTGAAGAACCCCTTCACAGCCTTTCAATTTGTTCATTATGTCAGGCTCAAGGGTTGCAAGAAGTTCATCACGCTTGATAAGTTCCGGGGATTCTACTTCAAATCTTCTGTATTCATTAATTTGCTGGTTGTACCAAGTGGATTCAAGAATGTTTTCACAAAACCATTTATAATGACATTCTCCAGCCTTTTTACAAGTATTCCCAACACTTTCTATCGTGCTGAAATACCTTTTGTATGCATCAATTTTATCTTTGACTGATGGGGCAGCGTAGACCTTGTTCCATTTTGCATCGATCTGTTTTTCCTGCTGGCTGATGAAATCACGAAAATAATATACCCATCCTAGTGGGAGTTCCCCATCTTGGGATAAGTGCTGCAAGTCTTCGTCAAGCGTATTATGGTTGTCATCTACTGGGCTTCCAATGACATCATTGTCAAGCATTATTTTCGCAATGTCCCCCAGATTGTTCGCTTTTTCTAATTCGTCCGAAACAGCCTTTGGTTCAGCCTTTGTCTCTTCTGGTATTGCACCTTTGCCGTTTGGCTTGGATTCCTTTTTCCCTTTGAGCAAATCGAATAGCCACATATCGCAACCCCCAATGAAAAAGCTACTTCAATAGTAACTTTGTACGGAGTAAAAGCAACAACAGAAGGGAAACAATCCGGTTACAAAAAGAAAAGGGAACGGCTGTGACCCCGTTCCCCAATGATTCAATCTGCTATATCTGCCTTTGTGTCTTCTATCAGTTCTGAAAGAAGCTTTTGTACCCCGTCCCGGTCATTCTGGGCCAGTGCATCATTCATCTTTTCAAGCTGACGCAAAAGCCCCCGCTGGTATGCCCGGTGCATGTTGTCCGCTTCGGAAGCTTCCATAATGGCCCGGTAGATAAAGCCGTTGACGGATTCCCCGTGGCTTTCAGCGTGGGCCTTGATAGTTTCTTTCTGGCCCTTCGGAACGGTCAAATTGATTCTGTCATAGGCTTTGGCGTTCCATTTGTTATTTGCCTTTGTTCTGGCTGTCCCCATTTGGTTAACCCCTTTTCAACTTTTTGGATATTGTACCACACAACACACCATTGCGCAAGTGTACAAATTGTACTAACGCAATGACATATCTTTGGCGATTCTGCCAATTGAATATAGTTGCGCAATGGTATATAATGAAGCCAGAAATTAAGGGAAGGGGGTGAAACCGATGAAGCGGAAAAAGAACAAGTCCAAAAAGACGGTGGATGTTGCGACCATCCTTGTTACCGCCTTAATGGACTTGCTTGTAGGCTTAATCCTACTGATAGTAGATAAGCTTACATAAACCAAATATCCGGGTGGGTATTCCACCCACCCGGATTATAATTCTTTTCCGCTCCATCGTCAAGCATGATTTTTAAGTTGGCCGTATTCTTTATCGCAATTGCTATCGTGAAGCTAATCTATGCTGCAATCAAGAACAAATAAGGGAAGGGAGGGCGAACAGCCTTCCCTTTTCCTTTTCCATGGTCTATAATCGTGGTATCGTTGAATCCTTGCTATGTATGTATCATGTTATCTCCATTAAGGTCGAAAGAACGGTTTGATTTTTCGATACTCTATGAGCGGGCCATCTGATTCCCTTGGCTGATAAATACGCTGCCGATTTCCCGGCAGCGTTTTTATTTTGCGGGACTGTTAAAAGAGTCGCTGTCATTCCGAACCAGCGCGCACGCTGGTGTGGGAATCCCCCGGATTTTCAAGCATTTTGTATCTAACGGGGGGATTGCCAAACCAGTGACATCGGTTGCCGGTTTGTAATGACACTTTTTAACAGTCCCGCATTTTTTTACTTATTGCAGCAGCTGCTTTCCTGCTGGCATCTGGCCTGGGGCTTGCAGTCGCAGCCCTTGGGGGTGAACTGGGCGGCGGGGAAGGGAATGCGGCTGAACAGCTCGCAGGGGTCCTCGGCGCAGCCCGCGGAGTCGCAGCATTCCTTGGTGGGGATGCTGTAGTCCATAACGGGTACGATCAGCTGGGCGTCCCGCTCCAGCCGGACGATGGAGAACTGTCCCAGGGTGACATAGAGCCGTCTGCGGTCATTCTGGAGCACCAGGTCCTCATCGAACATGGCCTTGACCCAGTCCGGCAGCTGCACGGGGCAGTCCCGGCCGCCGCACTCGCAGGCCTCCCGGACCCGGGAACTCAGGACCATGGGGTCCAGGGCCTCCACCACGGCCGTGGGCCGGTTTGCCAGATTCCGGGTAATGGCGTCCGCCGTGCAGGTCCGCAGATCGCTGCGGTAGATGTGGGCGCAGCTCTCCTCGCCGCAGAGGACCACCCGCTTGGTGAAGACTGCCAGACCGCACAGCGTGGCGGGGCGGTTGGCCCCTACGATGGTGTCCGCCAGGACCCGGTAGTAGAAGGTGATGTCGATGCAGTAGTGGTTCCGGTCAAAGGTCACGGGCTCCACATCTATGTAGGTGCTGAGAAGCTCCGCGCAGCGGACCCGGGTGTTGGCGGAGCTTTCCAGCATCCGCTGGGAGCCAGCGGTCAGATAGACCGGCAGGTCCTCGATGCAGTCTTTGTCCCGACAGGAGTCGGTGATCTTCCTGGTGTGGATGGACATGGCCTGCCGCAGATCGTTGGGATTGCAGCGCAGGGTGTCCGTACATTGATCTGCCATGGGATTACCTCCTGAAAGCGAAAGCCCCGATTTTCGCAAATCGGAGCTTTCGTAAATTTTTTCTCTTGGGACAGTGTATGCGTCTTTTGGAAAATGTGTTAACCGTACAGCTTCCGCATCCAATGCAGGTTCGGAAGCGCCGAAAGCGCCCGCAGCCCCAGGCAGAGCAGAAGAGAGATGACGAGCGTCAGCGGGAAACGGAGCTGCGTAAAGCGCAGAAGGTCAAGCCGCGTCAGCAGCGGCAGCGTGACGCTTGCATTTACCGCCGGATGAATCAGATACAGGAGCAGGGAGAGACTGCGCAGAGCGCGGAAAACCGGCCGGTCCCCAAGGGGAACCTGCAAAAGAAACGCCAGAGCGAAATAGACGGCAGGAACGAGAGACAGATACATGTCGCCGCCGGGAGCCTCTCCTTTGCTCTGCGTAAAGCGTATCTCGAAATACAGCAGAAGCATGGAAAACAGAAAGCCTATGCCGGAGCCGCGTCCGGAGAGCGCGGAAGGGCGGTAAGCAAGATACATTCCCATAGCAACGAAAAGAAAGCCGAAAAACACGCCGTTGCGGGTGGTGGTGAAGACCTTTTCATAGAGCCTCAGAACGGAGAAAAGAGCCGTACCCTCCAGGGGTTTGAGCAAAAAGAACCAGCTCTGGCCCAGAAGCCCCACGCAGTAGAGCAGGAAGGAAACGCCGAGAATGCGCCCCGGGCTTACGCCCTTCCGCAGCAGCCAGCCCACCAGGGCCGCGGCCACGGCCAGAGCAGGCAGATACCACAGGTGATTGTAGCTGCCTGTCAGCAGAAAGTTGCGCAGAAAGCTGACGGTACCGGTCAGAAACGTTTTGCCCCCTGCCCGGGCATCCCGGATGATCCAGGGCAGATAGAGCACTGTCCAGATACCGTAAAGCCGCAGAATGCGCAGAACGTACCGCCTGCAGGGTGCGGGATCATAATTCCGGGGATCTGTCTTGCGGAACAGAAAGAATCCGGCGGAGATGAAGAAAAAGGGTACCGCGATCCGCCCCAAATAGAAGCGGGTGAAAAAATTTCCGGCCTGGGCGAGAGGCGTCGCGTTGGCGCTGCCGAAGGGCGGTACATGGATCATGACGATCAGGACTGCGCAAAAAAGCTTTGCGATATCCACGGCAGGGTACTGCCTGGATGTCTGAACGCTCTGCATGGCGTCTCCTTACTTCCAGGAGAACCGGTAGACGGTCTCGCTGGCGTAGATTTTTCCCCTGGGGACGATGGGCTTTTTCCAGTTGGGCTTGTTCAGGGCGTCGGGGTAGAACTGGGTCTCCAGGGCGATGCCGCTGTGCTTGCCGTAATACACGCCGCCCTTGCCGGTCTGATCCAGATAGTTGCCGGAGTAGAACTGAATGCCCGGGCAGTCCGTGTAGACGGCCATGCTGCGGCCGGATTCCGGGTCCGTCAGGATAGCGCAGGGGCTGCAGAAGACCTCGAAATTGTGGTCGTAGCCGCCCTGCAGACGCAGAGGCTCGTAGTCCGCATCCAGGTCCCGGGCAATGGGCTTGGGCACCCGGAAGTCCATGGGAGTGCCTGCTACCGGGCGCTCCTCGCCGGTGGGGATGTTTTCCGCGTCGTCCGGGCAGAAGTGCCGGGCGGGCATGGATAAGACCTGGTGGATGGCCTTTTCGGGGCGGTCCTGCCCCGCCAGATTAAAGTAGCTGTGGTTGGTCATATTAAAGACGGTGTCTTTGTCGCTGACGCCCCGGTAGAGGATGTGCAGGCCGCCCTCGCCGTCCAGGCGGTAGGTCACGGAGATGCGGGCATTTCCCGGGAAACCCTGGTCCATATCCGGACTCAGCAGGGAAAGGGTAATGGCGTCCTCTTCCAGAGCGTCCACTGTCCAGAGACGCACATCATAGGGATCAGGGCCGGAGTGCAGGTTGTTCTTTCCCTCGTTGGGAGTCAGGACACAGGCTTTGCCGTCCAGTGGGAACCGGGCGCCGCCGATGCGGTTGGCGTTCCGGCCTACGGTCGCGCCCAGAAAGCCGCCGTTTTGTTCGTAGCCCTCGGCGCTGTCGTAGCCAAGGACCACGTCCGAACGGTTTCCGGCGGCGTCCGGAACCCAAAGCTCCACAAGCGTGGCGCCCAGGTCCGAAATTTTGGCCGTAATGCCGCCGTTCTGGATACTGTAGAGTGAAGCGGCCTCGCCGCTGTGCAGATTGCCGAATTTCTTTTCCATAAAAAATGCTCCCTTTCACTTTCTCCGCGGAACAGCTGGAATTATGTTAAGACCATACAATCCCATTGTACTATATTCTCTTCGGAATTACAATGCTTTCTTTTGACCCCGGCGGTAAAACGCAAACATTCCGGAGAAAATCCGGGGATACATCAGGCGGGTAAACTTTCAAATTATTTTCCGCCAAAAGGGCAACCACAACATTTAGTGGTCGCGTCTTGACAAAACCACAATATGTAGTATAATGGGGCAGCGAAGAGAAAAATTCCCCAAGGAGGACCGCACCATGAAAATCATCAAAAGAAACGGCACAGAGGTCGTTTTTGATATTGAAAAGATCAATAAGGCCATTTCCAAGGCCAACAATGCCGTAGAGGAAAAGGTCCGTCTGACCCCTGTTCAGATCAGCCGTATTGCCGAAAGCGTCACCGTTTCCTGTGAGGAAATGGGCCGCAGCCCTTCCGTGGAGGAGATCCAGGACCTGGTGGAAAAGTCCATCATGGCCCACGGAGCCTTTGAGGTGGCCAAGGAGTACATTACCTACCGGTATACCCGGAATCTGGCCCGCCAGTCCAACACCACGGATGACCGCATTCTGAGCCTCATCGAGTGCAACAACGAGGAGGTCAAGCAGGAGAACGCCAATAAAAACCCCACCATCAACGCCGTCCAGCGGGACTATATGGCGGGCGAGGTCTCCAAGGACATCACCAGCCGGATCCTGCTGCCCAGGGAGATTGTGGCGGCCCACGAGGCGGGTATTATCCATTTCCACGATTCCGATTACTATGCCCAGCATATGCACAACTGCGATCTGGTGAATCTGGAGGATATGCTGCAAAACGGCACCGTTATCTCCGGCACCCTCATTGAGAAGCCCCATTCCTTCTCCACGGCCTGCAATATCGCCACCCAGATCATCGCCCAGGTGGCCTCCAACCAGTACGGCGGCCAGTCCATCTCCCTGACCCATCTGGCCCCTTTTGTCCAGATCAGCCGGGAGAAGATCCGCCGCGGCGTGGAAAAGGAGATGAAGGAGTTCGGGGTTTCTCCCAGCGAGGAGGCCATTTCCAAGGTGGTGGAGGACCGGCTCCGCGACGAGGTCCGCCGGGGCGTGCAGACCATCCAGTACCAGGTTGTCACTCTGATGACCACCAACGGGCAGGCCCCCTTCATTACGGTCTTCATGTATCTGAACGAGGCCCGGAACGAGCAGGAGAAGAAGGACCTGGCCATGATCATCGAGGAGACCCTGCGCCAGCGCTACGAGGGCGTGAAGAACGAGAAGGGCGTATGGATCACCCCCGCTTTCCCCAAGCTGATCTACGTTCTGGAGGAGGACAACATCCGGGAGGATACGCCTTATTGGTATCTGACCCGGCTGGCTGCCGAGTGTACCGCCAAGCGGATGGTGCCCGACTACATCAGCGAGAAGAAGATGCGGGAGTACAAGCTGTCCAAGGGCGAGACCCCGGGCAGCGGCGATGTGTACACCTGCATGGGCTGCCGCAGCTTCCTGACCCCGGACCGTTCCGGCAACGGCTGGGACAATGTGGCGGGGGCCAAGAACTATGAGCCGGGCAAGCCCAAGTACTACGGCCGGTTCAATCAGGGCGTTGTGACCCTGAACCTGGTGGACGTGGCCCTGTCCTCCGGTCGGGATGTGGCAAAGTTCTGGGAGATTTTCGAGGAGCGGCTGGAGCTGTGCCATAAGGCTCTGCGGTGCCGTCACGAGCGCCTGAAGGGAACCCTTTCCGACGCGGCCCCCATTCTGTGGCAGTACGGCGCATTGGCAAGGCTTCAGAAGGGGGAGCCTATCGACAAGCTGCTCTACGGCGGCTATTCCACCATCTCCCTGGGCTACGCTGGCCTGTATGAGTGCGTCAAGTATATGACCGGCAAGTCCCATACGGACGCCGAGGCCAAGCCCTTCGCCCTGTCCGTTATGCAGAAGATGAACGACAAGTGCCTGGAGTGGAAGACCGCGGAGAACATCGACTACTCCCTGTACGGCACGCCTCTGGAATCCACCACCTACAAGTTTGCCAAGTGCCTGCAAAAGCGCTTCGGCATTATCCCCGGCATTACGGACAAGAGCTATATTACGAACTCCTACCACGTCCATGTGTCCGAACCCATTGACGCCTTCACCAAGCTGCGCTTTGAGGCCGAGTTCCAGCAGCTGTCCCCCGGCGGCGCCATCAGCTATGTGGAAGTGCCCAATATGCAGAATAACATCGACGCCGTGCTGGAGGTCATGCAGTTCATCTACGACAACATCATGTATGCCGAGCTGAATACCAAGTCTGACTACTGCCAGGTCTGCGGCTACGACGGCGAGATCGAGATCCGGGAGGACGACCACAAGCTGGTCTGGGTCTGCCCCCAGTGCGGCAACCGGGACCAGAACAAGATGAATGTGGCCCGGCGCACCTGCGGTTACATTGGCACCCAGTTCTGGAACCAGGGAAGGACCCAGGAGATCAAGGACCGGGTCCTGCACTTGTAAGAATTTGCGGAGCGGCAAGAAGAGCCGCTCCGTACTTTTATGCAGATGTGTTAGTTGACGCTAACTTTGAAAAGTGCTATAATCTGAAAAGAAAGGTGGAATGAACCATGGTAAAGACCATTGTAAAAGTAGACGGAATGATGTGCGGCATGTGCGAGAGCCATGTGAACGATGCCATTCGCCAGGCCATGCAGGTCAAAAAAGTGACCTCCTCCCACACCAAGGGCGAGACGGAGATCATCAGTGAGAACACCCTGGACGAGGCCGCTGTCCGCGCTGCCATTGAGAAGACCGGCTATACGGTAACAGGCATCCAGTCTGAGCCCTACGAAAAGAAGGGCTTCTCTCTGTTTCATCGGAAGTAAATAAGGACGCTCCCCCGGACCTTTCAAAGTGCCGGGGGAGCGTTTTGTCAATCATCCCACATATGCTCTTTTACATAGGCGTCCATTTCCTTTTCATAACGGAAACGGACGTTTTTCAGGTTTTCACCCTGTAATATGGAAAAATAGGCTTCCTGGTGGATGGCGCATTGCTCCCGGTCGCCGGTGAAGAGATTTTCTGCGGTCATCAGGGCAAAGGCGGCGTCCGGGTATTTGGCGCGAAGCCTGGGATCCTCCCGGGCGGTGCGGAGCTGGGGCATGCCGGGAATTTTTGAGAAGACGTCCGCCTCCAACTGATACAGGGGCAGGGGGACGGACTGTAGTACAGGTGCTGCCATCTTTTTCAAACCTCCCACAAAAACACACTGCGACGGATTATAGCACGGTGCCCGGGGCGGCACAATAGGCGATTTCCACAGAAAACGGGGCGAAAAATCCACAACCTTTCCTCTTGACAGAGCATATCTTCGGGGAAACCGGCAAAGGGGGTGATTCTCCCAAGAATTCCGGCGGGAAAGAAGACAGCGGAAAGAGCAAAAATGCCGGAAATTGAGAAAAAGGTTGATTTTTTGTTAGAATATGCTAAAATAAGAATCGAATTTTTGTGAGAAATCCATGAGGAGTGTTTTGAAATGAACAAGGATTTGACCGTCGGCGCACCGGATAAGGTGCTGCGGCAGTTCTGCATCCCTCTGCTTGGCAGCATTGTTTTCCAGCAGCTCTACAACATTGCGGACAGTCTGGTGGCCGGGAAGTTCATCGGTGAGAACGCCCTGGCCGCCGTGGGCAACAGCTACGAGATCACCCTGATCTTTCTGGCCTTTGCCTTTGGCTGCAATATGGGCTGTTCCGTCATTGTATCCCAGCTGTTCGGCGCAAAGGATTATAGAGGCGTGAAGACCGCCGTCTATACCGCCAGCATTTTCAGTGCGGCGGTGTGCGGCGCTCTGATGATTCTGGGCGTCACCAGCTGTGATGGCCTTCTGCGGCTGATCCGCACCCCGGAGGAGGTTCTGGCGGACTCCAAGCTGTATCTGGACATCTATGTCTATGGACTGCCCTTTGTTTTCTTCTATAATATCTCCACCGGTATTTTCTCCGCCATGGGCGATTCCAGGACGCCCTTCTGGTTTCTGGCGGTGTCGTCCCTGTCCAATATCGCCATGGACATTCTGTTTGTCAAGGCATTCCAGATGGGTGTGGCGGGCGTTGCCTGGGCGACCTTCCTGTGCCAGGGCGTCAGCTGCCTGCTGGCGGTCTTCGTGGTGGTCCGGCGGCTGGAAAAGGTCTGCGCCGGGGAAAAGGCCCCGCTGTTTGACAGGCGCCTTCTGGGCCGGATCGTGGTTATCGCCATCCCCAGCATTTTGCAGCAGAGCTTCATTTCCGTGGGCAACATTATCATTCAGGGCCTGATTAACGGCTTCGGCCCCGCGGTCATGGCGGGCTACTCCGCTGCCATCAAGCTGAACAGCCTGGTGCTGACCTGCTTTACCACCATCGGCAACGGCGTTTCCAATTATACCGCCCAGAATATCGGTGCGGGAAAGCTGCCCCGGGTGCGGCAGGGCTTTCAGGCCGGACTGAGGATGATCTGGACCATCGCGGTGCCCATGGTGCTCCTTTACTTCCTGGGCGGCAAATATGTGCTGCGGCTGTTCCTGGATGAAGGGTCCGACATGGCGGCCAGAACGGGGGTCCTCTTTCTGCGGATCGTTTCCCCTTTCTATGTTCTGATTTCCGCCAAGCTGGTTGCCGACGGCATTCTCCGGGGTGCCGGCCTCATGAGGAAATTCATGGTGGCGACCTTTGTGGACCTGCTCCTGCGTGTGGTTCTTGCTTCTATTCTCTGCCGGACGGCCATGGGATCTCTCGGCATCTGGGCCTCCTGGCCTGTGGGCTGGGTTGCCGCCGCGGCGATCTCCCTGTACTATTACAGCACTGGCCCGTGGATAGAAAGGAAACCGGAGCCGAAATTGGAGGAAAAAGCGTAAATCAGGAGCTTCTTCCCAAAAGTCTCGTGGAGTTTGACGCTTGCTGATGGCAAATGAATTTGAATCCTCTTGGGGTTATTTGAAACCGGCTGCCTGCGGGCAGCCGGTGATTGTTATTCAAAGGCTTTATTCAGCAGCTTTTCCATTTCCTCGTGATTTCCCCAGTAGTCAACGATGTCGTAGCCGCTCTCGCTGCTGGGGTGGCTGGTCCTGGCTGCGCCCAGAACAATGCAGAGCAAATGGCGCTCGTCCTGAACGGCGGTGACGGCGCTGTCCGCGAGACCGTTTGTGCAGCAGCTAAGCCCGCCCGTAACGCGGGGGTCGGCAAGCTGTGTGACAACTGGATTTCCTGCCAGCAGGAAATTCCTGGAAAAAACCAGCTCGCCGGTTGCAGGGACGGTGTATTCCGGACTTTCCCAGATTTCTTTCAGCAGAGGCTCCCGCATAGCCTCTGCTATCAGCTTCCGGAGGCCGGAAGCAGTGACAAACTGATCCTTTGCATCTCCGCGGAGGTCTGTAAAATGGGCCTCGCCGGGGCAGACACTGTCGGTCAGCGTATTGATGCTTTCTGTGGCTTTTTCAATGCTTCCGAAGGCGGAACGGGCCAGAGCGTTGGTTGAGTCGGTTTCTGCCATCAGAAGCATCCGATACAGGTGATCCTTGACGGACAGGCCGTTGAGCTCGCTCGTGTGGCTGATATCGTTGGATGTGTTTATAATGACGCGCTCTGGGTCCTGCGTTTGCCGTACAACGGCAATTGCCAGAGCCAGCCGCGCCCACCGTCCCGGACCAACGGCGGTATTTTCGTTCTGGGCACAGAGAACCTGACCGGTGCCCTCGTCTATGACCAGGGCGGAAAGGGCGTTGACGTCTGCGGCGGATGGTTTTTGCGGAGCTTTTGGATCGGTGGCAAAGCACCACGCAATACTTCCGGCCAACAGCGCGGCAAGAACGCCTGCCCAGATTTTTGTGTTCTTCCTTTGCAGGAGATTGGCGATCCGTGCCTTGACGCCGTTCTGGCTGAAAGCTACCGGGCACGCGGCAAAGCTGCCCTTGGGGGCGGCGCACAGAAGCAATGCCCGGGTGTAGTCCTTTTTCTGCCCGGCGTCCATACCTTCGACAGCCCGCTCGTCACAGGCCATTTCCAGATCCTGGCAGAAGAGCCGGTAGGCTATCCAGACCAGGGGATGGAACCAATAAACGCTGAGCAGCAGGTAGCCCAGCAGCTTCCACCAGGCGTCTCCGTGCCGGAGATGGGCGCGTTCATGGGCCAGCACATAGGTCTTGGCCTCCTGATTCAGGTCCGAGGGCAGGTAAATGTGGGGATGGATCAACCCCAGAACAAAGGGAGAGCGGATCGAATCGCAGATGTAGACGCATCCGTCCAGACGCAGACAAACGGAGAGCTGCTTTTTCAGCCTGCCATATGTGACCAGACTATAGGCCAGCATTGCGGCCATGCCCAGAAGCCAGATAACCGTGCATACCGATAAGAGAATTTCAGAAGCGCCCGGCGCGGAAGCCGCGGCGATCTCCGGTGTGATCGGAGACGGGGAAACAGTGCCGGATGCCGGGACCGCGGTATCTACAGCCGCCCCGGCGGGAGATCTGCGGATGATGGCAGCGGCGTTGGTGACGACCTGGGCGGAGATCGGCTCGCTTTTGGGAAGCAGGCTCCAGGCGCTTTCCAGAGAGACGGGAACCGCCAGCCGCAGGGCCACCAAGGCCCAGAGCAGCAGCTGGGGGCCTTTGGGCAGCTTCCGGAACAGAAAGCGCAGGCCGATCACGGCCAGAATCAGAAAGCCGGTGGCAATGCTCCGGTTGGCGAGATATAGAAATAGCTTTGTCATACCTGGCCCTCCCGTTCAAACCGATCGATCAAAGCCTTGATATCCGCAATGTCTTTTCCGGAGAGCTGCCGCCCCTGGGCAAAAGCTGCCAGGAAAGCGGGCAGGGAGCCGGAGAAGGTATCGGCTACGAACTGCCGGCTCTGCAAGGACTGGTAATCCTGCCGGGTCTGGACCACGGTGACAAGGCCGTTGTTGTTCTGAAAAAGCCCCTGCGCGCAGAGCTTTTTCAGAACCGTATAGGTGGTGGATTTTTTCCATTCCAGCTCCTTGGCGCAGAGCTTCACCAGGTCCCCGGAGGGGATGGGGGCGTTGCCCCAGATCAGCTCCGCAAACCGCAGCTCTACGGGACCAAGCTTTCGTTCTTCCATAGGAAACATCCTTTCTGTAAAAAATGGTCTATTACTTATCGACCTACTGGAAGTCTATCATGAATAGACCAACCTGTCAAGGAGATAAAACAAAGTTAAGGATATCTTAAAGAAAAACAGCCGCGTAACTGCGGCTGTGGGGATCCCCCAGGAGCGGCGAAGCCGCCGCCCCTGGGGAAATATAATTAGTAGACATCGTCAATATACCCGGACAGCGCGTAAGGCTCCTTGGAGATCAGCTCGCCGGTTGTCTTGTCGATCTTGCTCATGTAGGTCCGCACGTACCGTCCGCCGACGGTGTAGGACATTTCAACGGTATAGTCCCGGGTTTCCGTGCCCAGGATGGATACCCGGACGTAGCCGTCGGATTCCTCGGCGTGGATCTTCACGGGCATGGGGGAATCGTTGCGGATCTTCAGATCCGTAAAGCCCCAGCTGACGGTGGCGTCCATGCCAAGGGGAATGTAGCTGACGGGATAGCCGTGGTTCCGGCGCTCCACAATGGTCAGCTCCGAATAGACGCTGGCTAAGTACAGCGTGGAGGATACCTGGCAGATGCCGCCGCCCGGGGAGTCCACAAGCTTGGTGCCGGAATAGGCGGGGGCGGGGAGCCAGCCCTTTTCCTTTGTGCGCTCGCCCAGAGCCTGGTTGTAGGAAAGCTCCTGACCGGGCTGCAAAATCGTGCCGTCCAGCAGCTCGCAGGCCTTGCGCAGGTTGGCGTTCCGGTTTTCATTGTCGCTGTGAGGCGTCTCGCAATGGCCCAGCACGTCCTGGAAATAGGCGTCCTCGTCAGCCGTGGCCGGGGACGTATAGTGCAGCGCCGCAGTGACGCTTTCTCCGTAGGCCAGACCATCGTAAAGCGTCTGGACTTCCTCCAGGTCGAATTCATAGCCATGGACCCCGGGGGTCACTTTATAGCCGGCCAGGTCCACGCTGGGCTCCACAGGTTCCAGCCGGGTCTGCTGCCAGAGCGCTTCCAGGTCCAATTCGGGGGGACATTTGGCGGCCACGCTTCCCGCGTATTCCACCCCAAAGCTGCCGGTATTGTAGGCGTCCAGGATCTGGCTGTACAGCGCGTCCCCATCAATCTCAATGCCGGGATAGCCCTTGGACAGGACAATGCTCTGACAGGGAACGGCTTCATCATAGGCCGTCACATCCGGGGCCGTACCCTGAAGGGTGAAGCCGGCCTCCGTATAAAGATCGGAGAGCTGCTTGACGTAGCTGTCCACTGTGCCGCGGATGGCGGTTTCGTTCAGTCCCAGGTAGGGGAGCAGAGACATAGCGCGGCTGCCCTCCAGATCCTTCCGGCCCAGGGCATAGGCGGCGTCTACCGCCGCGTTGACATCCAGCCTGGCCCCGGTTTCCTCCGGCTGGAACAGCAGATTGTGGGCGGGAAAGGCGATGCCCAGTGCTTCCAGCTCCGTCCCTTCCTCCCGGAAGCTGACGGTCAGAGAATCCTTGGAAAACCGGTCCCCAAAGGCGGAGACCAAAGCCTGCTTCGCTTCTTTTTTGGTCAGCCCGCCGATCTCCACACCGCCGACAGACACATCGGAGACGATTTTTCCGTCATAGGGATCTATGGCCCGAAGGGCAATGGGGATCGCCACCGCGGCAAACAGGGCCAGGGCGGCCAGTATGGCCCAGAACGCTTTCAGAGAACGGCGCTTTTTCGGCGCTTTATTGGGCTTCCGGGGAGGGGGCGACTGCCTGGTCGATCCGTCATCCTGGGGATGGTCCTCCAGCAGGGCGTTTATGGATTCCAGAAAGGCGTCGTCGTCCTCTTCCAGAATACTGTTGTTTTTCTCCATGGAAAATCCTCCTATGGGTTCCGTTGGTTTCCATAATTATAGCATGTTTTCCAGGAAGGCACAACCTAATATTTCCTTAATTATTGCAGTAGCTCTGATATTTGGCAACAAACGCCTTGGCCTGCTTCAGGCTGTCCGGGCCGGCGGCCAGCTTCAGCCGCAGGGTCGGCTCTTTGGCATTGGCAAGGAAGACCACCCGGGCTTTATAGTCCGGGTCAGAGCACAGACTGCCTACGGCATCGAAATTCAGGCTGGTCATAACGAAGAGAATGTCTCCCGCTTTCTGCTTGATGTCCTTGATGCCGAGTTTCATGGCCTGGGCCCGCAGCAGGGCAATGTCGATGAGGTTCAGCACGCCCTTGGGCGGCTCGCCGTAGCGGTCCACGATCTCGTCCAGCAGATCGTCCGCGTCTTCCTGGCTGCGGATGGCGGCCATGCGGCGGTACAGGTCCATCCGCTCCTCGCCCCGGGCCACGTAGTCCTTGTCCACGTTGGCGGTGACGGTCAGGTCGGCGGTGCATTCCGGCTGCTTGGGGGCCTCGCCCTTTTCTTCCAGCACCGCTTCATCCAGCAGCTTCAGATACATATCGTAGCCTACGCTCATCATGTGGCCGGACTGCTCGGCGCCTAAGAGATTGCCCGCGCCCCGGATCTCCAGGTCCCGCATGGCGATTTTGAAGCCGGAGCCGAATTCGGCGAAATCCCGAATGGCGGAGAGCCGCTTTTCGGCCACCTCCGTCAGGTTTTTGTCCGGACGATAGGTGAAATAGGCATAGGCGTGCCGGGTGGACCGGCCTACCCGGCCCCGGAGCTGGTGCAGCTGGCTCAGGCCGAAGCGGTCCGCGTTTTCAATGATCAGGGTATTGGCGTTGGGAATGTCCAGGCCGGTTTCAATGATGGTGGTGCACACCAGAACCTGAATGTCCCCCTCGGCCATGGCGGTCATGACCTCGCCCAGAGCGTCCTCGCTCATCTGGCCGTGGGCAACGCCTACGGTCAGGCCGGGGATGCGCTTTTGCAGGGCGCTGGCACACTGGTCAATGGTTTCCGTCCGGTTGTGGAGGTAGAAGACCTGGCCGCCCCGCTCGATCTCCCGGCGGATGGCGTCGTCAATGATGGCGGTGGAGTACTCCATGACATAGGTCTGCACGGGGTAACGGTCCGCCGGAGGCTCTTCAATGGTGGACATATCCCGGATGCCGGAAAGGGCCATGTTCAGCGTTCGGGGGATAGGCGTGGCGGACAGGGTCAGCACGTCCACGCCCTTGGAAAGCTCCTTCAGCCGCTCCTTGTGGGTCACACCGAAGCGCTGTTCCTCGTCCACCACCAGCAATCCCAGATCCTTGAACTGGACGCTCTTTTGCAGCAGCTTGTGGGTGCCGATGACCAGATCGATGTTGCCGCTGCGCAGCTCCTGAAGGGTATGCTGCTGCTGTTTTGGGGTCCGGAACCGGCTGAGCACGTCAATGGTCACGGGGAAGCCCCGGAACCGGGAGACCGCGGTCTGGTAGTGCTGCTGGGCAAGCACCGTGGTGGGTACCAGAATGGCCACCTGCTTGCCGTCCATAACGGCCTTCATAACGGCCCGAAGGGCGACCTCCGTTTTGCCGAAGCCCACGTCGCCGCAGAGCAGCCGGTCCATGGGGATGGGAGACTCCATATCCTTCTTGATGTCGGCGATGCAGCGCAGCTGATCATCGGTCTCGGGATAGGGGAAATTTTCCTCAAATTCCCGCTGCCAGGGGGCATCAGCGGAAAAGGCGTAGCCGGACTGCCGCTTCCGGGCAGCGTAGAGCTGGATCAGCTCCCCGGCCATATCCTTGGCGGCTTTTCGGGCCTTGGCTTTGGTTTTCTGCCATGCGTCGGAGCCAATCTTATTCAGCTTGACCGCGGCGTTTTCTCCGCCGCCGCCGATATACTTGCTGACCAGGTCCAGCTGGGTGGCCGGGACGAACAGGGTGTCCGAACCCTGGTAGGCGATTTTGATATAGTCCTTCACGGCGTTATCGATTTTGATCTGCTCCATGGCCACAAAGCGGCCGATACCGTAGTTTTCATGGACGACCAGGTCGCCGGGGGTAAGATCCGTAAAGGAATTCAGCTTCTGCCGGTTTGTCGCCGTCTTCTTGGTCGATGCCCGGCGCTTGGGTTCCGTTTTGGCAATGAGCTGTCCTTCCGTCAGCACGGCCAGCTTGCTTAGAGGATACTCCATACCGTAGGGCAGGGTACCGTCCGTCAGCAGGATCTGGCCGGATTTCGGCAGGGTGTTCAGGGGGATGGCCTGGAAAGCGGAGAGGTTCTTTTCCCGCAGCATTTGCTGCATCAGCTCTGCCCGGTGCCGGGTGCCGCAGAGCACCAGAGTGCCGAATTCCATTTTCTGGTAGTGGGTCATGTCGCTGACGGCGGCGTCCAGGTTGCCGCCGTAGCTGGGCAGCTGCTTGGCCGTCACCGGAAGCAGCAGGGCAGGAGCCGCGTCCTCCGGGTAGGCGCTGCCGCCGAAAGCATCGAAATACGCGGTAGGTTTGCCCTTAAGGCCGACGGTGAAGTCCTCCCACTGAGCAACGTAATCGCACAGCTCTCCGGCCACCAGACCGGCCTGCAGAAGGCTGTCCAGCTGCAGCCCCATTTCCTCCGTGCGGGTCTTGGCGGCCCGCTGCAGATTGGCGTGATCGCAGAGGACCCAGAGGGCGTCCCCGGGAGCGTAGTCCGCCGCCGTTGCCATCTCGGGATAAATCAGGGCCATATAGCGGTCCGCCGTCAGGGTGTGCAGATCGTTTTCCAGCTTTTCGATGTCCTTTGCCAGCGTATCGATCAGGGCGGTGTTCAGATTTTTCCGGCGCTTCTGCCGGGAGAGCAGGTTGTTCAGGTCCTTGAGGAGCCCCTGCTGTCCCTTGGGGTGCATACCGGCCAGAGACTCCCGGGTGGGCAGAATCCGCATGGAGGTCAGGTTTTCGCTGCGGCGCTGGGTGTCGATGTCGAAATAGCCCATGGTGTCCAGCTCGTCGCCGAAGAATTCCAGCCGGACGGGGTTATCCTCGCCGGGGGAATAGATATCCACAATGCCGCCTCGAACGGCGAACTGGCCCACGCCCTCCACCATGCCGCAGCGGCTGTAGCCGGCGGCTGCCAGCCGGGCGGTGAGATCGTCCAGGGCGTATTCCTTTCCGGTTTCCAGCGTGAAGCTGGCCGCGTTCAGAACATGGGGCGGCAGGGTGCGCAGGCTCATGGATTCCCAGGTCATGATCTGGATGGGGGTATTCCCGGCGGCCAGATCATACAGCTGCCGCAGCCGCTTCTGTTCCCAGCTCCGGGAGACCACGGCGGCGTCGTAGAAGGTCAGGTCCCGGCCGGGGAGAATGGGCGCGGTTTCCCCCAGAAAGCAGCTGAGTTCCTCCTGGGTCCGGCGGGCGGCCATGTCGTCCTGGCAGAGCACCACAATAGGCCGACCCGCGTCCCTGCGCAGACCGGCGATCATATGGCTCCGGTTGATCTGGCCTACGCCGGTAACGGCGGCGTTTTGACCGGCCTTTACGGCCTCCGTCAGGGCGGCGTATTCCGGAATGGTTTTCAGAAGAAAAAGCAGTGGTTGTTCCATGATTCACCTCATAATTGGGAAGAATTGCTGAACGCGGCAAAGCGGAAAGGGATCCATTTCCCTCTCCGGCGGAATGACGTTTTCCTCCAGGGGGATACCCTGGAGGAAATTTTTCTTTTTAAGGCAGTTCCGGATGGCTGCCGTTGTAGGCGTTGGCGGCCTGGGGAACGCCCTGGTCCAGAATAGTCAGCGCGGCCCTGGCGCCGTTTTCCAGAGAGACGGCCAGGGCCTTCTCTTCGGAGGCGGAGAATGTGGACAGCACCCAGGCGGCCAGATCGAAATCCGGGTGGGGCTTGGCCCCAACGCCGATCTTGACCCGAGGGAAGTTTTGACTGCCAAGTTCCTGAATGATGGACTTGATGCCGTTGTGCCCACCGGCGGAGCCATTGCCCCGGACCCGCAGCCGCCCGGGTTCCAGAGAGATGTCGTCAAAGAGAACGACAATTCTCTCCGGCGGGATCTGAAAATAGGCGCTGAGCTGCAGAACGGACCGTCCGGACAGGTTCATATAGGTCAGAGGCTTCAGTAGATAGACCTTGCTGCCGTGATAGGAGGTCACGCCGTAAAGCCCCTGAAATTTGCCCTTATCCACGGCGCAGCCAAGCTTACCGGCCACGATATCCAGGCAGCGGAAGCCGACGTTGTGCCGGGTTCTGGCGTACTCGGGACCGGGATTGCCCAGCCCCACAATGAGCCATGCGTTTTCGGAAGACATCAGAACAGATCGGCGATGGAGGTGCCGCCGTGGATGTGCTCAATGGCGCGGGCAAACACATGAGAAACGTCCAGGAACTTGATCTTGCCGCTTGCGGTGTTGGCAACCTGGGGAATGGTGTTTACGAACACCATCTCTTCAATGGGGCTTTCCTCAATGCGGTCGTAGGCGGGGCCGGACAGAACGCCGTGGGTAGCGCAGGCGTAGACGTCCTTGGCACCCTGCTCCTTCAGCGCCTTGGCGGCGTTGCACAGGGAACCGGCGGTGTCCACCATGTCGTCAAACAGAATGCAGGTTTTGCCCTTCACATCGCCGATGACGTTCATGACTTCGCAGACGTTGGCCTTCTGACGGCGCTTGTCCACAATGGCCAGGCCCATATGGACCTTGGCGGCGAAAGCGCGGGCGCGGCCCACAGAGCCGACGTCAGGGGAGACGACCACGAATTCCTCATGGTTGTACTCGGTTTCCGGGAATTTTGCGAGGTAGTAATCAACAAAGGTGGGATTGCCCAACAGATGGTCCAGAGGAATGTCGAAGAAGCCCTGAATCTGGGAGGCGTGCAGGTCCATGGTCAGCACGCGATCGGCACCGGCGGCGGTAATCATGTTGGCAACAAGCTTGGCGGAGATGGGGTCGCGGCTCTTGGCCTTGCGGTCCTGACGGGCGTAGCCGAAGTAGGGGATGACGGCGGTGATTCTGCCGGCGGAAGCGCGGCGGCAGGCGTCGCACATGACCAGCAGTTCCATCAGATGGTCGTTGACGGGCTTACAGGTGGACTGAACCAGGAAAACATCCGCGCCGCGGACGGTTTCCAGCAGGCTGACGGAAGCCTCGCCGTCGGCAAAGGTCTTTACCTCCGCCTTGCCGAGGTCTATCCCCAGATCCTTGCAGATATTCTTGGCAAATTCCGGATTGGAATTGCCGCAGAAGATCTTGATGTTCTCTCCGTACGTAATCATCAATGATTTACCTCGCTTAATATTCTATTTTCTCGTCCGGAAACCGGACAAAGCTCAGGACTATTATAGCATCATTCTGCCTGTCTTTGCAAGAGAGAATCCGGCAAAAAACCGCCAAAAACGGAAACACTTTTCTGTACACTACCGTCAAACCGACGATTTTTGACCGCTGTCCCTATCCAGACAGGCGGTGGCGGCGAAAATCGGCAGGTAAACGGGGTTCATAAGCCCGTATTCCATAGTGCTGTACAGCAGTCCGGCAAAGGCTACAGCGGTAATGTCCCAGCGTCCTGCCTTTGCGGCGCGGTACAGGGCGGTGAGATTCAGGCCGAAGTACAAAAGGGTGGGAATGAGTCCCAGGCAGATCGGGGCATAGGCGTAGAGACTGTCTACCGGGTCCCAGCCGAAATCAACGCTTGCCCCAAAGAGGCTGACGCCAAAGTTCCGGAAGCCCGCGCTGGAATAGGCCAGCCGGTCGGACAGCAGTTTATTGCAAAAGAAAAGAAAATCGTTATTTTCATGATAGAGCAGGGATAAGGCCAGGAAAATGGCGATGCCCAGCGTAAAAAGCCCAAGGCAGACAGGTACGCTCCATTTTTTGGAGGACAACCAGGGGCCGATCCAGTAGAAAAGGATGCAGAGGACTGCCGCCGCGCAGCTGGCCAGCAGAGCAGCCTTGGAGTCCGACACCTGGAAGAAGCAAAGAGAACACCCGATGGCGACCACGCAGGGCAGCAGGCGGCGGCCGGTTTTTCCGTAGCTCAGCAGCCCGGAAAAGACCACAAGAAGCGTCCAGAAGCCAAGGTTGTTGGGGTGGCCGAAGCCGAGGCTGTGGCGGGCCGCTCCATAGTTAATGACTTCCCAGCGGGTAAAAACCGTATCCTCAAGAACGCCCACGGCGACAAGCAGAAAGTTCAGCAGCAGTGTGAAGAGAAAAAAGCCGAGGCAGATCCGGCAGAGCTTTCCGAAATCAATGTCCTTTGCGCTGAACACCAGCAGAAAGCAGCTCAAAAAGCAGCGATTCCTGCTGACAATGGTACCGATTGCAATGAGAAACAGTACCCCGGTAATGCCCAAAAGCTCCCGGACCGTGTGCCCGTCACAGAAATAGATTTTCAGCGCCAGCAGCGCGTAGGCGCAGGCGGAAACGGCATAAATGCCATACCGGATGGAAGTGACGAACGCTGGGGGAAAATGTCCCAGGTAAACGGGGATGACCAGCGCCAGCATGGCTGCGTACCAAAGCCATGCCGGAAAGCCGCGTTTTGCCCGAAAGGGTACGGCGGAGAGAAATGGGCCCATAGGCGCCTCCTGAACAAAAGAATATTTTCATTATATGCGTGGGGGAGCGCAATGTCAATCCTTGCGAAAAGTCGAACGATTTGTAGAATCCGATACTTGATTTTCGTTCCGCTGTTTGGTAAAATAACCAAACAACGGGATACCTGTTAAAAGGATTCTGCCAGCCTATTTTTTGATTATAAAGGAGAGATCGCTATGGGTCTTATCAAAGCTGCGCTGGGCGCGGCCGGCGGTGTTCTGGCTGACCAGTGGAAGGAATATTTTTATTGCGACGCGCTTCCGGAGACGATTCTGGCGGTGAAAGGTAAAAAGCGGGTTTCTTCCCGTTCTTCCAACAGGGGTAGCGACAACGTGATTTCCTCCGGCTCCGTGATCGCCGTGGCGGACGGCCAGTGTATGCTGATCGTGGACCAGGGCAAGATCGCGGAAATCTGTGCCGAACCCGGCGAATTTGTCTATGACGCCTCTACGGAGCCCAGCATTTTTTCCGGCGCTCTGGGCCAGTCCGTGAAGGACAGCTTTGCCGCCATGGGCCGCCGGTTTACCTTCGGCGGGGACGCGGGCAAGGACCAGAGAGTTTATTATATCAATACCAAGGAACTTTACGGCAACAAATACGGCACCCCAACGCCGGTGCCCTTCCGGGTGGTGGACGAGGATATCGGATTCCGGACCACCATCTCCATCCGCTGCTTCGGCGAGTACTCTTACCACATCTGCGACCCCATCCTGTTCTATAAAAACGTCTGCGGAAACTTCTCTGACAGCTTCCCCCGGGACCGGCTGGACAGCATGCTGAAATCCGAACTGATGACCGCCTTGCAGCCCGCCTTTGGAAAGATGTCCGCTATGGGCATCGGCTATACGGAGCTGCCCCTGCATACCATGGATATTGCCAACGCCCTGAATGAAGTTCTGTCCGGGCAGTGGCGGGCCAAGCGGGGCCTGGAGATCGTCTCCTTCGGTGTGTCCTCCGTCAGCGCCACCGAGGCGGACGAGAAGCGGCTGAAGGATATGCAGCAGTCCGTCTTCCTGGGCGGCGGCAACGCGGCCGCGGGCAGAATGGTGGACGCCACGGCCAACGCCATGGAATCCGCCGCCAAGAACACGGCTACCGGGCCGATGATGGCCTTTGCGGGCATGAATATGGCCGGTTCCGCCGGTACGGGCAGCATGCAGGGCCTCTTCCAGCAGGGTCAGGGCACGCCCTATCAGACGCCTGCCTCCCGGGTAGCCCCTTCGGCGGCCACCTGGAAGTGCCCCGGCTGCGGCACGGAGGCCACCGGCAACTTCTGCCCTGAGTGCGGAGCCAAGAAACCCGCCGAGGGCTGGACCTGCAAATGCGGCGCGGTGAACAAGGGCAAGTTCTGCACCCAGTGCGGCGCGAAGAAGCCCGCGGGGGAGCCTTTGTACAAGTGCGATAAGTGCGGCTGGGAGCCGGAAGACCCCAAGCATCCGCCCAAGTTCTGCCCCGAGTGCGGCGACCCCTTCAATGACGAGGATATCGTGATCTGATAGGTTCCGGGGCCGGGGAACCCGGCCTCTGTATCCGGAAAGAAAGGGAGAGTTTCCTATGCCCAGCGAAGTGATCAATTACAAATGCCCGGCCTGCACCGGTCCGCTGCATTTTGGGAGTACTTCCGGAAAGCTGGAGTGCGACTACTGCGGCAGCTCCTATACTCTGGAGGAGATCGAGGCCTTGCAGTCTGCCAAGGCTCAGGACGCGGAAAAGGCCTTTGAAGAGGCGGAAAAGCAGATCCAGGGGGACGCCAACGAGAGCTGGGACCTTTCCCGGGCCGGTTCCGAGTGGGGAGAAGACGCCCAAAAGCTGCGGGCCTACAGCTGCCCCCAGTGCGGCGCGGAGCTGCTCTGCGAGGAGACTACGGCGGCGACCGCCTGCCCTTACTGCGGCAATCCCACGGTGATTCCCGGGCAGCTGTCCGGGGCGAAAAAGCCGGATTACATCATCCCCTTTGCCAAAACCAAGGAGGACGCCGTGGCGGCCCTGAAGCGGCACTACAGCCACAAGCCGGTTCTGCCGAAAGCCTTTGCGGACGAAAACCATCTGCAGGAGGTCAAGGGCATTTATGTGCCCTTCTGGCTGTTTGACGCCCGGGTGGAGGCGGATATGCGCTTCGATGCCACCCGTACCCACAGCCATACCACCAGCAATGAGGTCATTACGGAAACGGACCATTTTCTGGTCCACCGCCAGGGCAGCCTGGATTTTGAAAAAATTCCGGTGGACGGCGCTTCCAAAATGCCGGACAGCCATATGGATGCCATTGAACCCTATGAATACAAGGACTTGAAGCCCTTCCAGCTGTCTTATCTGCCCGGCTTCTTTGCGGATAAGTATGATGTTTCCAAAGAGGAGAGCATGAAGCGGGCGAAGCTCCGCTGCGAACGCAGCACGGAAAACGCCATCCGCAATACGGTCATCGGCTACGAGGGCTGTATTCCCACCGGGAAACGGATCCGGGTCCACCCCGGGGATGTGAAGTACGCGCTGCTCCCCGTGTGGCTGCTGTCTACCCAGTGGAAGGGGAAGAACTATCTCTTTGCCATGAACGGCCAGACGGGCAGGCTCATCGGCGATCTGCCCATTGACGCCAAGCGGCTCTGGGCCTTTGTGGGCGCTGCTTTCGCCATCGGAACGGCCCTGCTGGGCTGGCTGTTTCTGTAAGGAGGGCGGGCTATGAAGACAAAACGCGTTTTTGGTTTGGCCCTGGCGGTAATGCTGCTTCTGCTGCTGCCCGTTACCGCGCTGGCAGCTCAGGACGATTCGGATGCCCGGCTGGCCTATGTAACGGACGCCGCCAACCTGCTGACGGACGACCAGCAGATGGCCCTGGAGACCCGGGCGGAGGAGCTGAGCAAGGCGTACGAATTCAGCATTTACATCATTGCCGTAACAGACTATAAGAATTACTCCCACGAAACGGATTTCTGGGATGCCAATGTGGATATCTACGAGACCTATGACCTGGGTTGGGGCAGCGACAGGGTCGGCGCTTCCTTCATGGTCAGCACGGACGACCGGGATTTCTGTCTGCATTTCAATTCTGACCGGGCGGACTATGTGTTCTCCGAGGCCGGACGGGATGCCATTGAGGACCGGATCATTTCCTATCTGAAGGACAATGATTATTACGGTGCGTTCAATGAATATCTGAACGCCTGCCAGGAGTATCTGGAAGCCGCGGCCAACGGTACGCCCGTTGCAGAGGGGCAGGGAAGCCGGAATGACGCGCGGCAGAAGCGGGGCTTCTCATTCCTGTTCTTCCTGCCGGGCATTTTCCTGGCGGGTGTCACCGCCGTGGTGCTGGTAGCGCCTATGCGCTCCGCCGGGGTCAAGGGCCAGGCGGACGACTATACCGTGCCCGGCTCCATGCGCCTGACCCGGCAGTCAGACCATTTCCTGCGCCGCACCGTTTCCAGGCGGCCCCGGCAGACGGAGAACCGTCCGCCCCAGGGCGGTGGAGGCGGCAGCTTCACCACCAGCCATTCCACCGGCAGCCATTCCGGAAGGACCGGGAAATATTGATAAAAAGAGCGCCCGCGGGCGCTCTTTTTTCGTAGGGCCGGGGCTTTGACATTTGCTATTTCCGGATGTATAATACCTCAGCATCTTGTTGTTTTGGAGGAAACGTGGAAATATGAAACGAAAAGAACGGGATATGCTCCATGGCTCTCTGGCCTGGCCGCTTGTGACCTATGCCATTCCCATTATGCTGACAAGCGTTTTGCAGCTGCTGTTTAACGCGGCGGATCTGATCGTTGTGGGCAGATTCTGCGGCAGCATTTCCGTGGCGGCGGTGGGTTCCACCGGCGCGATTACAAATCTGATCGTCAATCTGTTTATCGGGCTGTCCGTGGGCGCGGGTGTGGCCGTGGCCCATGGCATCGGCAGCCGGGAGGAAGAGACGGTATTCCGCACCGTCCATACGGCCATCCCCACGGCGGCCCTCAGCGGCATTTTTCTGACGGTGTTCGGTGTGACTTTCTCCGCCGGAATTCTGGAGGCAATGTCCACCCCTGAGGACGTGCTGCCTCTGGCCCAGAAGTATATGCAGATCTACTTTTTGGGCATTACCTTCAATCTGGTCTATAATTTCTGCGCTTCCATGGTCCGGGCGGCGGGCGATACCCAGACGCCCCTGCTGATCCTGACCTCCGCCGGTGTGCTGAATGTGATCCTGAACGTTGTGTTCGTCAAGGGCTGCGGCATGAATGTGGACGGCGTGGCCTGGGCCACCATCATTTCCCAGGGGCTCTCCGCTGTGGCCATTCTCTGTGTCATGACCAGACGGACGGATATGTGCCGCCTGCACCTGAGCAAGCTCCATATCTATAAGGCGCCGCTGCTGAAGATGCTGCGCATCGGCATTCCCGCGGGCATCCAGAGCTCCATGTTTTCCGCTTCCAATGTGATCATTCAGTCTGCGGTAAACTCCTTTGGCGCTGTCGCCGTCTCCGGCAATGCGGCGGTTGCCAATCTGGAGGGCTTTGCCTGCGTGATCGAGAATTCCTTCCACCAGACGGCGGTGAACTACGTAGGTCAGAACAGCGCCGCAGGCCGGTTTGACCGGGTGAAAAAGATTTCCGGGCTGTGCATTCTCTACGCGACGATCGCCGGGATCATTACCGGCGTGGGGATGAACCTGTTTGCGCGCCCGATCCTGTCGCTGTATATTACGGATTCCGAAGAGGCCATTTCCATTGGCGTGGCCCGTATGGTCATTACCGTGCTGCCCTACTTCCTGTTCGGTATGCAGGATGTTGTTACCGGCGTCCTCCGGGGTATGGGCGCTTCCTTCCTGTCCATGCTCATTACGGTGCTGGGCATCTGCGGCATCCGCATTCTGTGGATATACACCATCTTCCGCATCCCCGCCTACCACACCCAGCAGTGCCTGTACATCTCTTACCCCCTGTCCTGGATGCTGACCTTCATCGTTCAGATGATCGCGTTTGTGATCGTGTTCCGCAAATGCGAGACCAAAGCGAAGCAAATTGACAATTATGGGGGGCCTCTATGAGGGGGAAATTTCTCCTTTCTTGACCGATCAATAAAAGCAGCCGCGGTTCGTGTGGACCGCGGTTGCTTTATACGGAAAGAAAGCTGCCGGATAGACAATTCTAATGACAGTAGAAAAATTCTCAACGATCTGGTTATTCTCATGGCGATTTTTCTGTGCTAAAATGGATGCGGCCATAAAAGGAGGCGCTTTCGATGAACCTGAACATTGGAAATAAAATCCGCCGGCTTCGCAAATCCAAAAATCTGTCCCAGGAGGCGCTGGCGGGGCTGTTGGGCGTCAGTTTTCAGGCGGTCAGTAAATGGGAAACCGGTACGGCGCTGCCGGATGTGACGCTCATTCCGGCAATTGCGTCCCTTTTCGGCGTGTCCACAGATGAATTGTTTGAATACAACCGCATGGAGGCGGAGAAAAAGGTGGAAGCGCTTTGCCGGGAAGCCGCGGCTCTGCGCACCGTAGACGATGCAAGGGCAGCGTCCATCCTCCGCAGCGGCTTAAAGCAGTTTCCGGGAAACGACGTCATCCTGAACAACCTGCTCTATGTGCTGGAGGTGCCGGGCGATACCGATGAGATCATCAGTATCTGCAAATCCCTGATTGCATCCACCCATGACGACTGCATCAAATACGATGCCGTCCGTATTCTGGCCGATACCTATGGGAAAACCGGGCAGCAGGCGCTGGTTGCGCCCACATTGGAGCTGATCCCGGAAATTTACTTTACGAAGCTGGAGCAAATGGCCCTGCTGTTGGAAGGAGAAGATTCCCTGAATGCGGCAAAGGCACAGCTTGGACTGTGCTTGGAGCAGATGCTGGATATGCTCTGTGTTCTGGAAGCGAGGCTGAATGAAAAAGAGGAACGACAGGATGCCGTGAAATGCCGCCGCCTTGCGGAGTGTGTGACAGCTGCCTTCAAAAAGCAGCTGCCCGCTGCGCTGGAGCACGGCATTCAGCAAATTATAGCGGAGCGGGAAACGCACTGTGACACAAAGGATGTATAGCCGTTTTTTCCGAAAATCCAAAGCAGTAGGCATTCTTCAGGAAGTCGCTGGCTATGGCTGTATACTGCTGTGCGGCTATCTGCTCTCCGGCCTGCTGAAATATACCATGGTGGGGCAGTACCAAAAGATGAAATACTTGGCCTTTGGGGCGGCTGTGGCATATGATATATACGACAAGACCATTTGCAAAGTTGAAGCATCAAAGTAAGTTGTTTGGTAAAGAAGTTGATTCCGATGCGGCCCTAATATGCAAATACAAAAAGTTTAACTCGCAGTTTTGTACAACGGACTGAAACATGTTATATATTGGATACAGTATAATATGAAGTGTTTGGTCAGTGATTCATATGTACGCTGGATCTTTGGGATTGTACGGTATTGCGAAGTTATCGTACAAAACGCTGTTCGCACTTAGGAAGAAGGAGGCACTTTGTGGAAAAAAGTGTTTATGACATAAGCTTACAGATATGTGATTCTTATTTACCTTGTTTTTTTGGCAATGAACTAACCTTATTCAAAATAGATGATCGATATGGTCAAATTAAGTGCAACTCTGTCGAAGCAGTGGTTATCCAAGCAATAAATCGATACCATTCGACGCAGAGAACCTGGCTGCATATTTCTGAACTTTTCAACATCCGTCCAGACAATACCGAAGCACGGGCTACATATGAGACATATGTAAATCAATTGCGCAACAAAGGAATAGTTGTTCCTGGGAAAGCAAAGAGTGTTTTTTGGGGTGAGCAAGGGAAGTGCTATCCTCTCTTTCTTACAATTGAACTTACTAATTTTTGCAATTTTCGCTGTACACATTGCTATAAAGAAGCGGGTCCAACCAACACAACATTCATATCAATTGATACCATTCGGGATATTTTTGATACACTTAAGGATAAAACATATTCGCTCGAGCTAACAGGCGGAGAAGCAACAGCACATCCTTTGTTTGATGAAATTGTAGCTATTGCTCCGTTTACTAACATATTTCTTTTAACGAACGGTTCCAATATATGTTGCCTTGATAATGCAACACTGCGGAAATTAAACCATGTACAAGTTTCTATGTACGGAGTGACAGATGATGAATATAGGCAATACGCGGGAGTTTGTGCATTTTCGGCATTTTGCGATGGGTTGAAAAAACTGGTACAGATGAGGATACCAAGCTCGGTTGCAATTATCCTAAGAAAAGATAATGTCAGGAAGATCGACCAGTATTTAACTTTTTTGTACGAAATTGGAATAAACAATGTACGCTTTGGTGTTTCAGCTAAGGCCGGCCGTAATACTTTGGGAGAAAGCGGCTGGGATATATCTGTAGAGGAATACAATATAGCATCACAGTTGGTTGCGGCGTTTTCTGATAAACATCCCGATATGCAAATTGCAAAACTGGATGATGCCGATGAATTAAAGTCCAAAATTAACGATTGTGAAAACTACATATTAGGTTGTCAGGGGGGAAAAAACATGATATGTATTTCCGAAGCGGGATTAGTTCGTCCGTGCGTCATGCTCCCTGAAAAGTATTTTGGAAAGGTTTTATGGAGTAAGTATAAGCAAATAATAGCAAGTGGAAATGTATTCAACTATGATAAATTTATCCCGGAGTTCCTTGAAGCATTAAGGATGCAAGGCAGAAATGTTGGGTCAGTTTGCCCATATGGTTTTGTAGCTCAGCAAGTGCAAACAATTGGGGAAAGTGGTATATAGTCAGATGTTATACTGACTTTATATAATCTGAAGAAAGGAGAGACTGCTATGACGGCAGAAGTATTTATTGCTGCGCTGAAATCGGCAAAGTTGGATTATGAGCCGCAGTCTTGCGGAAAGCAGCAATGTGGTACCAGGCAAACCAGTCAGACTAAGTTAGACTAAGTTGTTTCACAGTTCGGTGCAGCATTTGATGCATCGAACTGTGCTTTATTGCCACTAATTCTAGGGCCTATCCGAAAACCGTCAACACGCCCAAACAGCGGGCCTTTTCAGCCTGCTGCGCGTTCCTTGCAATACGCAAAGTATTCCTGCGAAAAAATGGCTACATCAGGCGAAAAATCCCTCGCTGTTGGTCATATTTCCGGTTTTTAGATAGATCTTAATAACAATAGAAAAATTCTCGACTATTGGGTTATTCCAATGACTAACTTTCTGCCTTAAAATGGAAGCGGCCACAAAAGGAGGCGCTATCGATGAACCTTTACATTGGAAATAAAATCCGCCGTCTTTGTAAATTCAAAAATCTGTCCCAGGAGGCGCTGGTGCTGCTAATGTATAGCCGTTTCTTCCGAAAATCCAAAGCAGTGGGCATTCTTCAGGAAGTCGCTGGCTATGGCTGTATACTGCTGTGCGGCTATCTGCTTTCCGGTCTGCTGAAATGCACCATGGCGGGGCAGTACCAAAAGATGAAATACTTGGCCTTTGGGGCGGCTGTGGCAGTGGCGCTGTCGGGTGTGTTGAAATTCTTGCTGACACAGTGGCGAAGCCGTGTCAGATGCACAGATACCCAGAGCTTCCGTAACTTCTTGTATGGCGGCGTGATCGATCGGCGGGTAGGGGTGAAGGATCCCGGCGAGATGAATGTAAAGCTTTCCGGTGATGTCGGGACCATTGCGGAGTTTTATCAGCAAACGATGCCCGTGGCTGTCAGCGGCATCGTCGTCATGATTTGCTCTGCCGTTTTGCTGTGCCTGCAAAATGTTTGGATCGGTCTGATTTTTTTCACGCTTAACCTGATCCAGCTTTTGCCCGTATTCCTATATGAGCACTGGTCACGGCAAATCTACGAGCAGACCCACAGCGATGAAGAAAGCTATTGCGGCTGGATGCTGGAGGGTTATAACGGCATCCGCACGCTGAAAGCCTATAGCGCGGAAAAATGGTATATGGAGCGGTATATGCGGCTCAATCACGCCATCATCAGCTCCGGAAAGCGGGCAGAAAAGGTTGGCACGGTGGAAAATATCGTGTTCAACGCCGTGGACAGCTTGCTGAACTATGGAAGCTATGTCGTGGTGGGCGTATTCGTCCTGCTTGGTGAAATAGGGCTGTCTCAGACCCCGCTGCTGATTCTTCTGGCGGGATACCTGTTTTCTTCTATCAGTTCCGTATTTGATCTGCGATTGCAGCAGATTGACGCGGAGGAAGCGGCTGTCCGGTTGGGGTACGCGGCGGAACAGACAGAGGGGCAGGGGGCGGAGGTGCTGCTTCGGGCAGAGAATGTCACAAAGCGGTATGGAGAGCATAGGGTCCTGGACGGCGTTTCTCTGGATATCCGCAAGGGCGACCGCATCCTTCTGCAAGGGGTCAACGGCGGCGGAAAGACCACTCTGCTGCGGATCTTACTGGGGCTGGAAACAGCGGACAGCGGAAAAGTCAGCGGCAGTCTTTCACCGCGGGACTTTGCCATATGCCTGCAGGAGGAGCCGGAGCTTACAATGCCCGGCTCGGAACTTCTGGAAGCGATGCTGCAAGGCGGTGCCATTGATCGGGAGGCCGTTTTCCGGCATCTGCGGGGGTTCGGAGCTGCGGATATCCTGTCAAAGCCTCTGCATGAGATGTCCCCTGGCGTGCGAAAGAAATTCTATCTTTCCGCGGCATTGGCACATACCGGGGAACTGCTGCTTCTGGATGAGCCAACCAATCACCTGGACAAGCAGGGGATTTCCTATCTGACGGGCGTTCTTCAAAGCCGCGGGGGAACATTGGTCCTTTGCACCCATTCGCCGGAGATCGCGCTTCATTGGACTCGGAAAATTTGCGTGGAGGGAGGCCGCTGCTATGAGCACTGACCGGCTGATGAAAAAAGACTGCCGGAAGTTCCTTCACGAAGCCATCCTTGTGTGCTTCTTTCATCGCCTTTTTAACATTGCGTCGCCCACACTTGCTGCCTGGCTGATCGGTGATATGACAAGCCGCCTGCTGGAACTGGATACACCGGCGATCCTGGCGGGACTTCCGGCCTTTCTGAGCGCCGTGTTCGTACAGGTGGTGATCGTGGCGGCCTTTCGGCTGCGGCTGAATCTGCTGCTGACCAGGCAGGGCTTTGCTTACGACAGCTTCCTGATGGATAAACTGATCCATTTGCCCCTGATACATGTACAGACAATGGAAGCCGGTGCCGTCATGGAGCGCCTGGAAGAGGACGCCGCCGCGTTCTGCTGGAATCAGATGACACTTTGTGCCTATCCGGCTGTGGCGTTTGCGTTCGCGTTGGTTCTGATGCTTTCCTTTTGGCAAAATGGCTGCCCGGTTCTGTTTGTACTGACGATCCTTGCGATGGCCGCTCTGCCCATCATCCGGACTGCTTATATAGCCAAAGAAAAGGTCAAGCTCAAGAAAGAAGTGTCCGAGTACAATGAAGGCCGCAGGCAGATGGAACAGGAGCTGTTTCAGGCCAGAGATCTGGCAAAAAGCTTTTCTCTGCACGATTTTTTTACCGGGCGGCTGGAGCGGCACTTTGAGCGTTTTCTTCAGAAAACCGGCAGGAGGCAATACCATATGGATGCCAAAACAGCGGTGCTGGATTTTCTGTGTACGTATGGAACACAGCTCTGCACCATACTGGTGGGCGCGTTCCTGGTCATCGGCGGCAAGCTGTCCCTGGGAATGCTGCTGGCCGGATATCTGATGATTCCCTCCATTACCCAGTGCTTTCAGTATGTTCGGGATCTCATCACCGAAAAGCATGACGAAGGGAAATATCTCAGCCGAATCGCTTGCTTTTATGGCGATTATGAGGATGCGCGGATGCCTGATGCCGCGTTGACCGCGTTGGATGCGGAGAAGCTCTGCTTTTCCTATCCGGGCGAGGATACGCCGGTTTTGTTCAATGTGGATTTCTCTATGACCAAGGATGACAATATCCGGTTTGTAGGTCCAAACGGGAGTGGAAAATCCACGCTTTTGTCGATTCTCGCGGGGCTGTATGAGCCGGTCTCCGGGCAGGTGTGCAGGGGAGCGGCGGCGCGTCAAAGGCGGCAAAGCGTTGCCCTGCAGGATCAGAATGGGACGATTTTTTCCGGTACCATTTGGGACAATCTCTTTCTTCCAGAGGACAAACGCCCGGAAGCGGAGAAGCTGCTTCGTGAGATGGGGTTGGCGAAAAAACTGGAGGATGCCGTTACCCCTGGCGGAAGCAGCCTTTCCCCCGGCGAACAGAAAAAAATTCTGCTGGCACGGGCACTGCTGCGGGACGCAAATTTCCTGCTGCTGGACGAGCCGACAAATCATCTGGATGCCGATGCGGCCGAGGTTTTGCACAGACTTCTCCTGCGGCGGCAGGGCGGAATGCTTATCATCTCCCATTCGGATGCTGTTTGCGCGGGGCTGCATATGAAGCCATATTATTTCAATTAGACGCTGTGCCGTCCCTAAGCTGCACAGGAACGCTTCCAGGATATATCTATCTCTCGCAGCCTCTGCTATCCCGCGTACCGGCACCAGCGAATTGCACGGAAAACCGCTGCCGCAGTCCAATCGGAACTGCGGCAGCGGTGTTTTGAAGCGTTATACGGTTCTCGCCCACTCCGTTACCAGCAGGCCGGGGACCATCCAGATCAGCTGGTAGAGAAGCACCCTCGTGGGGGTCAGGATCTCCACGCTGCCCTGGAAGGCCAGGGCGAACATAATGAGCATGCCCACGACGCCGCCCAGAATGTGAATGACAAGCCCTAAATTGCAGGCGTGTTTCAGGGCATTGGCCCCGGTGACGGGGTAGACCAGGCTGACCAGCTCGTCTCTGGTGGACAGGGCCAGCACCTTGCCCTCAGGGTTCGGCCGCCGCCGGGAGAGAATTTCCCGGGTCTCCCGGTCGGGGAAGACCATCCGGCGGGTGTTGACGGAGAACTTGCTGTGCAGGAACTCGCCCGTCAGCATGAAGTCCTTGGCCAGCATCACGCTCTGGAGCTTCCGGTAGCCGCTGAGGGAGGTCAGTCCGGCGCTGGTGGAGCGCATCTTGGCGTAGGAAATGGCGACCACGGCGCACAGCTCCCCGTTGACGGCCATATATACCGCCTGGGCCACCGTGGTGCCCTGGGGAATCTCCACGTCCATGCTCTGCAGGAAATCCAGGCTTCCCAGAAGCACGGCCTCGCCCCGGATAATGCCGCCGACGCCGCCTACACCGTAGTCCCGGAATTCGGACACGGGGTATTCGCTGCCGCCCCGGTTTTTCAGCATGTTCCGGAACAGGGGCACCAGCCCGCCGCCGGCCTCGCCGATGAGGGAAGAGGCGTAGGACAGGATCTGCTCCGGCTCCCGGTTGCCATAGAATTTGACGCCGTTGAGCTTGGTGGAGCCAATGGGGAACAGGTCCTCATCCGTCAGAGGGAAGCAGGCTTTTCCCTGCAAACCGCTGACGCCCTGCCAGCCGCAGAGCACGGATCCGACCATATGCAGCCGCCGTTCCAGAATGGCGGTGGGCCGGGTCAGAGCCACGAAAAAGCTGGCGGGCACCGCCGCGAACAGAGAGATGGAGAGCACCTGGAATGCAAGGCTGGTGCCGTACTTCATTCCGGCCAGAACGGCCAGACCAATACAGACGGCCAGGCTCAGCAGACAATAGACGCTCTGAATTTTTTCGGGGGTTCCGGCTTTCTGATAGGTGTTTGTAAAGTCGTCCACATCGCCTTCGCCCCGCAGCAGCGCGGGCTTTCCGTCCAGATAGTCCGGTTCCTTGACGATGCCGCGCAGGTGTGTGGCCTTGCGCAGGGTATCCAGCTGGGAGATCTCCGTGGACCGGCGGTGATACCGGGCAAACAGGGCGAAGGTCATTTGCAGCGCGAAGCCGGAACAGCAGGGGACCCGAAGCTCCTGCAAACAATCGTAGGCATCGATGCAGCAGGCGATCAGGGTAAAGGTCAGGAACGTATTGATGGTGAAGCGGCCATGGAACAATTCGCCAAGGCCGTCCAGAATCTGGTGGCAGCCCAGCAGGGCGGAGAGGAACATGGCCAGCACCTGGGTGAAGATAACGAACCGTAGCCGGTTTTCCGGCACCATGTCCATGGAGAACATGGTGGTGGAGCCGACGCAGAAAGCCACGATCAGAAGATTCAGCACGATGGCGATCTGGAGCTTGAAAACACCCTGGTCGGACAGCTCGTAGTACCGCTTTTCGGGACCGGCGATCAGCTTCCGCTTTAATTCCCGCAGATTGGCCCGAATGGGGATAGGCTCCTGAGCGGGCGGCTCTTCTGTCTTGGGAGCATCCGGCGCGGAGCCAAAGCGAATGGTCTCCCCGCTGAGGTCCGGTTCCGCGGACGGGGACTGTTCGGCGGTTTCCTCAGAGAAGGTGAAGATCTTGGTTTCGGAGAGGGGCTGCGCTTCGACGGGTCCCTCTTCCAGTTCCAGATCCCCCAGCAGCTGGGAAAGCTCCTGGGCAAAGGCCTCGTCGCTCTCACCCGCGTTCTCCGCAGCCGCTTCCGGGGCCTCGGGGGCTTCCGGCTCGCTTTCCGGGGCTTCGGGAGCTTCCGGTTCCGTATGAAATTCGTTCAGAATGGCGTCCAGGTCAAATTCCTGGGTTTCGTCCAATTCTTCCGGGTCAAAGATATCCTGGTTATCCATAGTGGTCCTCCGAGTGTTTAACCGAGACGCTGGCGCACCGCCTCATACAATAGAATGGAAGCGGCGGCAGAGGCATTCAGGGAGCTGATGCGTCCTCTCATGGGGATGGAGACAATGACATCGCAGTTCTTCCGAACCAGCTGGCTCATGCCCACGCCCTCGTTGCCGATCACAATGGCGGCAGGCCCCTTCAGGTCCGCCTGATACATGGGAATGGCCCCCTCGGCGGCAGCGCCGAAGATCCAGACGCCTTTCTCCTTCAGCTCCTGCATGGCGGCGCTGATATTTGTGACCCGGGCCACCTTCATGTATTCCATTGCCCCCGCGGAAGCCTTTGCCACCGTGGCGGTGAGGCCTACGCTGCGGCGCTTGGGAATAATGACGCCGTGGGCCCCGGCGCACTCGGCGGAACGGAGAACGGCACCCAGGTTGTGGGGGTCGGACAGCTCGTCGCAGATGACGATCAAGGGCGTTTCCCCCCGGCCGGCGGCCTCTTCTAGAATGTCGTCAATGGTGTAGTAGTCGTGGGCGGCGGCCAGCGCGATCACGCCCTGGTGGGACCGGGTGAAGGACATGGCGTCCAGCTTCCGCCGGTCTACGGGGACGACGACGGCCCCGGCCTCCTTGGCCTGGGCAGCCAGCCGCTGCAAAGCTTTATCCGTATCGCCGGAGGCGATAAAGAGCTTGTCAATGGTCCGCCCGCTTTTCAGAGCCTCGGCAATGGCGTTCCGCCCCTCCAGCTGGCCCTCGGTTTCTTCCGCGGGGGCGGGCGCTTCGGCACGGGGCGGGCGGCGAAAACCGCGGTCTTTCTTCTCGTACATATGGGATCATCTCCATCATTTTTCGCAGGATCAAAAACAATATTCTGTATTATAACAGATTCCGGCCTGATTCACAACTCTTATTTTTACTATGGCCGGTGAAAAACGGGGTATTCACAGAAAATTTACCCCAAAAGGGGAATCATTCATTGCGCCCGGTGCAAAAATGTGATATGATACCCGGTAAGAAAGCCTTGAGGAGGCATGTATTGCATGAGTTATGAAGAAAAAGACGGACCCAACGGGAAAAAGCCCGGCGGGAACAACCCGAAAAAGAATTTCTGGACCCCGCTGATTATCGCGCTGGCTCTGGTTTTGCTGTTCGGCTGGATCTATAATCTGGTCTCCGACAGTCAGTATACGGAAACGACCTACGCGGACTTCTATGCCGCCATGGAGAATCACCAGCTGGCGGAGGTCCAGCGGCGGGGCAGCCGGATCTACTACCTGACCAAGGAAGAGGCAGCCAAGCCCGCCTCTCAGCAGAGGGCCTGCTATACCGGCATGCCTACCGGCGACTGGCTGAGTGTGTATAACGAGCTGTCCGCTCAGGGGGTAAAACCCGACTGGCAGGTTCAGGAGGACAACTCCATGATCCTGACCATCCTGTACTACTGCATCACTTTCGCCTTGTTGTTCGTATTCATGCGCACCATTACCAAGCGCATGGGCGGCGACGGCATGATGGGGGGCTTCGGCAAGAGCAAGGCCAAGGTCTATATGGAAAAGCAGACCGGCGTTACCTTTAAGGATGTGGCCGGACAGGACGAGGCCAAGGAATCCCTGAAGGAGATCATCGACTTCCTCCATAATCCCCAGAAGTACGCGGAGATCGGCGCGCGGCTGCCCAAGGGCGCCCTGCTGGTTGGCTCTCCCGGTACCGGCAAGACCCTGCTTGCCAAGGCTGTGGCGGGGGAGGCGGACGTGCCCTTCTTCTCCATTTCCGGCTCCGACTTCGTGGAGATGTTCGTGGGCATGGGCGCCAGCCGCGTCCGGGACCTGTTCCAGCAGGCGGCCAAGGTCGCGCCCTGTATTATCTTTATTGACGAGATCGACGCCGTGGGCCGTGCCCGTGACAACCGCTACGGCAACAACTCCGAGCAGGAGCAGACCCTGAACCAGCTCCTCAGCGAGATCGACGGCTTCGAGCCCTCCAAGGGCATCGTGTGCCTGGCGGCCACCAACCGTCCCGAAATTCTGGATAAGGCGCTGCTGCGGCCCGGCCGGTTCGACCGCCGGATCATTGTGGACAGGCCCAACTATCAGGGCCGCCTGGATACCCTGAAGGTCCATACCCGGAAGATCAAGCTTGCCGAGGACGTGGACCTGAAGAAGATCGCCCAGGCCACCGCCGGCGCGGTCGGCGCGGATCTGGCAAACCTGGTCAACGAGGCAGCCCTCCGTGCGGTCCGTATGGGCCGGAAAGCGGTCAACCAGGAGGACTTGCTGGTGTCCTTTGAGACGGTCATTGCCGGTTCTGAAAAGAAGAACACCGTGCTGACCGAAACGGAAAAGCGGCTGGTCGCCTACCATGAAGTGGGCCACGCGCTGGTTTCCGCTCTGGAGAAGCACGCCCAGCCCGTTTCCAAGATTACCATTGTGCCCCATACCTCCGGCGCTCTGGGATATACCATGTACCTGCCGGAGGAGGAGAAGTTCCTCTCCACCCGGGAGGAGCTGGAGGTAGAGCTGAAGAGCCTGGTAGGCGGCCGTGCCGCCGAGCAGCTGGTTTTCGGCGCGCAGACCACCGGCGCGGCCAACGATCTGCAGCGGGCCACTTCTTTGGCCCGGAATATGGTCAGCCAGTACGGCATGAGCAAGGAGCTGGGCCTGATGACCACGGCCTCCGTGCAGAACAGCTATCTGGACGGCCAGGCCTATATGGACTGCTCTCAGGATACGGCGGCCCAGGTGGACAAAGAGGTCCAGAAGCTGCTGGACGGCGCTTTTGCGGACGCTTTCAGAATTTTGAAGGAGAACCGGGGCCTGCTGGACGAGATTTCCGAGTATCTGCTGGTCAAGGAGACCATTACCGGCGAAGAACTGATGGCCTATGTAAATGCGGCCCAGGAGCCGAAGCAGGAGCTTCCGGCTTCCGAGGAGAACACGTAAAAGAAAGCGGTGTTTTCAGAATGAAAAAAGTGCTTTGCTTTGTGCTCTGCCTGCTGCTGGCGGTCCCCATGGCCGCCGGGGCGGAGAGCACCCAGAGCGTCAGCTGGTCGCTGGAGGGAAATGTGCTGTGCATTTCCGGCGAAGGGGCCATGTCCTTTTCACAGCCCTTCCCCTGGGAGGATGAAAAGGACAGCATTACGACCCTGCGCGTCGGCGAGGGAGTCACGGAGATCCAGGCGGAGGCATTCCGGGATTTTTCTGCTCTGCAATATCTGGCGCTCCCCAAAACCCTGCGCTATATCGGTTCCAGCGCCTTTGAGGATTGCCCCGGTCTGCGCTGGGTCAGCTTCCCTACGGGCCTGATCGGTATCGGGCAGCGGGCCTTTGCCGGCTGCGCCAAGCTGGCCCCGGTCTACGTGCCGGACAGCGTGGCGTGGGTTGGGGACCGCGCTTTCGACATTACGGCCACCATCAATTGCTACGCGAATTCCGCGGTCCAGGACTATATCGAGGATAACGGCGGTACATACCGGCAGACCGGCGCTCACGCGCTGGCTTCCGTAAAGGGCACCTGGGGCGAAAACGGAAAATGGACCCTGGAAGAGGGCGCGTTGACCCTGACGGGTACGGGCGCCGTTTCTCCGGAGAAGGACGGCAGGTTCGCCTGGGACGCCTACCGGGGAGACATTCTGACGGCGGAGCTGGGCGAAGGCATTACGGCGCTGGACGACGGCGCGTTCGCGCTTTGCAGAAAGCTGACCCGGATCTCTTTCCCGAAGACCATAGAGACCGTCGGGGCGGATGCTCTGGAGGGGGAACCGGAGATCCTGGGCTATACCGGAACCGCGGCGGAAACCTTCGCAAAGGACAATGCACTGAACTTTACCGCACTGGACGCGGAAACCGCCGAAGAAACGGCCCGGGAGCCGGAACAGGCTGCTGAGCCTGGGCAGGAAACCGAGACGGAACCGGCAGAGACGGCACCGGCCGGGGAATCTACAGACGGGCAGACCACACCGGCAGAGGAAACCGCACCCGAGGAAACGGCGGAAGCGACCGAAGCGGTGAAAGAAACCGTACCCGAAGAGACTGCGGAAGCATCCGAACCGGCAGGGGAGACCGTGCCGGAAGAGACGGCAGGGGCAACGGGACCGGAACAACCAGAAGAAACCGTTCCGGAGGAAACGGAAGCCGCCCAGTCGGAAGAATCGGCGGCAGTACCCGAGGAAACGCCGAAGCTGACTGTGGAAGCCGTGAAGGCCCAGCCGGGGCAGACGGTGACATTGACCGTCACAATCTCCGGGAATCCGGGCATTACGGGAATGTACTTTGGCTTTGACTACGACAAAACCCTTCTGACACTGGAGGACTACAGCTGCCCCAGTGAGGATTTCGCCCAGGGCGACTGGACGGTAGGCATCGGCCAGGGGGAAAAGGCCCTGTGGCTCCAGCCGGATGAAACGAAAGCAGAGGGGGCGGTTCTGGCGCTGACCTTCCGGGTCTCTCAGCAGGCGGGCCTTGGGGAAATTCCGGTGACGCTGACGGATGTTTCCGCCGTGGACGCCCAGGCAAATGAAGTGGAGATCGCCTGTGTTCCCGGCGGCGTTACCGTGAGCCTGGGCCTTGCGGGAGACGTGAACGGGGACGGGGAAGTCACCAACGCGGACCTGATCCGCCTGCGCCGCTACCTCTCCGGCCAGAACGTCTCCGCCGAAACCGGCAACGCCGACCTGAACGGCGACGGCAAGGTGGATTTGAAGGACCTGATGCTGCTGCAAATGCGGCTGGCCGGACAGTCCCAGAAGTAAAAATTTCGGGCCAGGCATTTCGCCTGGCCCATTCTATCTATAATGCGTTTGTATCAGATCCCGGCCAGTTCCCGCAGCTTGGGGGCGATGTCGGTTTGCTCCCAGCTCTTGTCGCCTACGCCGAAGTGGCCTTTGGCGGCGGTGGAGGCATAGATGGGTCTGCGCAGATCCAGCTTGCGGATGATGCCCGCGGGGGTCAGGTCGCAAGTCTTGCGCAGCAGCTCGGTCATGGCCTCGTCAGAGATCTTGCCGGTGCCGTAGCTGTCTACCCGGACGGAGACAGGCTCCGCCACGCCGATGGCATAGGCCAGCTGAACCTGTACCTGCTCGGCAAGGCCCGCGGCGACCAGATTCTTGGCCATATAGCGGGCCATGTAGGCGGCGCTGCGGTCCACCTTGGTGGGGTCCTTGCCGGAGAAAGCGCCGCCGCCGTGGGAGAAGTAGCCGCCGTAGGTGTCCACAATGATCTTCCGGCCGGTCAGACCGGTGTCGCCGTTGGGACCGCCGATGACAAAGTGACCGGTGGGGTTGATGAAGATGTGGGGCACGGTATTTACGTCAAAGCCGTACTGTGCAAGAACGGGGGCAATGACATTCTCCCGGATGTAGGCCCGCAGGGCGTCCATCCGGAAATCGGCACTGTGCATAATGGAGACCACTACGGTGTCCACGCCCACAACCTTGCCGTTCTCGTCAAATTCCACAGTGACCTGGGTCTTGCCGTCGGGCCGCAGCAGATCGTTTTCGTGGACGCACTCGGTAAGCCGGTTGCACAGGGCGCGGCTCAACGCCGCGGGCAGGGGCATCAGCTCCGGGGTCTGGGTGCAGGCGCCGCCGAACATCATGCCCTGGTCGCCCGCACCGCCGACCTCGTCATTGGTGCCCAGCGCGATATCGGCGGACTGGGTGTGGATACGGCACTGAATTTCCACGGTATCGGCGTTGAAGCCGTCGCCGTCCCGTGTGTAGCCGATGGCCCGGATGGCTTCCCGGGCAACGGCCTTGTAGTCCACCTTTGCCTTGGTGGTGATCTCGCCGCAGATCAGGCAGAAATCCGTGGTGACCATGGTCTCGCAGGCTACCCGGGAGCCGGGGTCCTGGGCCAGGCAGGCGTCCAGAATGGCGTCGGAAATCGAGTCGGCAACCTTGTCGGGGTGGCCATTGGTAACACATTCAGAGGTAAAGAGTCTTTTTTCCATGTTTGTTTTCCTTTCTATCATCGCGCGCATTCAGTGAGGCCGGAAAAGGAGATTTTTGATGTCTTGGGCGAGAGATTTTGCTTCAGAGCAAGGAATGGGGCGGAGGGAATACTTTGTGTATTTCCTCTGTTCCGTTCCGCGGCACTGGGGCAAAAGATCCGCCCAAGGCGCAAAAAGATCATTCTCTGGCCGAACCAAAGAAAAAAACCGCACACCGAAGATTCGATGTGCGCTGAAATTTCTATCGAATCCTCATCTTTCGTTTGCCGCCGGATTTAGCACCTTGATAAACAGGTTGCCGGGTTTCATCGGGCCGTTCCCTCCACCACTCTTGATAAGGCTACGTATGCAGTTTCCTGTATTCTACAGAATTCCCCCAAAAATGTCAACCCCTTAGAAGAGAAAATGGCAAAATTAACATTTCCTTCATAGACAAACCGGCGCAATGCTGGTAGAATAAACGCAAACATTGAAGGAGTTGACCCCATTGAAAAACCTGCGCCGGAATTTTGAACGGTATTGCTTTGCCAACCGGAACAAGGGCATCCCCAACCTGATGCTCTATATCTCCCTGGGCAATGCCGTTGTTTATCTGATCAGCGCCCTGGCGGGTAATTACCTGCTTTACAATCTGCTGTGCTTTAATCGCACGGCCATCCTGCACGGGCAGGTCTGGCGTCTCATTACCTATCCGCTGACCCTTCTGAACAGCAATATTCTCTTTATGCTGATCTCGCTGCTCTGCTATTACTCCCTGGGTACCGCCATGGAGCGGCAGTGGGGAACCCTGAAATTCAACATTTTCTACTTCACCGGCGTGGTGCTGATGGATGTATACGGCATGCTGTTCAACTGCCAGGCGGATGTGTACTATCTGAACATGAGCCTGTTTCTGGGCTATGCCACGCTGTACCCCCAGGCGCAGTTCCTGCTGTTCTTCATTATCCCCATCAAGGCCTGGGTGTTTGCGCTGTTTGACCTGGTGGTCATTTTCGTGGGCCTGTTCCAGACGCCCTTCACCGCGGCAAATCTGTTTCCGCTGGTGGCCCTGGGCAACTATTTCCTGTTCTTCGGCAAGGATGTGCTGAATGTGGTGCCTCTTTCCTGGCAGAACAAGCTGCGCCAGCTTTTCCGCAAGGCCCCCAAGCAGCAGCCGAAGATCATTCATTTCCATGTAACGGAGCAGCCGAAAAAGGCGGAAACCCCCGCCTATACCCACAAATGCACCGTCTGCGGCCGGACGGACGTATCCAACCCGGAGCTGGAATTCCGGTACTGCTCCAAGTGCAGCGGGTACTACTGCTATTGCAGCGACCATATCAACAACCATACCCATATTCAGTAAAAAGGAGAGTGGCCTCGTTGAAAGCAAAGGTGTTCCTTGCCTGCTGCCTGTGCGGACTGCTTCTGATCGGCTGCGGGAAAACCGTCCAATATGAGGGACGGACCTACAGCGCCGCCGCGCTTTCCAGGGAGACTCTGGAATGGCTGGAATGGTACAACGCGCTTCCGGACGAGGACAAGCTGAAAATCGATTATGTTCCCGCGGAGCTTCGCCCTGCCCAGAAAGGGGAGGCCATGGAGACGACGCCATAGTGTTTCCCGCGAACGGCAAAACCCAGGGCTTCTTCCGGTCAGGCGCGTTCCTATGATTGCGGAACCTTCCTGGTACAATTGGTCATTTTTCTCGGTTTGTGCCGGAAAGAGGGGCTGCCTCCTGTGATTTCGGAAAATCATTTTGAGGCAGCCCCTTCGCTGTCGCGGTTGCAATTCAGCCGCTTTTGTGGTAATATATCGAAAAAAGAAACAAGGAAGGCTCTTTTGCATGAATAAAAAAGTCAGGAATCTGCTGTGCGCAGTGCTGCTCCTTGCGGGCCTGGCCATGATCGGCGCTGCCGGCTGGGTGTGGTTTGACGAGAATGTGGACCGCAGCGGCTGGGTTCAGGAGGACGGCGTCTATTCCTACCGGGATTTCCACGGGAAAAAGGTAACAGGGTGGGAGACCATTGGGGACAAGATCTACCATTTTGACGCCGAATACCGGATGCAGACCGGCTGGCAGGATCTGGAGGTCGGCCGGTGTTACTTTGGTTCTGACGGCGTTCTGCGGTTGGGGCTGACCCAGGTGGACGGGCAGATTTACAATTTTGATCCTTCCACAGGGGCCATGTCCACCGGCTGGCAGACCATGGAGGACGGGACCCATTATTTCTCCGCCTCCGGCCCCATGGTAACAGACTGGCAGGAGATCGAGGGAAACCACTATTACTTCGATGCTTCCGGTGTGCTGGCCACCCAGTGGCTGACCCTGGAAACCGGGACCTACTACTTAGGAGACGACGGCGTTCCCCGCACCGGCAGACAGTCTATGGAGGACGGCGTCCGCTTCTTCCGGGAGGACGGTACCATGGTCACCGGCTGGCAGGACGAGGAGGACGGGAAACGTTATTATGACGATTCCGGCCTGATGCAGACCGGCTGGCTGGAACTGGATGGAAAACGCTACTTCCTGTCGGATGGCGGACTTGTACAGACCGGCTGGCATGAGGAAGGGGAGTACCGCTATTTTCTCCAGGAGGACGGCAGTGCCGCCGTGGGCAGGCAGAGTATCGATGGCCGAACCTATTACTTCACCCCAAAAGGCATCCAGGTGGTGCTGGTCAATAAGGACAATCCCATTCCCGACGACTGGACCTGGGATACGGTGCAGGTGGAAAAGGACCGGCCCATTCAGCGCATCGCGGCGGAGCCGCTGCGGCAGATGCTGGCGGACTGCCGGGCCGCGGGAAACAGCTGCTATTTAAACAGCGCCTACCGGACCCACAAGCAGCAGACCGAAATTCTGGAACTGCGGACAAAGGAATACGAGGAACAGGGGATGACCCACGAGGAGGCCTATGAGGAAACCCTGAAAACCGTGGCTCTGCCCGGTACCAGCGAGCATGAGCTGGGCCTGTCTACAGACCTTGTAGGCAAGGAGGCCAACGAATGGCTGGCCATCCACTGCTGGGAGTATGGCTTTATCCTCCGTTACCCCGGCGACAAGGAGGACATCACCGGCATCACCAACGAGCCATGGCACTTCCGCTATGTGGGCGTTGAGGTAGCCATGGACATGAAGGACACCGGGCTGTGCCTGGAGGAATACTTAGGAGCAGTGTAAAAACAGACAGGGGCTGTCTCATTAAGGACTCCCGTGGGTCAAAATAGCCAAAATATAAAATGTCATTGCGAACCAGTGACCGAGTCACTGGTGTGGCAATCCCCCGGATAGACGTAAAATCCAAGATTTTCTAACGTGAATGTTTGAAAATCGGGGGGATTGTGCCCGAAGGAAATACCCTTGGGGTACCACACCAGCGTGCGCGCCAATGCCATTAAGTTAAGCAATTGACCAATGGCAACGGTGTGTAGGATAACAGTG
>CAVLCF010000066.1:0-12521 GCA_963661735.1 bacterium | reverse complement strand
CTGGGCTTCCTGTAGATATGCTCTTTTTAGTGTCTACTTTTACTTGACAAGTACAGGCATACGCGCCGGGCCGTCTTTTTTTATGCGCCGGGCCAAAGCAGTCAGAATGCCGGAGCCGCCGGTTAAAACACGGTCGTTTCCAAATATGTCCGCCAGAATTTCAGCATCGGCGTCGTCCACGTAATCCGGGATAAGGTAATAGTGGGTCTTGTTTTTGACAAAGGCGGCCAGTTCCTTCTGAAGCGCTGCCCGGTCGCCGTGGAGCAGGCCACGGTGCAGCTCAAGGGACGGATACTTTCCCTGCGGCGCCATCAGCTGGGAAATGCGGCTCTTCCGCATGGGCGTCAGCGGATGATCCTTCATCGGACTCTGGGCCAGCGGGACGCCCTTGACATAGAGGACCCCATCCTTTACAACGCGGCCGTTGGCGGGCAGGGCGGGGCAGAGTATGGCGCCGGGCGTATGGGTTTCCTCCAGTACGGCGTCGACGATCGGGCCGATATTACCCTCCGGCGTGGAGTCAAAGGTAGAGCAGTACTTGATATAGAATTGCTCCGCGCCCTGCCCCGACAGCCAGCGGATCGCCGCAAGGGAATCCGCAACCGCGTCAGAGGTCTTTTGCGTGCGGGATTTCAGGGCGACCACAACGGCGTCACAGCCGGCGGGCAGGACAAATCCCGGGTCCGGTATGCCGCTGCACAGTACCGTGTTCATTCCCCCCGCGGTAAGGAAGGAGGCGGCGTCACTTCCTCCGGTAAAGTCGTCCGCAATACACCCAAACAGCCTCGGTCTCATCGCGCGTCTCCTAACTCCCGCATCAGCTGCGCGTAGGCGGAGGACGGGCTGGTGAACAGCCTCCCGTGACGCAGCTGCATATCAAGCACCGCGCCCGACATGGAAATCTGCGCGAGGACGATCTGGTCAAACTGAGGATCCAGTTCCTTCACCTTTTCCCAGATGATCCGGTCATGGATATCCATCCGGAACTGCTGCGCGGCCTCATAGGCGTCCGGCAGGACGAACGGAACGATCTCGAAGGGCTTGCCGGACGCTTCGCAGTAGGAGCGAAGCAGGTTCTCGGAGATCGCCTTGGTGCCCTCGAAGGTACAGACCAGCGCCGTTTTGCCGCCGCATTGCCCGGCCTGCTCCATCATGGCGGCATCCGCGGCGACAATGGGGACGCGGAACAGTTTTCGGAACTGCGGAACATAGGCCGTGAAAATGGTGCAGGTCACGATAATGCCGTCTGCGCCGTCCTCACACGCGTGGGCCAGCATCGTCACCATCCGGCGCATGCAGGCGTCCGTAATATGTCCCTCGCGCCGGACAATTTCCAGAATGGCACTGTCCAGATAATTGACGATATGAAGGTCAGGGTCACGGGAAAGATAGTTGGTCATGGGATTGACCCCATTCAGGGTCACGCTGACCAGAGCGATACGTTTCATGGTGTGTTCTCCTTATCGCTGAGAAAATGGTTTGACTTGCGAAAAAATTCCGATATACTAAAATAAAAAAGAAAAGGCAGGCGTTTGCGGATGCGGGATTCTGACTGGAGAATTATTTCGACCCTTTACCGGACAAAGAACATTACAAAAACGGCAGAGCTTCTGTTTATGACGCAGCCGACGCTGACCCGGCGGCTGCAGCAGATCGAAGCGAAGCTTGGCGCTGTTCTGATCCTGCGCACCAATAAGGGCGTCAGCTTTACCCCGGAGGGGACGATGGTGGCGCTGCGCTCGGCAGAAATGCTTCAGATCCTGGAAGATATCAAAAACGATCTGGCCAAGGACAAGAAAAAGCTGAAGGGCACGCTGCGGCTCGGCGCGCCGGACTCCTACCAGCGTTTTGTGCTGCCCACGCTGCTGGAGAAATTCGCGATGAAATATCCCAATATACAGGTCGACCTGCACTCCGGACTGAGCCACGACCTGCTCAAGGACCTGGAGGCGGGAGAGCTGGACGTCAGCTTTGTCCGCGGCGAGGTGCATACGCCGCTGAAAAAGGTGCTGCTGTCAAACGACCAGATCCATCTCCTTTCCAGGGAGGCGCTGGATCTGGCCAGCCTGCCGCAGCTGCCGATGATCGACTACCCGAAAGAGGACTCTGTGGTCCAGGCCACAAAGGCGTGGTGGAAGGAGCGCTTTTCCGCGCCGCAGCTGGTCAGCATGCGTGTCCACGCGGGGGGCGTCTGCTTCGAGATGGTCAAGCGCGGCCTGGGCTACGGCATTTTCTCCGACCTGCATTATACCGACCCTGCCGCCCATCTGTATACCTATCCGCTGGAATTCCGCGACGGCACAAAGTTCACAAGAGACTCCTGGCTGATCTATGACGAGGCCAACCTCTCAAACCCGTGCCTGGCCCGTTTTGTGGAGCTGGTGGATACCATGCGCAGTGAGATCTGGCCGGAGCAGACGTAGAGGCTTACTTTTCAAATACGACGTTGCCAGCGTTGTGCTCAGGCTGTATGTCCATCTTTCCAAGGATGTCCTCGCAGTCCACGCCCCGTGCCTGGCACTCCAGATACAGGCTTTCCTGAACGTTGCCGCTGAGAAGGATGCCGTTTCTGCGTGCCGCCTGGGTCTTGCGGTCCTCCGGCTCGCCGGGCATCAGGATCTCGTCGAAGCCCGCCGCCCGCGGCAGCGCCTTCAGGCGCTTGTAATAGACGTCCATCCGCTGCTTGTACTCGTCCAGAGACATGAACATATCGGGACGGAAAATGAACATGATGTGGCCTACATTCTGGGGCTCGTCAAAGCGGTAATAGAGGCTGCTGACGTCTCCGGCATAGTGAGAGCCGGTGTACATGCCGGCGGTCATATCCATCAGCATGGCCAGAGCCGCGCCCTTCGCGCCGCCGAAGGGCAGGCAGACGCCCTCAAACGCCTTTTTCGCGTCCGTGGTGGGGTTTCCCTCGCTGTCCAGCGCCAGGCCCTCGGCAATCGGTTCGTTGTTGATCATCGCCAGACGGATCTTGCCGCGGGCCGTTTTTGTCATTGCCATGTCCAGAATATACGCGGGGCTTTCGCAGCCTCCCACCATACCGGCGGCGAAGGGAGCCGCGCCCAGGAATGTGGTGCGTCCGCCGAATACCGGGAGCGCGGGACTGGAATTGGTGTAGACCATGCAGCAGAAGCCCGCCTCCACGGCCTGCCTGACATACAGAGCCGCCATGCCGAAATGGGTGCTATGCGTGCAGCCGACCATGGCGATGCCGGTTTTTTCCGCCAGCTTGATGCCCTCCTCCATGGCCTTGTGCGCCACAAGAAAGCCCATTCCGTCGTCGCCGTTTACGCGCAGGACCGCTGCGCCTACGTGCTCGACCTTGATGTCGGGGTTGGGCTTTACGCACTTGCAGTCAATGCGCTTGAGGTACATGGGGATGCGGGAGACGCCGTGGCTGGACAGGCCCCGCATATCCGCGGCGACGAGATCCTCCGCAATGACGGCGGCGTCTTCGGCCCGCATGCCGCTGGTGCGCATAAGGCGGGCGGCAAGCTCCTGCAGCTGAGCTTCGGTAAATTTTCTTTCATTCATAACAAACGATCCTTTTCATCCTTGAAGTATGGCTTGTGTTTGTGAAACCTGTGTGAAATATCTGCGCTTCCCGTGCCGGGAAACGCGGGACAACGGATGTGCGGCCGGAAGGGGCATGCCATTTCCGTGCGTGGCTGTATCGAAAAAGCGCGGGGCGCAATACTGCACAAGGGATCCCTGCCTCAGCAGGGATCCCTATGGAGGCCAGAGGAAGTTTTTATAGCCAGGCGGAGAACGCGAAGGAGGCGATGATCAGTACGATTGCGCCGCCCAGACGGGAAGAAAGCTGTGCGTAAGCCATCAGGTCCATACGCTTTGCCGCGCCGAGGCAGGCCAGATCGCCGGAGCCGCCGCGGTTTGCCATGCAAAGGCCCGCCGTCAGTGCGGAATCAACGGGATAGAAGCCAACCAGATAACCAGCCGCGCCGGAGCCGATCACCGCGCCGATGACGATGGCCAGAGCCATAACGATATTGCCGGGAGTCATTGCCGTGAAGAGCTCCGCGATATCGAAGTCGGCGCCCATGCCGGTCATGATGACCATGCCGAGAACCGTGCCCATGAAGCCCTGCAGCCGCTTCGCGGCGGCGCGGACGCTCTCCGGGATCACGCCGGCGGCAGCCAGGATGACGACAAAGATGATCATATAGGCATATGCGTGAATGGGCGCGCCTGCGATCTTGGGCAGGATGACCTTGCTCATCAGGCGGCCTACGCCGTAGCAGCCGAATGCCAGAACCACGGCGCCAAGCTCATCCTTCATGGTGTAGGCGACCTTCTTGTCGTCAGCCGCAAACTGTTCGCCGCCCCGGACGAGGGTCTTCTTGTCGCCCGTCAGCTTGGGGAATTTGTTGCCCAGGACGTTCAGCAGCGCCGAGCCGATGATGGCAAAAACGTTGCCGATGGTGAGGATGATAATCACGAAGCCATAGAAATTGGAGGCTGCGTCGCCGGTGATCTGTTCATAGATGTTGCTCATGGGCACCGCGCCCGCACCGTTGCCGCCGCCCATAATGGGCAGAACGTACTTCATGATCGTGACCTTGGGCTCTACGCCGAAGATCAGACCCGCGCCCACGCCGAACAGAGCGGATACGACCAGGCCGCCGAGGATGGCCGGGATATAGCCTCCGAAGCTCTTGAGCAGGATGTTCCGATCCAGGGAGAGTACGGAGCCGACGATCAGGAAGATGATGTAGATCTCCATCAGGTTGACGTCGTCGCCGGAGATGATGCGGTTGATGTTGTCCAGCGTTTCTACGGGGATGATATTGAAATGCTTCAGCAGGGCGGTTCCGAAGAACGCCATCAGCAGGCCGCCGCCGATGTAGTTGTTCCAGATGGGCAGCCATTCGCCCAGCTCATACAAAACAACTGCCAGACCGAACGCGGAGCAGAGTGTTCCGGCCATACTGCTGGACTGTATCCCGAGGAACATACATGTCAGGCCGACTGCCACAACAATGAGCGCCTGACACCAGGGTAATCCACCCAGCGTTAAATTTTTCCGTTCACTTGCCATGATTCTACCTCCTTTTAGTAAGCAAGCGCCTGCGCCGCCATACGGCGCAGGGTGTGATCATGCGGGGATTGATCTGAGATCCTTCCAAGTCGAAAAAGCGCTTTTTGAACCGGTAATTCAAGTATAGCAGGAAATAACAGGAAAGTATAATTGGAATGCTGTATACTTTGCCATAGAAAAAACGCATGGCATGGGGCAAATTGTATGTTTTGCACAAAATGCTTGCTTGCTTTTGTCGATTCTAACGATAGAGTAGATTTCAAAACAGGCAGAAAACAAAAAATCCGAACCTATCTCCCGCGGAGGAGAATCGGTTCGGATTGTATTCGTTCTTAGCGGATTCGTGCGCTTTTTGATGCGGCAGACCAGAATACCGGGTTTTACAGCTCCATGGCCTCTCCCAGCACCTTCAGAAGACTTTTTTCCCGGTCCTCCGCGTCCAGGCTGATTTCCCAGAACATAATGCCCGCCAGATGCCGCCCTTTTGCCAGGGCGACTTTTTTCGTCAGGGTCTCCCTGCCGTTGTAGTGAACGGTCCCGTGATCGGTCTTTACGGCGTCCTTTTCCAGAGCGTCCGGGTCCAGCTTCAGCAGATCCTTGAAGGCCCCGGGGAAGGGGCGGCCGTAGAAGGGGAGTCCCAAGGTAAGCTTTTCCGGCGGGAAGTGCCGCGCATCCAGCCAGTAATCCAGGCAGCCCTCCGCAAAGGCGTAGGAGGAATGGACGGGACCGTCGCAGTCGTAGGTCATAAGATTGATCCGGTCCAGCAGCTCCACAGCGGGGAAGTCGATGGCCTCCGCGGCGCTGCGGATGGGCGCTCCCTTGCTGTCCAGCCCGGCCAGAATGGCGGCGGTCAGCAGTCTCTTCCCCAGAAGGCCCCGCAGGCGCAGCAGGAAGTTCTCGTATTGCTGCTTGCTGCCGTCTGTGGTTCTGGGGTACTCCCAGTCGATATCCACGCCGTCAAAACCGTAGGTGTCTGCCATGGCGACGATTTCGCCTGCCAGCTGCCGCCGCTTTTCCGGTGTATCTGTGGCGGCCCGGAAGGTGGGCTCCAGGACCTTCTCCTGCCAGCTCCAGCCGCCCAGGGACAGCAGGGCCTTGGCCCCGGCTCTGTGGGCCTTTTCCACAACGGCCCGGGCAAGTTCCGGATTTTCCAGGGGCAGCACATGCCCTTCGGGCGTGGGAATGGCAAAGGCGAAGTTGACCATGGTGACAATGCGGAAATCCAGCTTTTCCAGTCCTTCCGGGGCGAAGAGATAGGCAACGCATTCCATAGCGCGGTTCATAATAAATCCTCCTACGATTTTTTTACAGATCAATTTCCAGCGTTACGGGGCAGTGGTCGGAGCCGGGCACGTCCGTCAGGATATCCGCCTGGGTGATCCTGTCCCGGATCCGGTCGGAGACCAGGAAATAGTCAATGCGCCAGCCGGCGTTCTTGGCCCGGGCCTGAAAGCGATAGGACCACCAGGAATAGAGAATTTTCTCAGGGTACAGATGCCGGAAGCTGTCCGTAAACCCGGCGGCGAGAAGCCTGGCGAAGGACTCCCGCTCGGGCAGGGAGTAGCCCGCGTTGTTTTCATTGGCTTTGGGGTTTTTCAGGTCAATGGCCGCGGCGGCTACGTTCAGGTCGCCGCAGGCGACGACGGGCTTTTTCACGTCCAGAAAGTGAAGATAGTCCCGGAAAGCCTCGTCCCAGCGGAGACGGTGGGGAAGCCGGGCCAGCTCCTGCTGGGCATTGGGGGTATAGCAGGTCACGAGAAAAAAGTTTTCGTATTCCAAAGTGATGAGCCGCCCCTCCGTGTCCAGATCCGGGATACCCAGACCATAGGCAACGGATACAGGCTCCCGTCTGGCGAAAATGGCCGTGCCGGAATAGCCCTTTTTCTCGGCGGAGTTCCAGTACTGGCAGTAGCCCGGCAGCTCCAGGGCGATCTGTCCGGGCTGTAATTTTGTCTCCTGGAGGCAGAAAAAATCCGCATCCAGGCCGTCGAAAACCGACTGAAAGCCCTTGCCTACGCAGGCGCGCAGGCCGTTTACGTTCCAGGAGATACATTTCATGGATTTTCCTCTTTCTGTGTGTCTTCCAGAGTGGCGCTGGTATCCTGGAAGATAAGATCATCGGGCCGGAAGCTTATGTCCCGGTCTCCGCTGCGGATCGTCACCATGGTGAAATCCCCCAGGCCGAAGCAGGTCCTGGCCAGACAGGCCCCTGCCAGGGTAAAGGAGATGTCCTCCATGCGGTTGCTGCCGGGGGACAGGAAGATCGTCAGGGCGGTGCCCACCTGGTTCAGGGATTGCAGCTGGGTGCCGGGGGGATAGATGCTCTCCAGGTTTTCTTCCGTTGGCCCCAGAAGATACAGCCGCAGCAGGTATTCCAGGTCCATATCTGCCGAGTCCCGGCTTTCGGACCCGACGGCAGCCTCCATAAAGCTGTAGACATAGTTTTTCCGGGGATAATAGAATGTTACCGTGTTGTCGCCGGGTTGGGCCGGGGCGCAGCCGGTGAGCAGCAGCAAGGCCAGCAGCAGGGCAAGGAAACGTTTCATGTGGCGTCCACCTCCGTGTCGAAAATGGGGAAGGTGACGTGGAAGCGGGTGCCCGCGCCCACCTGGCTGTCCACCTGGATCTCGCCCCGGTTCCGGGAGACGATGGCCCGGACGATGGCAAGGCCCAGGCCGCTGCCGCCGGTCTGCCGGGAGCGGGCCTTGTCCACCCGGTAAAACCGCTCGAAAATATGGCTCAGGGCCTCTTCGGGGATGCCCATGCCCGTGTCCGTAACGGTAAGCCTGGCAAGATCCATGCCGCGGCTCAGGGTCACGGTGACGGTGCCGCCGGGCCGGTTGTATTTGATGCCGTTTTCCATAAGGTTGAAGACGATCTGATACAGGTCGTCCCGGGTAATCAGCACGGTGCTGTCTTCGTCCAGGTTCAGCTCCAGGGTGACGCCGCTCTTTTCCGCCACAGGCTTCAGCATCTTTGCCACCTGCCGGATGGTGGGGGCCATGCGGATCAGCTCCGTTTCCGGCAGCGGCTGGCCGTCCACCCGGGTCAGGGACAGGAGCTTGGCGGTCATGCGGTTCAGGCGCTCGGCCTCGCTGCCGATATCCTCCACGAATTCCCGCATGGTATCCGCGTCCATGTCGTTCTGCAATATGGAGTCCGTCAGCAGCTTGATGGAGGCCAGGGGGGTCTTCAGCTCGTGGGAGGCGTCGGAGACGAACCGGCGGCGCTTTTCCTCGGAGGTTTGCAGACGCTCGGTCAGGTCGTTGAATTCGTTGGCCAGCAGGGTCAGCTCGTCGTTGCCGCCTACGTTGACCTTCTGGTCATAATTTCCCTTCTGGATGATGTGCATGGAGTCCATAATGGCCCGCATCCGGCGGGAAAAATGCTGGGCATAGATCAGGGAGAAGAGGATCACCGCCAGCTCCAGGATCAGAGTGACCCGCAGGATGGTCTGCAGAAGCAGATCGATGACGGCGCCCTGGGCGGTATCGTACTCCGTGATGTAGACGCATCCGGCGACGGACCCGAAATCCACGATTGGCGTGGCGGCCCGGGAGATCATGGCGCCGTTGTGGTAGCGCCAGGTGAATACGTCGTTACCCTGACAGGCGGTTAAAATCTCCGGCAGCAGCACGAACCGGTTCAGCGCGCCGCCGGTGCTGTCGTAGACGCAAAGCCCTGTGCTGTCCGTCACCAGCAGCCGGGAAGCCCGGAGGCTTTCCAGCTGGCTCAGAATGCCGGAGACCGTGGCGTTGTTCCACACCTCCAGGGTGGACAGCTCGTCGGAGGCCAGTTGGCATTTCTCGATCATGGCGCTTTCCTTGTTCTCATAAAACAGACGCTGGCTCAGCCGGGTGCAGAAGAGATTCAGGAAAACGAGAACCACCGCGGTGATGGCGATATAGGTCAGGGTGTAGTGAAACTGGGCGGTGCGGTAGCTCCGCAGCCGGGAAGAATTACTTTCGGAAATAGTACCCAACCCCCCATTTGGTCAGAATGTGCTGGGGCTCCGCCGGATTCTCCTCCAGCTTCTCCCGCAGCCGCCGGATATGGACGTCCACCGTCCGGATGTCGCTGCGATATTCGTAGGCCCAGATGGTGTCCAGCAGCGCCTCCCGGGAGTAGACCCGGTTGGCATTGCGCATCAGAAATTCAATGACGTCGAATTCCTTGGCCGTCAGAACCACCAGCTCCTTGCCCTTATAGGCGTTCCGGGCGTCCAGATCCAGGGTGATATTGCCGCCGGTAAGCTTGTTGGGCTCCTGCTTTTCTGCCGCGCCGGCGCGCCGCAGCAGGGCCCGGATCCGGGCCTTCAGCTCCAGAATGTTGAAGGGTTTGGTCAGATAGTCGTCGGCCCCGTGGTCGAAGCCCATGAGCTTGTCCATGTCGTCCACCTTGGCGGTGAGCAGGATGATGGGCACATCGGAGAATTCCCGGATGCGGCTGCATGCGGTAAGCCCGTCCATGACGGGCATCATCACATCCAGCACAATGAGGTCCGGGTTTTCGGACTTTGCCAGGTCCACGGCCTCCTGACCGTTGGAGCCTGTAATTACGTCATAGCCGTCGCTTTTCAGGTTGAATCGAATGCCCTTGACCAGCAGAGCCTCGTCGTCTACCACAAGAATCGTCATAAAAAGCCTCCTTACCGTCGGAAGGTCCCCTGGGGAACATGAAGAAATCATGTCCATTTTGCAAATACCGCCGGGGACTGATTGACGGGAATTTGAAATGCTGTTATAATAACACAAATTGCTGCTACTAGTATACACGACTTTTTCCTGCCGGACAACCCCGGCAGTCAAATTTTAGGGGGAAACCATGAAAAAAACCTTGCTCTCACTGCTTCTGGCGCTGGCACTGCTGGCCGGGTGCCTGGGTGTTCCGGCCTATGCAGACACCACGGCAGCCACGGATACCACAGACGAGACGGAGGACCCGGCTATGACCGAGACCCTGCCGGATCTTGCTCAGGACGCCGAGGCCCCGCAGACGGACTACGCTTTCGGCTCCGTGTGCATTCTGAACGGCTGCCGCAGCCTGGACGGGCAGGTGCCTCTGGCGGGGTCTGACCGGAAGCTGGACACGGCCCAGGCGGCCATCGTCTATGAGCGCAATACGGGAACGCTGGTCTATGCCTACAACCCGGATGCCAAGCTGCCCACCGGTACGCTGTCCAAGATCGTTACGGCGCTGGTCGTTGTAGAGCGCATTGAGAACCTGGATGCTATGGTGACGGTTCAGGCGGGTATCGCTTCCCGGATCCCCGGCGGCGCGCAATCCATCAAACTCAAAAGCGAGGAGGAAATCTCGGTCCGGGATCTTCTGCACTGCATGATCCTGCAAAACGCCGCCGATGCCGCCGTAGCCCTGGCGGAGTATGTGGCGGGTACCCGTTCCAGCTTTGTGGACATGATGAACCAGCGGGTGAAGCAGATGGGCTGCACCAACACTACCTTTACGGATGTCCACGGCGCCGGTTCCGGGGCCCAGTATACAACGGCCCGGGATATGATCCGGATCATGCTGGCCTGCAGCGACAATGAGACGGTCAAGGCTCTGATGTCCACCCAGGAATATACGGTGGAGGCTACAAACCTGTCCGAAAAACGCTCTTTTCAGGCCCAGGACTACCTGATGCAGAATAAAATCGTCACCAAGTACATCGATGAGCGTGTCACCAGCGGCTTTGCCAGCTATTCCGAGAACGCCGGCGCGAGCATCGTCTGTACCGCCGACAACACAAAGACCGCCGGGGCCACGGGCATGAATCTGGTCTGTGTGGTGATGGGGGCCACCCGTGTATTTGACGGCTGGCGTGTCACAAACTATGGCAACTTCGACGAAATGGTGAAGCTTCTGAGCTGGGCCTATAAGAATTTTCGGGTCCACCGGGTCATCTACAACGGTATGAGTCTGGAGCAGATCCCCGTAGCGGGGGGGAATAATGATGTGGTGGGCGTGGCCAATGTGGACATTGACACGGTGCTGCCCTCCGCCGCCAAAATGGCGAACCTGATCCGCAATGTGTCAGTCCGGGACGGCGGACTGACGGCGCCCATCCAGAAGGATGATATTATCGGCACCGTGGAGATATGGTACAGCAATTCCTGCCTGATGGAGGCTCAGCTGCTGGCCCAGGAGTCGGTGCGCACCGCCGCCGATTCCGGCCTGACGGTCTACAGCGCCCTGGCGCCTCAGGCCCAAAGTGAGAAAAACAGCCTGTCCGGCGCGATCCTGATTGTCTGCGCCGTGATTCTGGTGCCTGCGGTCAGCTATCTGACCATCAACTCCTATCTGCGCAGCCGAGCCAAGGCCAGGCGCCGTAAGAGAAGAGAGAACCGGAGAAGGAGTCAGTAATGGAGAATTGGGAAGCGCTGGAGGAAAGCTGCCTGCACTGCGGCCGCTGCCAGTTGTGCAGGACGCGGCATAATGTGGTTTTTGGTGTGGGCAACCGGGAGAGTAAGCTGCTCTTCGTGGGGGAAGGCCCCGGAGAACAGGAGGACCTGCAAGGCGTTCCGTTTGTAGGTCCCGCGGGAAAGCTGCTGGACGATATGCTCTCCATCATCGACCTGGACCGGCACCACTGCTATATTGCCAACATCGTCAAATGCCGTCCTCCCAGAAACCGGGATCCACAGCCCCAGGAGCAGGACGCCTGCATCGGCTACCTGGAAAACCAGATCGCCCTTTTGCAGCCGAAAATCCTGGTCTGCCTGGGCCGCATCGCCGCCCAGAGGCTTATCGACCCCAATTTCCGCATTACCTATGACCACGGCACCTGGGTCCAGCGCCGGGGCATGCTCTGCACCGCCCTCTACCACCCATCCGCCCTCCTGCGGGACCCCGGCAAACGCCCCGAAACTTTCGACGACCTGCTCTCCCTCCGGGAAAAGCTTCGGGAACTGAACATTTGACCCCTTGACTTTTTGCCCCGGAGCGGGTATAATAATCTGGCTTGTGATGCTAGTGTAGCACAGTCGGTAGTGCATCTCACTCGTAATGAGAAGGTCGCCTGTTCGAGTCAGGTCACTAGCTCCAAGAAAACCGCCACTTTTGAAGGTAAAGTGGCGGTTTTTCTATGCAAAAAGTTTGATGTTTAGGAGTGGGAAAAGCGGAAAACCGTGGAAGGTAACTTTTAGGTAACTTTTGCGCTTCATTATGCCTGCTTTGCAAGCAAGCGCTCCATATTGGCGGCGGCTTCCTGCTCTGCGGTTTGCAGGCTGTGGCTGTAGATGTTCATGGTGGTGCTTGTCTCCCTATGGCCCAGAATGGCGGAGACGGTGCGAACGTCTGTGCCTGCCGCAATCTGCAAGGTGGCCTTTGTGTGCCGCAGTCCATGGAAGGGAATCATGGGCAGCTTGTCTGCCTCGGCTTTGTCGGCGTTGTAGTGGGTTAGGTAACCTCTGATTTAATCAAAGCTACCATCCCGCTGCCGGATATGGTATAATAGAGC
>CAVLCF010000065.1:0-7663 GCA_963661735.1 bacterium | reverse complement strand
CTGGGCTTCCTGTAGATATGCTCTTTTTAGTGTCTACTTTTACTTGACAAGTACACACCGATCCCGGCAGCGCGCATCTGTTTTTCGTCAGAGCAGAAAAAATCCCCGAAATCGTAGGATCTCGGGGATTTGGCTTGAAACATTGAAAGAAAAGTTCGACAATCAGCGCTTGCTGAACTGCGGAGCGCGACGGGCGGCTTTGAGGCCGTACTTCTTTCTTTCCTTCATTCTGGGGTCACGGGTCAGGAAACCGGCGGCCTTCAGAGAAGCGCGGTACTCGGGGTTGACGGTCAGCAGGGCGCGGGCGATGCCGTGACGGATAGCGCCGGCCTGGCCGGAAACGCCGCCGCCGCAGACGGAAACAACAACGTCGACCTTGTCGACCAGCTCAGTGGTGACCAGGGGCTGACGAACGACCAGCTTCAGGGTCTCCAGACCGAAGTAATCGTTGATGTCGCGGCCGTTGATAATGATGGAACCGGTGCCGTTCTCGTAAACGCGAACGCGGGCGACGCTGGACTTACGACGGCCGGTGCCGTAAAAATACTTCTTCTTGCTCTCGTACATACTGTGTTACCTCCAATTAGTCCAGAGTCCAGGCTTCGGGCTTCTGGGCGGCATGAGGATGCTCAGCACCCTTGTACAGGTGCAGACGGGTCATGCAGGTGCGGCCCAGAGTGTTCTTGGGCAGCATGCCCTTGACGGCGACTTCCATGGCGTAGTCGGAACGGTTCTCCATCATGGTGCGGGCCTTGGTTTCCTTCAGACCGCCGATCCAGCCGGATACGCGATAGTAGACCTTCTGCTCGGGCTTCTTGCCGGTCAGAACAGCCTTGTCGGTGTTGATGATGATGACATTGTCTCCGCAATCAACGTTGGGAGTGAAATCGACCTTGTGCTTGCCGCGCAGCAGGTTAGCAGCGATCACAGCGGTACGGCCCAGGGGCTTGCCGGCTGCATCGATGATATACCACTTGCGCACCACGGTCTCCTTCTTGGCGAGGGTAGTGGACATATGGGTTCCTCCAATTTTTTGGTAAAATATTTTGACATTTTCGTGTGTTTGAAGTACAATAGCTTCAAACCGCTTGACTTTTATACCATAAGAAAATTCAAATGTCAACACCTTTTTTGAAGAATTTCATGCAGTGTATGATAAGCTCCTGAATTCTTCAAAATGCTCCTGAATACTCTTGAATGCTCACTTGCGGTTTTAGCTGATTTTTGAAGGAAATGATGACAATGCAGAGACTTGTGGGCCTGGTCCGCCGGTGTGTGGAAGACTACTCGATGATCGAAGACGGAGATAAAATTGCCGTGGGCGTTTCCGGCGGCAAGGATTCTCTGGTGCTGCTGAAGCTGCTGGCGGCCCTGCGGGGGTATCACAATAAGGACTTCCAGCTGGAGGCCGTCACCATCGACATGGGTCTGGGTATGGATTACAGCGGCATCGCCGAAATGTGCCGGGAGCTGGATATCCCTTATACCGTGGTCAAGACGGAGATCGGCCCCATTATTTTTGACTACCGGAAGGAAAAGAATCCCTGCTCCATGTGCTCCAAAATGCGCCGGGGCGCTCTGAATCAGACGCTGGTAGAAAAGGGCTTCAATAAGCTGGCCCTGGGGCACCATTACGACGACGCTGTGGAAACTTTTATGATGAGCCTCATCTACGAGGGGCGCATCAGCTGCTTCCAGCCGGTGACCCACCTGGACCGCACGGGCATTACCCAGATCCGGCCCATGCTCTATATCCATGAGAAGACTGTTGCCGCCTTTGCCCAGAAAGAAAACCTGCCCGTGCTGCAAAACCGCTGCCCGGTGGATAAGCACACCAAGCGGGAGGAAATCAAGGACCTGATCTATGATCTGGTGAAGACCTATCCGGATCTGAAAGAGCGCATCTTCGGCGCCATGCAGCGCTATCCGCTGGAGGCTTGGGAGCCCCATGGGCGGTACAAGCGGCCAAAAGAACCGGACGATCTGGAATTTTAGGGAATGATTTCCAGAAAATAGGGGAAAGCTTTCTCCACAACCGGAAGGAGGAAGCAATATGGTAAAAGGAATTTCCCGGCAGGTGATCCTGGTGCCCAGCCCGGACAAGGAGCTGTTTGACCAGGCCATCTTTATTCTCAAGGACAACGCTGTCTCCCAGGGGGTCAGTGATGAGGCGCTCATTAAAGAAGCGCAGCAGGTCATGCGTTCCGGCGGACGGAAAAAGCGGAGTCCGGTTCTCTACAGCGTATTCTGGGCCGCCTGCGGGGCTTTGCTTACAGGAATTGCCTGGGTGCTCAGCGTATTTCTGTAGACAAAAAATTTAGAAAGAGAGAAATTCCATGCAGATTGGAAATCTGACAGTAGAAAATCCCCTGTTCCTGGCCCCTATGGCCGGGGTGACGGATTGGGCCTTCCGCACGGTCTGCGCGAAGCTGGGGGCCGGGGTCACGGTGACGGAGATGGTTTCCTCCCGGGCGCTGGTGTATCAGGACAAGAAAACCGCCAAGCTTTTGCGGAAGAACGAGGGGAGCATTTGCGGCGCCCAGATTTTCGGCAACGACCCGGAGATCATGGCCCAGGGCGCTTGTCTGGCACTGGAAATCTCCGGCTGCGATTTCCTGGATATCAACATGGGCTGCCCCATGCCAAAAATCGCCAATTCCGGGGACGGCTGCGGCCTGATGCGCACGCCGGAGCTGGCCCAGAGGATCGTGGAAGCCGTGGTAAAGGCCGTGGATGTGCCTGTGACGGTGAAATGCCGCCTGGGCTGGGACAAGGGCAGTATCAACGTTCTGGAGTTTACCAGGCGCATGGAGGACGCGGGAGCGGCCATGGTCACGGTCCACGGCAGGACCCGCAGCCAACTCTATTCCGGCGTGGCCGACTGGGACACCATCCGCAAGGTCAAAGCCCAGCTGTCCATTCCGGTCATTGCCAACGGAGATATTACCGGCCCGGAGGCCGCTCTGCGCTGCGCGAAATGGACCGGAGCGGACGGCCTGATGATCGGACGCGGCTGCTTCGGCGATCCCTGGGTATTCCAGCAGGTAAAGGCGGCCATGGCCGGGGAGGAAATTCCGGAGCGGCCCGCCTTAAAGGACCGCGTTGCCGTGGCCGTGGAGCAGTTTCAGTTGGCGGAACAGGACCATGGGGAGCATGTGGCCTGCCTGGAGGCCCGGAAGCACTTTGCCTGGTATCTCCGGGGCGTCAGCCACAGCGGCTTCTACAAGCAGCAGATATCCTCCTTGACTACCATGGAGGATATCTACCGGGTGGCAAAGGAAATTTCCAGAGATTTGCAATAAATGGAATGAATAAGTAAAAAAGCCGTTTCACATCCTAGCCAAGAGAGGTGAAGGATGTGAAACGGCTTTTTGTGGCCCTGTCTGCGGCGTTTTTTCTGATCCTGCCGGCGTCGGCGGAGTCGATACGCTGGGTGGACTTCGATGTGAGCACAGAGTCTATGGCCTATGCCATGCGGGAGGATATCCGCACGGCAGACCAGGAGAAACACCTTTCCTGGATCGAAATTCTTGCCCTGGCGGCCTGCCGCACCGGCGGGAAATGCCCCTTGCCCGCCGTTCAAAAGGCCGCGAAGGATCTGGAAGGGGAGAACCCGCCAAAAGAGGCCGCGGGGGATCTGGGAAAGTACTATGACTACTATTATGAGGCCTACTCCGGCGCGTTGGGCGGTCTGGTGGGCAGCTACGCCATTTTGAAGGACGGCCAATGGATCCCGCAATACGGCCTGAAAGCTTTTTCTCCCGTGGCTGCGGGCTACGGCTATAGCCACTGCGATGATTTTGGAGTGGGGAGAAGTTTCGGCTTCAGGCGCAAGCACCTGGGCAACGACCTGATGGGGAGCCTGGGCACACCCATTGTAGCCGTGGAGGGCGGCGTCATCGAGGCCATGGGTTGGAATCGCTACGGCGGCTGGCGGGTAGGCATCCGTTCCTTTGACGGAAAACGGTACTATTACTATGCCCACCTGCAAAAGGACCATCCCTTTGCGGAGGGACTGGAGGTGGGGGACCAGGTGGACGCCGGGCAGCTCATCGGCTTTATGGGGCGCACAGGGTATTCCGACAAGGAGAATGTAAACAACATCGAGGTGGTGCATCTCCATTTCGGCCTGGAGCTGGTCTTTGACGAGAGCCAGAAGGAATGCAATAGCGAGATTTGGATCGACGTCTACCAGCTGGTCCGGCTCCTGTCCAACCACCGCAGCAGCTACCGGAAAACGGACAAGGGCTGGGAGCGGGTGTATCCCTACAGGGACCTGGACTGGGTGGAGTTTCCCGGGGCGTGAACCGGAAAGGCATCGACGCACATTTGTACTGTAGAGGCAGCCGCTTCTACAGTTTTTTATTTTTCTTTGATGGAACTGTGCGTTCTTTTTTGGAAATCAATAGAAAACCTGCATACATTCAAAAAACGAAAACCACTTTTATGCAATTTTACAGCGCAGATGCATTTAGGACAAATTGACGAAAATCCCGCACCACCGGCGCCTGAAATACCCGGTCGTCGCTGACCATATAGAAATTCCGCTCCCAGGAAGGGTTCACGATCTGAAGAATTTTTACATCCAGGCGCAGCAGCATTTCCATATAGGGTACTACGGCAATACCAAAGCCCTGTGCCACCAGCCCGGCCACCACCTGATCCTCTTCCGTCTCATAGGCGACTGTGGGCTGCGCCCCGATCTGGGCGTAGAGCCTTGTCACTACATCCCGCAGTCCGGAGCCTTCCGTAAAGCCCACCTGGGGAAAGGGCAGCGTCTCGGCCAGGTCAATGGTGTGTTTGGCGGCCAAAGGGTGATTTCGGGGAACGATCAGCACCAGATCCTGCCGGTTCACCGGTACACTGGTGAAGCCCAGTTCTTCGGAAGGACGTGAAGCAAACACAAGATCATATTTTCGTTCAGACAATCCCTTCAAAAGTTGGCCGGTGACGCCGGAATGAAAGGTAAAATGGATGTTTTTCTCAGGATGTTCTTTCAAAAACAAGGCGGCCAGCTTGGGAATATAATCCACGCCTAAGGTACGCAGAAAACCCAGCCGGATGGTGCCCTCTCCCCGGCCTACCCGCTGCAAAATGTCCACGCCCTGATCCAGGCCGGAAAGTGCCTGCCGGGTATAGGCGAGGAACTGCTCCCCATAGTGAGTCAGGCGCACGTTCCGTCCCTGCCGCTCAAACAGCGGGATGCCCAGCTCCTGTTCCAGCTGGCTGATGGCATGGCTCAGGGTAGGCTGGGTAATGCAGAGCTTTTCCGCGGCTCGGGTAAAATGTTCCTGTCCGGCCAATTCCACAAAATAACGCAGATGCAGCAGGTTCATAGCGTTTTTCGTCCCCTTTCTGTTTGTTCAGTATACTTCGATCTATGCATTTTGTCTATAGATTTCCTTAAAATAATCAATTTGTATGTGTACTCTAAATCGAGTATGATTGAATCGATAAAAAGAGACGGAAAGGATACATCTGCCAACATGTCAATCGATGGAACCACACGTATGCTGGGGCTGATCGGAGACCCTGTGGGGCACTCCAAATCCCCGGCAATGTACAACTATTGCTTTCGCAGATACGGCCTTAACTGGGCCTACCTGGCGTTCCCTATTTCGGCGGAGAAAACCGGAGATGCGATCTATGCGCTGCGGACGCTGAATATGCGGGGCGCAAATGTGACGATGCCCTGCAAAAGCGCGGTGCTGCCGTATCTGGACAGACTGACACCGGCGGCCAAAGCAATCGGGGCGGTCAATACCATTGTCAATGAAAACGGTATTCTGACCGGCCACAATACGGACGGCTTCGGCTACACGGAAAACCTGCGCCGTCACGGGGTCAGCGTTTCCGGCAAAAAGATCGTCCTTCTGGGCGGCGGCGGTGCCGCCACGGCCATTGCGGCGCAATCCGCTCTGGAGGGTGCGGCGGAGCTGCGGGTATTCAATCTAAAAGACGCTTTCTGGCCGAAGTTGGAAGAAAGTATGGCTCGGATCCGCTCCGCAGCGCCGAATTGCCGGATCACACTGCATGATCTTGCCGATCAGGAGCTGCTGCAGGAAAAAATCGAGACCGCCGACATTCTCTCCAACGCCACCCGGGTCGGCATGTCGCCCGACGAAGGCGGCTGCCTGATCCAGAACTCCGGATGGCTGCGGAAGACGCTGATTGTGACGGATGTGGTTTACGCACCGCCGGAAACAAAGCTGCTGCGGATGGCGGGAGAGGTGGGCTGCCTGACCTGCGATGGTCTGGGGATGCTGCTATGCCAGGGCGCGGAAGCGTTCCGACTCTACAGCGGCCTGGAAATGCCGATGGACGAAATCCGAAAACTGCTGTACGCGTAGAAAGAAAAGGAGCAAACTTATGAACGAGAGCAAAAAGTATTATCCAACTGCCTTTGCCCTGTACATGACTTATTTTGTTCTGGGCATTGCCGCCACCATTATGAGCCAATATAAGCAGGAGTTCGCGTCCCTGTGGGGTGCTGCCCAACTGGCCGACGGGAGCTTTGATGTATCCGGTGTGGTAGCGGTCATCGCAGCCATCGGCCTGGGACGGCTGGTGGCCTTTCCTGTGGCCGGGCCTCTGTCCGACCGCTTCGGCCGCCGGGTATCCGGGCTGATCGGCTGCGGACTGTACGCCGTATTCTTTCTGGGCATTACCTTTGCGCCAAACTTATACATTGGCTATGCTCTGGCCATCGTCAGCGGCATGGCAAACTCCTTCCTGGACACCAGCATCACCCCCTCCTGCATGGAGATTTTCAGGGAGAAGGGGACCATCGCCAATATTTTTACAAAGCTTTCTATTTCCATCGCCCAGTTCCTGCTGCCCTTCGGTATTCGCTTTGTTGCCGCAAACCGGCTGCCCTTTTCCACGCTGTTTCTCGTCAGCGCGGCAATCATCCTTGTAGACGGCATTTGTCTTGCGTTTTTGCCCTTCCCGCCTTTTGTGCCCAGCCACAAAAGGAAGAAGGAGAGGATGCGCTTTTCCCCGGCCTCCATCGCTCTGATTCTGTTGGGCTTCACTACCTCCACCACCTTCATGCTGTGGCTGAACTGCAATCAGGAGCTTGGCAGCCTTTACGGGTTGGCCGACCCCAGCCGGATCCAGTCCTATTACTCCGTGGGTATTGTCCTGGCATTGTTCGTCAGCGCCGCGCTGCTGAAGCGGAAGGTCGCGCCGGTCAATATTCTGATTTTCTATCCCATGGCGGCGCTCCTGACACTGCTGGTACTGTATTACGTTCAGGCGAGCTGGCTGTGCCTGGCCGGGGGCTTTTTGATGGGCTTCTTCGCGGCAGGCGGCGTTTTACAGCTGGTCAGCGCGGTGGCCAACGAAATGTTTCCCAAGCACAGGGGAATCATTACCTCTATTGTGATGATCGCCTCCAGCGCGGCAAATTACCTGGTCATCAGCGCGGCAGGGGCCCTGACGGAGATCGGAGGGACCAACGGCCCCAGACTGGTGCTGCTGTTCAACGCGGCAGTCACCCTTATAGGCATCCTGTTGGCAATTTGTTTGAAATACCGCCTGAAAAAAGGCGTTGCAGATGAATAAGCCTGCAAATAAAAAGTCAAGCCCCAAAGCGGACTTGACAGAAAGAAAAATTTGCAAGCAGTAGGTAGAAAAAAGTGCAGCACAAAAAGGCCGCCGC
>CAVLCF010000064.1:0-34010 GCA_963661735.1 bacterium | reverse complement strand
CGAAAAAGTGAGGCTGCCTCGTATGATTTTGGAAAATCATTTTGAGACAGCCCCTCCTCGGTCAATATTTGGTTTTCAGGCATAACCGATATACAGGTCGTATTTTCCGTCGGAGCGTGCCTCCGCCCATATCCACACATCGGTTATATCCCCGTCACGGGCGTATCGGTTCAGCCTGCTTTTGATGTCCCGTTCCAGATAGGAGCAGTGCGCACCTGCCGAAATAGGATTATCCCAGCAATCCACCGCCGAACTTTCCAGCCGCAGCCCCACGCTTTCGGCATAGGCTTTGGCATAGTTGATCCAAGTCTGAATGTTGAACTCCGGTTCTGTGGGTTCTTCTGCGACGGGCGGTTCAGGCTCCTGCGGCTGCGTTTCCGTAGGCGCTGCCGGTGGTTCGGGTTCGGATACTTTCGGCGGGGTAGTTTCCGTGGGGCTACTGATGACCGGTGGTGTTTCCTCTTGGGCAGGTGTTGAAACCTCCGATTTTGCTTCCACGGTTTCGGTCGTTGCCGTGTGCTCTGCGGAAATCTCTGTACTTTCCGAAACAGAAACCGTTGCATGCTCCTGTGGCACGGTGCTTTGCTCAGGCTCGGCCGTGACCGTTTCCTGCGAAGATGGCGCAGACACCTCGGAGCGATCTGCATTTGCACAGCCCGAAAGAAAAAGTGTCAACAGCGCTAAAATGACGATGATCCTTTCGTTTTTCATATGCGCAAACCTCCTTTGCTCTTTCATTGTACGGATCGCCGTCGAAAACTGCAAAGCTGTGAGAACTGCCGCCACCGTATTATCTCTTTTTTCGGGAAGTACAGGTAGTTTCGAGGGGGTGAGGTGTGGAGAGGGGGAACACGCCGACACAGCCGTACATCCATTGAAAATGGGTATAGCTGCCCCTTGGTAGTGACTATCGCTCCATATCCCGCTGGCGTTCCCGCCTGCGGTACAGTTCCAGCGCCTTAATGATGGTATCTTCAATTTTCTGTGCGGGCGTCCCCGGAGCAAAATACTTGCTGATACGCTCTTTCGGCATTTTGAACTGCTCTCGCTGATTTGGCTTTTCTTCCTGCATAATGGAGAGGATGACTTCCTCCGTCAGCTTCCCGTCCCGGCTGAACTCTTTCATTTTGATAGCCTGCGCCAGCGACGGTGTGCAATCCTCGCACTCCATCGTGTCGTATAGGCTCTGCTGCTGTTCTTTGGAGAGGTAGGAAAGCTCCACGGCGGGACGGAAAGCGATCTTGCCGCTGTCTACCATGTCCAGCACTGGCGGGATCAGCTCGGTCAGTCGAATAAAGCGTCTGACCTGTTCTCGGCTGTCACCGGATTGGTTAGCAAGCACATCCCTTGATTTTTGCTTCCCTGATTTGTGCTCCACTGGGGCACAAGTTAAATCCGACCTCTGACCTTGCCGTTTCATGGCTTCCAGCTTCATCTTGTAGGCAAATGCCTTTTCGGACGGTAAGATCGTTTCTCGCTGCAAATTGCTGTCCACCATGATGATCGTCGCTTCATCGTCGGTGAGATTGCGAACAATGCAGGGCATTTCGGTGATCCCTGCCAGCGTTGCCGCACATTTTCGCCTATGACCGGCAACCATCTCATAGCCGCCGTCCGCTTTGGAGCGGACAAGGGCAGGTACCAGCACGCCGTACTGCTTTACGCTGTCAACCATCTCTGCCATAGCTTCGTCCTGCTTGACCTTGAACGGGTGGTTGGGAAAGTCGGAGATGTCGGCAGGATTCAGCGTGACGACCTTTTCAAGCTGCGCTTCCGCACGGCTCTCGTCGGTGGAGAACAAGTCATCGAGCGGCGTCATCCCTAAATCTCTCGGTTTTGCGCTCAAGCTCCAACACCTCCTTCGTCAGCGAGCGGTATGCGGCGGCGACCTTGCCGTTCTTGTCGTGGGCAAAGATGCTCTTGCCCCGTCCGCTGGTTTCTGCGGCTCGGACGGAAAAGGGAATCTCCGTTCCGAATACACGGATCTTTTCGCCGTAGTGGGCACGCAGAGATGCGATGATCTCCTTGGCCTCGTTGGTGCGGCTGTCCACCATCGTGAACAGGATGCCGTCGATTTTCAGCTTCGGGTTGATCTGCCGCTTGACCTTTGCGATAGACTGCATCAGCAGGTCAAGCCCTTTTGCCGAGAGAAACGACGGCTGGGATGGGATGATCACGCTGTCCGCTGCGGCCAGTGAGTTGATCGGCATCATACCGAGCGACGGCATACAGTCAATGAGGATATAGTCGTAATGGGGCTTGACCGCATTGATATATGTCCGCAGCACGCTTTCCCGGCTCATGGCGTTAATCAGCCGAATTTCCATACCGGACAGTGCAATGTTTGCCGGGAGCAGGTCAACGCCTTCATTGTGATGCAAAATACCGCAGCCGTCCGGGATAGGGGTATCGTCGATCACATTCTGCATGATGTCCGCCAGCGTAACAGGCAGCTCATCCGGCTTTGGGTAGCCGAGGGAGAGGGTCAAAGAGCCTTGTGCGTCTGCGTCAATGAGCAGCACCCGCTTGTTCTGCTGGGCAAGCCCGATGCCGAGGTTGGCGGTGGTCGTGGTCTTGCCTACGCCGCCCTTTTGGTTCGTCACCGCGATCACTTTGCAATTCGCCATATGGGGTTCCTCCTTCATATAAATTTAGCCGCCTGCGGCGAAGCAGACGGCTATGTACGGGTATGGAAAAAGCCATCTGCATTTCTGCAAATGGCTTAAAGGTCAGACTCTCGCTTTGAGTGTCTTGCTGTAATTCGCATAATCGTCGCTCAGCACATAATCGATCACGCAGGATTTGGGTATAAGGTATGTACATCTGATATAAAAGTGTTTGACCTTATTTGCCCGCATTATTTTTCGGGCTGTGCTGTCACCGATACCGCCCAGCATGGCTTGAAATTCGGGCAGAGTGACAACATCAGGATAAGCAGCAAAAAGTTTTTCATAATGTGCGCGCGTTCTCATAGCGATACCTCTTTTTCGGAAAGTGTGTTGTCAATGGCAGAGAAATACGCTATAATGTGGTTGTGATCAATGAATCTATTGCGTGTGCTGTTGTGCTCCGTTTGTGGGTAACATCCCTCCGATGTCCCTCCAAAATCCAAAATTTCCGTCCAAATTGAAAAGAGCGGAAATGGCAGACGAAGCGGAGCTTTTTTGCATATCAGCTTCAAAAACAGTAGTATTTGCAAGGCTTTTGGTGTCCGTCAACGACCTCCACAAGGGACTGAGTTCGTCTGTATTCCGTGTGGAGCAAATAACTCAAAATCCACCGCTGGCGACAGCGTACCGGTTCGAGTCCGGTCACCGGCACCAAATTTTGTCCCGAAGTCGTCTGGCCTCGGGACTCTTTTTTTGACTGTATCACCCATTGCGTGAGAAAACTCCGTAAGGAAACGACGCTCTCCGTGGAAATCGCCATCGGCTGTGGGGAAAACCAGAGTGTGCGCTTTCTCGCCAAGCGAATGAAGGAATTTCAGCAAAAGAATCCCCTGGTCCGGTTTCATATCCACAGCGCCTCGGCAAACGACAACAAGGAGCATATTGAGAGCAGAAGCAATACCCGGCAGAAATCTCCATGGAAGGTTCCAAGATTCTGGTTGACTATTTCTCCGCCAACCAGAGCGCAGCGGGGCAGTTGGCGCAGGGCCCCAATTGGTGCCGGACGCATAAGATGCAGGGCCAATAATCCGTGAAGCAACGGGCAGCACGGGTTATCGGCCCTCTATTTTGTTTTCTCCAGTATCCTTGAATGGTCTTATACGATTGAACCACCGTATACCGAACGGTACACATGGTCGAATGAAAGGTCAGAGCTATTCAACCCCTCCTAATCGATTTCATTTTTACAGTTCTGCCACAGCCTCGATTTCGCACAGAGCGTTTTTTGGCAGAGTCTTCACCGCCACACAGCTTCGGGCAGGCTTAGACGTGAAATATTTGCAGTAGACCTCGTTGAAATTGGCAAAGTCGCCCATATCCGCCAAAAAGCAGGTTGTCTTCACCACCTTATCAAACCCCACGCCGGCAGCTTCCAGAATTGCGCCTACATTCTTACAGCTCTCCTCAGCCTGGGCCGCAATTCCCTCAGGGATCGTCCCGGTCGACATATCCACAGGAAGCTGTCCGGATGTGTACACAAGGCCGGCAGCAACATATCCTTGGGAATAAGGGCCAATGGCGGCGGGGGCCTTTTCAGTGTAAATAATGGTCATGTTTATTCCTCATTTCTAAATATTTATCCAAGCAACACAGCGGTTTTTTCCATCCGCTCTGTTATTTTCACATGGAATGGGCAGCGGGTCTCGCAGCCACCGCAGCCAACACACTCGGAAGCCTTGTGTTCCAGCGCATCATAATGAGCTTGGATGGACTGCGGAATCTTGTCCTGCATAACAGCCAGATCGTAAAGCTTATTCACCATGGCGATATCGATTTCCACAGGACAGGGCTTGCAATGGCCGCAATAGGTGCACTGGCCTGTATAGGCATGTCTGGGTGCGTTGGCAAGAACTGTTGCATAGTCCTTATCCGCCTCCGAAGCCGTCTCATATGCCACAGCATCCAGCACATGCTGGGGGCTGTCAACGCCCGCCATAATCGTCGCGACCGCGGGGCGAGTCAGCACATAATGGATGCACTGCACCGGTGTCAGAGCCACTCCAAAGGGAGACCCGGATGCGTCAAACAGGCGGCCGCCAGCGAAGCCCTTCATCACCGTGATGCCAATATTCCGGCTTTCACACAGCTTATAGAGCTCCGCTCTGGCCGGGTCCATTCCACCCAAGTGTTCGTCATATTGATCTGCAAAGTACGCATTCAGATCCTCCGTGGGAGGCATCAAATCAAAAGCCGGGTTGATGCTGAACAGGATCATCTCCACGATTCCGCTCTCTACCGCTTTTTTCGCCATAGCCGGGTTGTGGGTGCTCATGCCGATGTGCCGAATCACGCCATGTTTCTTCTGTTCCAGTACATACCGCAGAAATGGCCCCTGGATGATCGTTTCCCAATCTTCCGGCGTATCCACGTAATGGATCATGCCCAAATCAATATAGTCCGTTCGCAGTCTTTTCAGCAAATCTTCAAAAGCCGGAACGACCTGCGCCATATCCCGTGTCCGAACATACTGTCCATTCTGCCAGGTGGATCCAAAATGTCCCTGTATGATCCATTTCTCCCTGCGTCCCTCCAGGGCCTTGCCAATATTCGTGCGTACATTTGGCTCACTCATCCAACAGTCCAGAATGTTGATTCCCTGTGCCTCACAGGCATCGATGATTTCTCTGCACTCCTGCTCATTGTGGCGTTCCAGCCATTCCGCACCCAGCCCAATTTCGCTGACTGTCAGACCTGTTGCCCCTAAGGCTCTGTATCGCATAAAACCCCTCCTATATCTTGCTGAAAGCCCCCGGATCATGCGATACGCTGGACCGGGAGCTTTCTGCACATAATGTTACACGTTTTTCCTTTGGCTGTCAACCAGCTTCCTGCGCATACTCAAAGAGATATTGCCCAAAATTGCCGCCACAGCAAACAAGAGAATCCCCATTACAAAAGCGCCTCGGAACGTGCCCGCCAGATCATAGAACAATCCAATGGTGAAACACAGGCCGCCGCCGATCAGGCTGTTTATCATCATCATCAGCGCCCAAATCTCAGAATAATGCTTATCCCCTACAACGGTACGGGCCAGCAACGGACACTGCACCGTATACATGGTATTGCCCAAGCCCACGATAAATACGGCCGGCAGCACAAAGAAGGGCGCCTTATAGCTGGCAAACATCAAAATGAACCCCAGCGCATTGGTAACAGCACCCCAGGCAAGTCCCGCCCGTACACCCAGCCGGTCATTGATCCGGCCCACGATCAGGCTGCTGAAAATCGTTCCCAAACTCAGGCACACGCCCACAATGGAACTGAATGTAATGGTCTGTCCCAGCTCAATCGTGGAGAAAGTCTGGGTATAGTAGGCTACGCCACTGCCATAGCTAAAGCAGACGCAGGCCAGCCAGGCCAGGTAGAACATGGGCATCTTCAGTGCCTGCTGTTTGGTCAGACTCAGCTCCCCCTTATCCGCGGAAGCTGCGACCACCTGCTCTTCCCCTGCTCCGTAGGGCTCGCAGCCCACTTCCTCCGGCCGCTTGATAAACAGGAATACCGCCGGGACCGTCAGAACGGCTGCCATAACCGCCATAATGAAATAGCTCTGCCGCCAGCCAAAGCTGCTGATAAGCTGTCCCGTCAGAAGGCTGTACAGCGTCGTTGCGGCACTCCCTACAGCAATGACAGTCCCAAGGACCGTGCCGTTGTTCTTCTTGAACCACATGTTAATCACAGCAGGGATGGCAACATACCCTGTAAAGGCCTGAGCCACGCCAATCAATGCCGCAGAAAAGTAGAACATGTAGACCGAGTGATAGGTGGACATAAGCCCCAGCCCGATCACCTCCGCCAAGGAAGCAAAGCCCATGATTTTGCCAATATTCTTGGTATTCAGAAATTTTACCGCAGTCGTGTACAGCAGCGCCATAGCCACCGCATTGACACTGGTATAGGCAGACAGCGCACTGACGCTGCACCCCAGTTCCCGGACAATGGGGGTCACAAAGTTGCCCATGGCGGCAGCCGTCAGGCCCGCCGTGCCAATTTTGATCAAAATACATGCCGCTACGATTTTCCAGGCATAATGGTTTTTATCTTTTAGCATAGATTATTCGCCTCAACTATTCTTTTCCAGGTTCTCATGAAGCTTTCTGCTTTGATTGACGGAAATGGCGCCCAAAATCCCGGCACCGATATACATACCAATAGCCATCAGGAACGCGCCCCGATAGGTCCCGCTTTTGTCGTAGAACATGCCGATTGTGGAGTACAGGCCTCCGCCGATCAGGCTGTTGATCATCATCATCCGGGACCAGATCGTAGAATACTCCTTAGATCCGACAATATTTCTGGCCAACAGCGGGCACTGGACCATATACATACAGCTCCCCAATCCCACCACAAAAATAGCGGGGTATACGAAGAACGCATTTCGATAACTCAACAGCATGATCAGGTATCCGGCTGTTGTGGTCACAGAACCCCACAGCAGGCCCTTCTTGACGCCATATCGATCATTGATCCGACCAACCACCAGGCTGCTGAGCACTCCGCCCAGGCTGCTGCACACACCTACTACAGAACCAAAGGCAGTCGACTGCCCCAGTTCCATCGTAGCAAAGGTCGTCGCGTATCCAGCCACACCGCAGGAATAGCTGTACATCACACAGGCTACCCAGGCAATGTAGAGCAGCGGCAGCGCAAACGCCTGCTTGGCCGTCAGGGACACGTCCCCTTGGGCCGCTTCTCTGGACTTTATGCCATTGGGCAGTGTATCCGGGCAATCCGCCCCATAGGGCAGGCACCCAGCCTCTTCCGGCCGCTTAATAAACAGGAACACTGCTGGGATGGTAATAACCGCAGAGGCTGCCGCCATAATAAAATAGGCGTTGCGCCAGCCGAACCATGTAATGAGCTGGCCGGAAAGCAGACTGTAAAGCATGCTCGCCGCACTGCCAATGGACACAATGGCTCCCAATACTGTACCTGTGTTCTTCTTGAACCACATATTGATGACGATAGGCAAGGCCACAAAGCCGGTAAAAGCCTGGGCAATGCCGATCAGCGCCCCTGACAGATAGAACATCTCCACAGTTCGGTAAGTGCCCATCAATGCCAGACCCACAACCTCCGCCACAGACGCAAAGCCCATGATTTTTCCGATATACTTTGTATTGATCCATTTGGCCGCCGTCGTATACAGCAGCGCCATAGAAATAGCGTTGATACTGGTATACATCGTCAGCTGGCTGACCTGGCATCCCAGTTCCCGAACGATCGGCGTAACAAAGTTGCCCATAGCCACGCCGATAAATCCGCCGGTGCCCAGCTTCATCAGGATGCAGGCCAGAACAATTTTCCAGGCATAGTGTTTCTTTTTTTCCATAATCCTCCTGTTATTTGGCGATTCCCGCCTCTACGAATCCCTCATAGGAGGCACTGATATAGGCCCTGAATTCATCCAAATATTCATGGGTATGCAAGCCCTCCACCGCCGTGAACAGATACTGAAACAGCACAAACACGATCATCAGCCCTACCAGAGAGTACATAGCGATTCTCTTCTTAAAAAGGGGCAGTTTTGCCCGAAAAGCCGTATCCGACAGAAATATGGCCGGGCTCAGCATCCACAGGAAAAGCACAAACGTCGACAGCTTAACAACCACCGTATCCCAAAGTCCACAGGCGATCAGCGGAGGCGTCGCCATACCTATGACCAGAAACGCGGCACAGGCCAGATAATACGCGGCAGCCAGCAGCTCCTTCCACGGTGTCCCGGACCGGAATCCCAAGAGTTTACGTAATGTCCTTTTCATTGGAAACGCTCCTTTGCTTACTTCCGCCCTAGGCATACTGGGGCGGAAATTTCTGTTACTTTGCCAATTCTTCCTCCAGCTGGCGGACCCTGCGCACATAATCCGCCACGATAGACCCAATGATGGGACCGCCCCACTTGCCGCCTTCAAATGCGGTGCCAACCAGTGCGCCATCCGCATAGCGAAGCCGATCCGCGCAGTTTTCCACATTCGTCGCGCCGCCCAAGATAACCGGGATGCTGCCGCCGCTGATAGCCTTCACTGCTTTTACCAGCTTCTCATTCCGGGCAAAATCACGGTCACAGACCTCGACCGCATTGGCACCCAGCCGCATAGAGGTTGCCGCCAGGCTCTGGATCGCTGCATCGCTGTCATCCCCGGTGTGGTGATAGCCGGAAATTTCCGCCAACATACCGATGTTCATGGCTTCGATTTTTTTACGATACTCCGCAACCTTCAGAGGCTGAGCCTCGATCATGCCGTACATGGAATCGGTATTGCCTGCCAACGCCGTGCAGCGTGTAAAGTCCGCACCGGCTGCCTTGCAAACAGCCAGAGAGGGCGTAATGCAGTTCCACATGATCTGAGAACCGATGATGAAATCGGGCCCCAGTTCCGCCCGAACCCGCGCTGTTACCGCCGCCAAGCCGGCCACACGGGCATAGTCCGTATCATCGGTAGAGGGGTAGAATACATCCACCGTCTGGATCAGGCCGCCATCCGCACCGTTTTCCTTCAGCGTTTTGCAGTCGGCAATGGCCTTCTCCGTCATCTTATCCATGTTGCCGTCCTCGTAAAGAGGGGTCCCCAGCATGGGCAGCAGATGTACAAGACCGATAACCAGTTTCTTTCCGTTCAAATTGTCAAAACAAGTAGCCATATGTATGATCCTTTCTTTTATTTCGTCTTACAGCTCCACCACTTCCATGGGCGAGCAGTAGGTAGCCGGGAAAAAGCTGAAGTCCATGCCGCCCCGGAACATTGGCTCTCCCAGGGTCGTATGCCGGAATCCGGCAAAAATAGAGCCGGGCAGGTAGGCATAGATCGGCGCCAGGAAATTCCACTGCTTTTCAGGGACAGGAACGTGGCAGTAAATCACTTTTTCGGTGATTCCCACCTCTTCCGGCGCCTTGTCGCAGAACAGCAGAACCTCTCTCTGACCCCGTGCGACCATTGCGTTGACCGTGTTTGCCATGTTTTTTACGTTTCCGTCGTTGCTGTTCAGGAACACCAGTTCCGCAATATCGCCGCCAGGGCACATATGGGAGTTGACGTGCATATAATTTTCACTGTCAATGGTGGAACAAACATCTCCGGACAGTTCCAGGATCTTTGCCTGAACAAATCGGCCGGACCAGAAGTTGTGGCCGTCCGCAGTGACCTCCAGCAGCCCCTTATCCATAAAGTGTATGGCCGCACGGAAGCAGGTCTCATCTATATTGGCGATCTCCGCGAAGAAAGCATCGTGATATTTTTTTACCTGCTCCCGCAGCTCCGTCAGACAGGACTTTCCCGTCCGCTTTTCGGCCATAGCCGCCGCCAGAATGATACAGCTCATAACATTGCTGTAATAGGTACGCAGACCGGCGTTGTTGTCCCCCTTGGGGGTGTCGGTGTAGTAGAAAATATCCGCGTTTTTCGCCGTGTCCGAGTTCACCGCAGTGGTCACGCCAACGGTGGTCACCCCATGGCGTTTGCACTGCTCCATAGCCTCCAGCGTGCGGATAACGCCGCCGGAAAAGCTGATAAACAAGGCCGCCATCTGGGAACAGTCCTCCGGATAGTCATAGTGCCGGCTCATCTCAATAGCCTCTACGCCCTCATACTCCACATCCGGCAGATAGTGCGCAAACGCGTCCTTTATGGCAAATGCCGCAACGTTGGAATCCCCGCAGCCCACGCCGACCATATGGGTACATGTGGAAAAAATGGGCTCATTGATGATTTTCTTCACCTGTTCCACGGACTGGTCAAACTGCACCATGGTCAGCGGGTCCACATCCATGCACTGATTGTAGAAGCTGTCCTGAAAATAGAACTTTCTGTAGTATTTTTCGTCTTTTAATCTTCTGTACATTGGACTCCCCTCCTTAGCTCATGTTCCAGGTCTGGGTACGGAAATTATAGCGTCCGCCAAAAAATGGGATCTCGTTGACGGCAGCGTGATAGCCGGCGAGCAAAGATCCGGGCAGGAAATCAACAAACGGAGACATCCAGCTTTCCCTGGCCTTCGGGATCCGGCAGAATGTAGGCTTTCCCCGCTCCGCCATGGTATTATAGCCGGATTCCTGTTTGAAATAGGGGCTGCTTCCGGCAAACACATTCACGGACAAATCAAACTTCTCCGGGTCCATGTCCGTCACGATCAGTGTCGGCCTGTGCTGCGCCAAACAGCCGTTGATGGTGTCTTTCATTCGGCTTCTGCTCTTATCTTCCTCATTGATCATGACGATTTCCCCAATTTCCTCCGGGCACCGTGCCATGAAGCTGATATGCGCAAACTCCTCAGAGGTCGTATGGCAGCAGAAGGAGCCGCTGCACTCGATAATCTTCTGCTCCACAAACTGGGCGGAATACCCTTCATTCCAGTCCGCCAGCAGTTCAAACTTCCGGATATCCCGCATTCTCAGAGCCTCGGCAAACATCAAATCGTCGATCTCGTCGAAGTGTTCCATGAATGCCATGGTCAGCGCCTCAATATCCTTGGGGACTTGGCAGAAAGCCTCCCGCGTCAAGTGTCCCTGGCACAGCCCCAGGTAAGCGCCCAGTGCGGTCAAACCGATAAGACTCGCATAGTAGGACCGAAGCCCCGGCGTATTGCATCCCGCGGGCGTAGCCACATCCATGACCAGCTCCGCCGCTTCCGCGCCCTTGGAGTCCGGCGTCCGGGTAATCAGCAGAGAGTGGACCCCCAGAGCATTGGCTTTCTCCAGCGCCTCAATAACCCGGGCGGAACCGCCGGAAAAGCTGATGCCCACAAAGAGCACTTCCTCCGGCTGAAACGCTTTCAGAATCTTCCGCTCCGTATAGAAGCCGCAAAAGTCCATAATGTCCGGACTATTGCACGCCCGCAGACCGCTGAGCTTCTTAAAACCGGGCATCACCGCTCCGGCAGCGGAATAGGAATCCCCGCAGCCGGTTATGATGACCCGGCGGATCTTCTCCGCTTTGTCAACAGGCAGCGTTTTTTTCAGGAAATCCAGATCAAAGCAGATCCTGGACTGAACAGGCGCCAGGTTCTTCAGGTCCAGGACCTGATCCGTCACAGAGTTGTAGTAATCCTTCTTGTTCATTTTCCCTGCCCTCCTCTGATACCGTGTTCCTTTTGATATTCCTCATACAGCTTTTGCGCCAGGTCATAGCACTCCTGACGAACGCCCAGCATATCCGGAATAATGCCGTACTGGCGGATATTCATGGAGGATGCCACATTGGCCATAATGCCGACCATCAGAGGGTCCTTGCCCTCCGCGTAAGCGTAAAGCGCGCCGCCAGTGGAGGTATTGCCGCATCCGGTGGGATCCACAACGGGGCCAGGCGCAGGCTTCAGATAAATGGCTTCCGTGGGCGTGACCACATAAGCGCCCCGGGCGCCTACCCGGAAGAGCGTCATATCCACATCCAGCTTTTGCAGTTCCCGGATGCAGGCCTCGTCCCCTTCGCAGTCGAACAGGCACTGGGCCTCTTCAATATTCAGACTGAAAATATCCACAGCGTCACGGCAGATCTGTTTCACATCCTCCAGATAGTGGATATGGGCCCAAGGGCCCTCGATCTCCCACATGAGCTTGAAGCCGTCCCGCTTCTTGATGGCGGCCAGTTTCTTCCAGTAGGTGCGGTCCGCATTCTGGGCCACATAAACGCCTTTTACATGGTTGCCCTTGGTGAAGACTTCAATTTCCTCAGGCTTGGTCTTCATATAGCCAAAGTCCTGCCAGGCATCATGCTTCAGCCACTTTTCTTCTTCGGTAATTTCCCGCTCGCCGGGCCGAAAATAGGCGCCGCTGCGATCCTTAAAATACATAATGGAATGGTTGCAGCGATCGCAGATAATTTTATAGCCATCAGTAACCACTCGATTCTTTTCGATCCAGGGGGTAAACAGCGTTTCATAGTCTGCCCCCAGGTTGCTGCACTGCATAACGTTATCCGTCCAGATGCGGACTCCGCTGTAGGCAAAGGTGGCCGGGCCGCCGATGCTCTCGTGTCCGGACTCCGTACCATCCATAAATACTACCTTGTCCAGCATGACATTGCCGGCAATGACGTAATCAAACCCCATTTTTCTTCTCCTTCTTTATTTGTACCGCGCTTTCAACATTTCCAATTCCCGGAAGCACTCCTCCCGGATGGAGCGGAATTCCGGAATGAGGCCATACTGCATCAGGTTCCGGGCAGAAGCTATATTCGCCATCAGCCCAACAGTCAGCGGATCCTTCCCCTCCGCATAAGCGTAAAGCGCGCCGCCGGTAGAGCTGTTGCCGCAGCCCACTGTGTCCACCACAGGGCCGGGAGCAGGCGGCAGATAAACCGCCTCATCCTTCGTGACTACATACAGCCCTCGCTCTCCTACCCGGAAGAGCGTCATGTCGACCCCCAGCGTCCGCAGACCTCGGATACAGTCGTCATCACTCTCACAGCCGAACAGAGCCTGGGTCTCCGCCAGGTTGATGCTGAAAATGTCCGCAAACTGCGCCGCATGAAGGATACATCCCATAAACTCCGGTCTTGCCCATACGCTTTCGATTTCCCACATGAGCTTAAAGCCGTCTCGTTTCTTGATTGCTCCCAGCTCGTCCCAGAAGACGCTGTCAGGGTTGGCCGCCAGGTAGACGCCCTTCACACCACCCTCTTTTGTAAACTCGCCGATATCCTCCGGGCGGACTTTCTGGTATCCAAAATCCTGCCAGGCATCCAGCGTCATGGCGTCAAACTTGGGCGGCGGGCAGAAACCGTAGGCATGACTGAAACCATATAAATGGTTTGCCCGATCGCAAACAACCTTGATTCCCTGGGTCTCTACCTCATTTCTCTCGATCCACTCCCGGAAAAAGGGCTCGTAATCTTTTCCTGTGCGGCTGAGCTGCATAACACTGTCTGTCCAGATCCGTACACCGGTATAGGCAAAGGTAGCCGGGCCACCAGGATACTCCTTGCAGCCCTCGTGGGCATTCTTCATCCCCTTGCTGTCCAGAATCAGATTTCCCGCGCAAATGTAATCGTAATGTTTCATTTTCGACCCCTCGATCAGATCACTCGAATGGGGTTGGTCCCCAGTGTCATATAGGGCATCCCGCCGCCGCCCCGGAAGAAGGGCTCACCCATCAACGTCGCCCGGTAGCTGGCCAGAATGGACCCCGGGATATAGGCGAACAGGGGCAGCAAATAGCTGTACTCCTTTTTCGGCACTGCCATGGGGCACCATGTTACCTGCTGGGTGATCCCCATTTCCACCGGCTCCAGATCGCTGAAAACGATCACATCTCTTCCCGCCTTGACCTGGGAATTGATGGTTTCCGCGATGCGGTCCACATTCTCATCGCAGCCGGAGACCAGGTTCATTTCCCCAATTTCCTCTGCCGGATAGAGAATGCCATTCACGTGAAAATAGTTCTCACTGTCGATTACGGAGCAGACATCCCCGGAAAGTTCCGCCATCTTGGCCGACAGGAACTTTCCGCACCAGAACATCGGGCCGTCGGCTGTAACCTCAAAATACTTTTTCTCACGCCAGGCAATGGCTTTCTCAAAGCAGATGTCATCCATCTGAGAAATATTCCGGAAAAATTCCTTTCTGAAAATTTCCACCTGCTGTTCCAGTTCCTTCAGGAAGGGCTTTCCTGTCCGGATTTCTCCCATGGCAGCCGCCATGACATACAGCGAGATCATGGATACGTAATAGGTCCGCAGGCCTGAAATATTGTCCCCTGCCGGGGTATTGGTGTGGTACAGATAATTGCCCGAGCGCGCCGCCAGGCTGTTCGGATTATCCGTCAGGGCAATGGCGCAGCAGCCATGCTTCACGCCCCGCTGGAGGATCTCGGCCACCCGGGCCGTCCCGCCGCCCACACTGATGCCAACCACGATGGTATCCGGTTCTTCCTCTTCCATTGCCAAATACCGCCCGGCTTCGATCCCGCTGGGCGCCTCATAGCGCACATCCGGAAGATAGCGCACAAAAGCCCCCTTGCTCTCCGCTGCCGCCAGGAAGGAGTCTCCCGCGCCAGAGGCGATGATCCGCTTGGCATTCTTGATCTTCTCCGTCGGGAGCAGGTTCTGAAAGGAAACCACGCTCCGCCGGAGCTGCTCCATGCACAGCCCTTCCACATCCAGGCACTGAAGCCGAAGGCCGTTGTTAAAATACATCTTGTTCATGGTCTTCCCTCCCTCAGCTGTCGAAATGCCATGTTTGTGTCCTGTAATCATATTTCCCGCCAAAGAAAAGCTTTCCGGCACACTCCGCCACATAAGAGCCCAGCAGTGAGCCAGGAATAAAGTCTGTCAGCGCGTTCAGCCAGCCCTCTTTTGCCTTCGGGATCCGGCAGACTGCCGCTCCCCGGGGAATCAGCCCCTCTTCCGCGTCTGTAACCACCAGCACCGGCCGCCCGACCTGAACGGCAGAACGGATGGAATAAATCACCCGGTCAAAGCTTGCGCTGTCCTGCGCCGTCAAAAACACCGTGCCAATGGTCTGCGGTTCCCGCAGAAAGAAATTGATATGGCACCAGTCTTCGGAATCCGCATGGACTGTATGCACACCGGCGCACTCTATAAACTTCTCCTCCACAAACTGTGCGGAGAAAGCCGCGTCGTGGTCACCAATAATCTCAAATTTGGTATAGTTCTTCCAGCTCTGGGCCAAAGCGATCATTTCCCGGTCAATACGGTCAAACTGCTCCATAAATGCCATCATATGCGGCTGGATACTGTCCCGGAGCTCCAAAAACCGCTCCCTGTTGATATGCTTCTGTACCAGCCCGATATAGGCGCTCAGGGCACTCAGTGCCACCAGGCTTGCAAAATACGACCGGAATCCGGGGGAGTTGCACCCCTCCGGGGTTTCTACATAATACATATGCTTTGCCACCTTGGCTCCGCTGGAGGCCGGGTTATTGGAGATCAGCATTGAGCGCACACCCATTTTATTGGCTTTCTCCAGGATCTCGGAGATCCTGGCGGAGCCGCCGGAGGCAGACACCGCGATCACCAGCACCTGATCGTCCTCATAGCCGCAGGTGACCTCCTCTTTGCTGTAAAACCTGCAAAAATCCATGGGGTCCGGCGCGTCTACTCTTGGCAGGCCGCTGTGGAGCCGAAAAGTACCCAGCATGGCTCCGGCAGCGGAGTAGGAGTCGCCGCAGCCGGTGACCACGACCCGCTTCAGGCCTCGGAAGGTCTGCGCGTCCATGAGGGAAGCCAGCTTGCCCTCATCGTAGCAGCGCTCTACCTGCACCGCTGTCAGGTTTCGCAGATCTTCGGTCTGTAAAGTTATGGTGTTATAGTAGTTTTTCACTTGAAAAGCTCCTTATCTTTTTAGGGGCGGCTTTCGTCCTTCCGTCTTTCAAAACAGTAAAAGCCCGCCTGCGCTCTGTTCGCGCAAGCGGGCCAGGAACACAAACCCAATCACCCGGAAGGGCATCCGCCCATCTATCTGTGGGGATGGATTCCATGACTTCTTGGAGGAAAGCCCTCAGCGAACCGTAACTGAATTCTGGTTTTTCCCGCGGCGATCACCTTTTTCTCACCGCTTCTGCTTGGACCTATGCTTCGTGGTGCTGCAATTTTTCCAGACGGGCCCGGTTTCTCCGGATTTTTCTTGCCTCCGCCGTGGAGCGGTAGCCGGAAATCACCAGGTAAACAACGGTGCACAGAATGAAAGGAATACTCTGCAGCAAATAGGCGTCGCTGATGTAGGGCTGCAGGTAATTGGTCGTAGCATAGGCAATGCCAAAGACAAAGCTCATCAGCAACGCACCGAAGGGCTGGTTGCCGCCGATGGTGGCCGCGGCCATACCGATGAAGCCGCGGTTGGCAGTCAGGCCCTTGGAGAAGAAGCTCTGATAGCCCATGGACAGGTACATACCACCAAGGGCGCCAATGGCAGCGGCAATCAGGAACGCAATGGTATAGATCCGCTTGGTGTTGATGCCCACAGCCTCGGCGGCGGCAGGATTTTCACCAATGGCCCGCATCCGCAGGCCCAGCTTGGTCTTGAACAGCAGGAACCATACCACAACCGCCATCAGAATCGCCATGTAGGTAAAGACGTTGTGTCCGGAAAGGATGGAACCGAGGACGGGAATATCCTTGATAATAGGGATATCGATGTTGCCCAGCGCCAGGCTGGGGATAGAGCCGGCGGTGTTCGCTTTGGTGCCAGTGAGCACCCACATAACAAATATCACGCCGCCGCCCATGGCCAAGTTCATGGATATGGACATCAGATACAGGTCTACCTTCATATAGAACGCGGCAAAGCAGATGATCAGCACGATCACCATGGCACTGAGCATACCGCCCAGGATGCCCAGCCACACATTCTGGAACATTGCGCTGAAGATAACACCGGCCAGGGATGCCACCAGCATCATACTCTCACCGGCCATATTCAGCAGGCCGGCCTGTGCGGAGATCGTGGAGCAGATGGCTACGAAAATGATGGGGGTGGAAATTCGGATAATGGAGTAAATAACATTGGTAATAAATTCCATGATAGCTTTCGCCCCTCCTTACTGACACTCGCGGGAAGCCTTGATGATGGCTTTCTGGCGGCTCTTGCCCAGGAACTCTTCCGCGGCCACAAAGAAGATGATAACGGCCTGCAGCATGGTTACGAGCTCGATGGGGATGTTGGTATTGGTGTTCAGTACAGCGGCGGCGGTACGGATGTAAGCCAGCACAAAAGCCGTCACCGGTACAAAGATGGGCTGCTTTTTCGCCATAACCGCGATAATCAGGCCGTCAAAGCCAATGTTGGTCAGCATGGACAGCTGGTACTGGTCGTAGGCGCCGAAGACTTCCACCGCGCCGGCCACACCGGCGAACACGCCGCCCAGGACCTGACCCATGAAGGGGGTGATGCTGGTATTGATGCCGGCATAGCGGGCAAAGCTGGGGTTGGCGCCGGTGATGCGGATCTCTACGCCCAGCCGGGTGCGGTAGAAGAGCACACAGGCAATGATGACGCCAATGATGGCTACCCAGACGCCTTCACTCAGGTTGGTATTGCCCCAATACCGGGTAAAGCGCATATTGTCGGGGAAATTAGGCGTGCAGAGGAAGGAATGGCTCCGATCTGCCATATAGCCCCGGACTACCCACAGTGCCAGGTACAGGCACACATAGTTGATAATGGTGGAGGTTACCATTTCATTGGCTCCCAGCTTTTCACGGCCATAGGCGGGGATCATGGCAACGAGGCCGCCTACCACCGCGCAGGACACAATGATGATGATCTGGTTGGCAAACTTGGGCATACCTGCCATGATCTGGGTACCGAAGGTGGTGCAGAAAATCACATACAGGATGGGAATAGGCGCAATATTGATGATGCCTTCACTGACCACGCTGAACCGTCCGCTGGCGTACACAAAACACATGCCGCAGCCAATCAGCATATACGGGCACATACGGGACAGCACCTGGGCAAAACGACGCCGGGAGGTGAAGGGGCCGATCGCGAAATTGTAGATGGCATCCTTGGCGCCATCAGCGCCGGTAATCAGGACGATAATAACCAGGCATAGGGCATAGGCAATGACAATGCCCAGGAAGACACGCAGGACCTCAAAGGCCGAGTCTATTCTTTGTACTTTTTTCAAAACAGGTCCCCCATTTCCTCTGGGCTCATGCGTTTCACACCCAGCATGTACTCACCCAGTGTTTCGTCGGTAACACTCTTTACGTTGGTAAACTGCGCTACGATCTGTCCGTCCTTCATGACCAGAAGCCGGTCAGAAACCTCCATGATCTCCGCCAGGTCAGAGGAGATCAGCAGTACAGCGTTGTTGTTTTCCCGGGTCGTTTTCACCAGCAGGCGGCGGATCAGGTCCGCGGTGCCCACATCAATCCCTCGGGTGGGCTGGTTGGCAATGATAAAGTTTGCGCTTCCGGAGAACTCACGGGCCACAATCACCTTCTGGATATTGCCGCCGGAAAGGAACTTGATATTCTCGCTGCCGCCGGTGCAGGCGATCTCAAAATTCTGGATACACTGGTCTACGAAACCGTTTAGCTTCTTCATATTCAGCAGTTGTTTCTTGCCGAACCGGCCGGAATTCAGATAACAGGCCAGGATGTTATCCCGGATAGACAGTCCCGCGGCCATGCCCTGCTTCATCCGGTCCTCGGAAATATGGGCCAGGCCCATCTCCCGGATCTGAGCAATGCTCTTCCCGGAGGTTTCCTTGCCGTTCAAATAGATCTCGCCGGAGGTCCTGGGCAGCAGGCCGGAAATGATCTCCGAAACCTCTGTCTGTCCATTGCCTTCCACGCCGGCAATGCCCACGACCTCGCCGGCCCGGATGCCGAAGCTCAGATCATTCACCACCAGCTTACCGAAATCATCCACATAGTTCAGATGGTCCACATGGATGACGGTATCCTTGGGCTTCGCCGGTGCCTTTTCGATCCTCATGTCCACTTCCCGCTCCACCATCATCTTGGAGAGCTTGGCAGGGTCGAGATCCTTGATCTCTCCGTGGCCAGTGACCTTTCCATGGCGCAGCACCGTTACCCGGTCGCACAGCTCCATGACCTCGTCAAGCTTATGGGAAATAAAGATGATGCCATAGCCCTGGTCCCGCAGCTGCTTGAGCTGAACGAACAGCTCCCGCGTTTCCTGCGGTGTCAGGACGGCGGTGGGCTCGTCCAGAATCAGGACCTTCACACCCCGGACCAAGCTTTTCAGCAGCTCGACCTTCTGCTTCTGTCCTACGGAAAGGTCCCGGATAAGCTTATCCGGCTCCACGTTCAGGTTGAACTTGTCTACCGCTTCCTGGGTGATCCGGATGGCCTCCTTCTTATCGAAGATAAGTCCCTTTCCTGGCTCCATGCCCAGGACGATGTTCTCCGCCACTGTCAGGTTGGACACCTGCATAAAATGCTGATGCACCATGCCGACACCCTTTGCGATGGCATCCAGGGGATTGGCAATGTGTGCCTCTTCCCCGTTGATATAAATTTTGCCCTCCTGATGAGACTCCAGTCCAAACAGGATCTTCATCAGCGTCGTTTTACCGGCGCCGTTTTCTCCTATCAGGGCATGGATCTCGCCTTCATCCACGGATAGAGTTACATCCTTATTGGCCATAAAGCCATTGGGATAAATCTTGGTAATGCCCTCCATCCTGAGCAGCTCTTTTGCCATTTTTTCACCTTTCCTTCCTTTCGGAATATGTAGAAGCTCTGATCCGGTGGTCCGGACCGCCCGCCCAGGCAATCGGATCAGAGCCTCTGAAAATGAGGGCGAAGAACTCGCATTCTTCGCCCTCCGGAATCACCTTACGCAGGTTGACTGTTAACCTCAGGCCTGGAAATCAGCATCGGGGTTGTCCCGGTAAGCAGCAAAGGCTTCGTAGGTGTTGAAGTCATAGTAAGAGGGGACGGTGATCTCACCGGCGCCGATCTTCGCAATGATGTCCTTCAGAGTCTGCTGTACATCCGCGGGGACGTTGGCCAGGAAGTTTTCGTTCTCCAGATAGCCGACGCCGTTCTCGTAAACGCCCCAAACCTTGTTGCCAGGCTGAACAGAGCCATCGCCGTTCTCCACGCTGGCAATGATGGCGCTGGCAGCGGGGGCAATGTTCTTCGTGATGGAGGTCAGGATATTCTCATAGCCGACAGCGGAGGACGCGTCCTGAGCGGCCAGGCCCTTGAAATACTCGTACTGATCGTAGTCACAGCCCATGACCCAGTAGCCCTTCTCGTGGCCGCCGTGCTCCTCAGCAGCCTGGCAGGCAGCCAGCAGCATCTGAGCGGAGATAGACCACACGAAGTCGCAGCCATTGTCGTACATAACATTGGCGGACTCGTAAACAGCGGACATAGAAGTCTCAGGCATGTAGGAGTGCAGCCAGGAGATATCCAGGCCCATCTCCTTCTTGGCGTACTTCACGCCGGCCAGCCAGCCGGTGGAGAAGTCGTTCAGGATGGGGCTGTCAGCAGAGACGCAGCCAACCTTGCCGTTCTCGGTCATCAGGCACTGCAGGATCGCGGCCATGAAGGAGGACTCGTTCTGAGCAAACGTGATGCCGTAGACATTGGGCTCATTGAACTCAACGCCCTTGCCCACGTCGTAGTGGATGAAGGTGGTGTCGGGATACTGCTTGGCGGCATCATCAATAATGCTCTCAATGTACCAGGAAGGGCCGAAGAAGTAATCGTAGTGTGTAGTCTCCAGAGCGTCCCAGAAGCAGTTCACAGCCAGGGCCGCGTCATAGGAGCCGTACTCGACCAGCGTCCAGTCCATGTTGTAGGTTTCAGCCAGTTCCTGGACGGCACGGTAGCCCATGTCAGACAGGCCGAAATCGCCGATGAAAGCGGTGAAGAAGATGATTTTCTTCTTTGCGCCGGGATCTGCAGAGTCCTGCTTGGCGTCGTTTGCGGAATTCTGGGTGGTGTTGCCGGCGTTGTTGGAGCTGTTGGAAGCGGATGTGCCGCTGCCGCCGCAGGCGACGAGGCTCAGGCACATTACGAGGGCCAACACGAGGGCAATCAGTTTCTTCGTGGTTTTCATACATTTCCTCCTACAAAATTTGTTTTATATCACGGGCCGCAGCGCCGTAGATATCCTTTTTGTGTACATGTATTTCAGTTTTTGTTAAGTTTTGAGCATATCAAATAAAATTTGTTCGTTTTATGTTCATAGCTCCTTATGCTCGTTTATGATGTGCAATTACTCCCCCCCATTTTTGTATATATTGAACATTTTCTGCCGCTTTGCTTTGTTCGTTTCTTGTGATATCGACAGCATACCGCACAATCCGTCAAATGTCAAGCGGAATTCACATTCGTTCATCAAATAACATTTTATGTTCGTTGTGTTTGTTAAGATCGAACGCAAAACAAACAAGTATGTTTGTTTTGCTGTTCTTGTCTTAGTTAATTCCATTTTTTCCCATTTTTGAATTGACATCGCTTGTTCTTCCGTTTATAATCATTCACAGTAAACAGTCTTTCCAAACATAACGAACACAAGTGAGGACACAGTTCATGGGAAACTCCTATCGTATCGACCGCATCTACAATCTGCTGCTGCAGCAAAACAGCGCCACCGTAGAAGAATTGGCCCAGCATTTCCATGTCACCCCTACGACAATACGCAGGGACCTTCTGGAGCTGGAAGATCGGAAGCTGATTTTCCGCAACCGCGGTTCGGCCTTTCTGCTGGACAGCGGCGATACCGAACCAAATGTTTTTCTGGATGAAAAGAAGCGCATTGCGGCCGCGGCCGCCAAATACATCTCCAATGGTATGTCCATTTCTATAGATACCGGTTCTACCATCTCCGCTCTTTGCGACTATCTGGTTGCAGACCCGGTCTTGAACAATCTGGATTTTGTAACGCACTCTCCCGGAAACGCCCTGCGGATCTGCAAAAAGTTCAACGTCTCCATTCCCGGCGGCTCCCTGGTTCCCAACAGCGAATTTATGGTTGGTCTGGAAGTGGAGGAATTTTTCAAGAAGATCAATGTAGATATTGCTTTTCTTGCCTCCACCGGCGTGTATAACTGTGCCGGGCTCACCGTGTCCTACCCGCTGCAGCTTCCGGTAAAGAAATACTCCGCTCTGTGTGCCGATAAGCGGATCGCGCTGCTGGACTCCAGTAAGTTCTCACGGCGCGGCATCTATGTTTTCTGCGATTTTAAGGACGTGGACACTCTGATTACCGTGAAGACGGACTCAAATGCCGCGCAGCTGGACCGCATTGCCGGCATGGGCACAGAGATCGTTCTCGTATGAAAAAAGCCCTCCCTATGCGGGAGGGTTCATATCTGCGCAAATTTGCCTTGTTCTTTTTCTTGTGTGACTACTTTCAGGAGGCATTTTACGTATGAAATATGATTTTACATCCATTATGGACCGCAGAGGCATGGATGCCATGGCCGTGGACGGCCTTGGCGGCGGTGGAATCGCCCCGACCATGCCGAAGGAAGGCTTTGACCCCATTCCCATGTGGGTCGCGGACATGAACTTTCCCACCGTCCCCACCGTCCCGGAGGCCATTGTCCGCCGGGCACAGCATCCGGCCTATGGCTACTTTTCTCCCCGTCCGGAGTATATCGAAGCCATTCTTCGCTGGCAAAGGGAACGCAACGGCGCGGAGGGCCTTCTCCCCGAGCATCTGAGCTATGCCAACGGCGTTCTGGGCGGTGTCGCTTCCGCTCTGAATGTGCTGTGCGCAAAGGGAGACACCGTTCTGATCCACACGCCCGCTTACATTGGCTTCACCCATACCCTGGAAAACAACGGCTATCGCGCGGTCCACAGCCCTTTGGTACTGGACGAAAACAACGTCTGGCGGATGGATTTCGAGGATATGGAGCGCAAAATTCTCAGCGAACGCATCCACACCCTGGTCTTCTGTTCCCCCCACAATCCTTGTGGCCGGGTCTGGGAGCGCTGGGAACTGGAAAAGCTTATGGAGCTGTGCAAAAAGCATGATGTATATGTGATTTCCGATGAGATCTGGTCCGACCTGATCATGGACGGCTTCCACCATATCCCCACTCAGTCCATTTCCGAGGACGCAAAAATGCGGACCGTCGGTATTTACGCCCCCAGCAAGACCTTCAACCTGGCAGGTCTTGTAGGCTCTTACCGCATCGTCTACAACAAGCGCATCCGGGACCTGATGGACAAGGAGGCAAAGCTGACCCAATACAATCACCGCAATGTGCTGTCTATGCACGCTCTGATTGCCGCCTACTCCACCGAAGGTATGGAATGGGTCGATGAGCTGCGGCAGGTCCTCACGGGGAATGTGAATTTTGCCTGTGATTTCATTGCCAAAAACCTCCCCGGACTTTCCGTCAGTCATCCCCAGGGTACTTATATGCTTTTCGTCGACTGCACCGACTGGTGCGCGGCCCACGGCAAGACCATCGAAGAGGTGGAGCAGGCCTGCTGGGATGTAGGCGTCGCCCTGCAGGACGGCCGCCAATTCTTTGGCCCCTGCCACCTGCGCGTCAATCTGGCTCTGCCCCAGTCCCGTGTGGAGGAGGCTTTCCATCGGCTGAAGAAATATGTCTTTGTTGATTGACCATATCTGTCCGCAAACCGAGTAGGAGGTACGCTCAGGCTGTCGAGAGATACCGGAGCCGCGGTTTTCCTCTTTTTCATATTTACCTCATTGGCACGAAAAGCCGGTCATCCGTCGCTGGGCAAACTCAGAGGGGGAATTCTGAGCAGCGTGGGATGATCCGGCTTTCGTTGGGTCAGTTGGTTTCTTCTGAATACCCCCAGGGGTAGCAGAAGATATGCGCGCCGATGGTACCCCATACGCTGTCCGTGGTGCGGACGCGGCCATAGAACATGACCTCTTTGGGGAGCACATAGGGACCGTACAGCGCCCGGTCGATGGCTTCGTACTGAGCCTGTCCCGGTTTGGCGTCCTTCAGGAGCTTCTGGGGGACGAACTGGCTCTCATCGTTGATCATTGCGGAAACAGAGTCTCCGAACAGACCGGAGGCAAAGCGATTCAGAACGACCTCGGCAATGGCCTGCTGGCCGTCCTCGCTCTCGCCCCGGGCCTCCACATAAACCAGCCTGGCCAGGAGTTTGGTTTCCGCGTCCGTCAGCTTCAGGGAGCCATAGCGGGGTTCCACATATTCCCGGACGGGTTCCTCATAGATGAAGGGTTCCTCCGGCATGGCGGCGGGGTCCAGGATGAACGCGCCGTCATAGCCCCAGCAAAGCTCCTCCGTGGAAAAGCCGCTCTCGAAGCCCTGGGCCAGCCGCCAGCTGGTCCGGTTTGTACCGGAGGGGTCATAGATCGTGATTTTCCCCTCTTCGTTGAAGCCCTTCAGGAGAATAAAATGCTGGAGGTTGGTAAACAGGGATTTGCCGTTCATCAGCTGAATGACGATCTTCCCTTCCCGCAGGGCCTGCTTGACAAAATCGTAGTTTTCCGCCTCCGTCATGGGCAGGCCCAGGGCTTCGGCCATATAGCGCAGGCGGTCCACATTGTTGTTCGCTTTGCTGCCAAACCACCTTGCCAGCTCGTCGGGGTAGTACTGGTGGCCTGTCAGGTAGGAAGCAGCCACGGCCATACAGCACACGCTGCATCCGTTATTCCGGATGGTGCCGTCGCCGTATATCACATCGGCGTAATCCTCCAGGGTGTAGTCCGGAAAGAAACGGGAATCCTCTGTTTCTTCAATAGCGGCTTCCGGCTCCTCCGGGGTTTCTTCCGGCAGGGCCTCCTCCGCGGCAGGCTCCGTCTCTTCGGTTTTTTCTGTTTCTTCGGTTGCTTCTGTTGCTTCTTCCGTCGCCTCGGTGGGGTCTTCCTCCGGGGCGACCGTTTCTTCCCGCTGTGTCTCTTCTATCGCCTCGTCGGCCCAGGTCCTTAAAGAAACAGGCTGCACAAGCAGGGCTGCCGCCAACAACAGGCACAGGATTTTTCTCTTTCTCAAATGCAGCGCTCCTTGCAATTTCCCGTCCTTCCCACACCGGCGTATGCGCCGGTGTGGGAAGGACATTTTCTTAGTTTTTCTTCTTGAGCTTGGGAACGATGACAATGGCGATAACCACACCCAGGCCGCAGCCGCCGGCAACGCAGATCACAAGGATCCACCAGGGGAAGCTGGTCTTGGCAGGCTCCACTTCCGCAGGCTCGGTAGTGGCCGGTACGGTGGGCTCTGTGGGAACTTCCACAGGGTCGCCGCCCTTGTTGATGGTATCGGTCATGTCGTAGAGGCTGGTCTTTCCGGTGAGGAAGCGGTAGTAAGCCGTCAGCGCGTAGTACGCCTGCTCGGTGGCCATGCCGTCCAGTTCACCGTCCATGACGTGCTTGAAGCCGCCGCCCGATACATAGTAGCGCAGCAGCGCGTCAATGGCGGAGTTCCCGTCCTTGACGAACCGGGGATCGGTATCCGCGTTGATGCCCAGAGCGGACAACGCGGTAACGACCTGAGAAATGGATTCGCTGGTGGCGACCTTCGTCGTGCCGTCGTAGGAGGTGGAGTATCCGCCGTCCTCGTCCTGCATCTCGGAGAGTCTGGCAATGGCCTTGTCGATGGCCTCCTGCACCTTCAGATCCTTCGTGTAATAAGGAGCCAGAGCGGTCAGCGCCATGCCGGTCATGTCGGAATCGGCCTTGTCGCCGGAGACAGTCCAGCCGCCATCGGCAGTCTGCACACGCAGAATTTCATCAATGAGCGCCTGACGGGTGACAGTCCCGCCGGTGGGTACGGGATAGTTGCCGGAATCCAGTGCCAGCAGCGCCCAGATGGGGCCGTTGCTGCCCTGATACTTCACGAATTCCAGATCGCTGAGACCTTGCAGCAGGTCATAGCCGCCCACGTTGGTCACGTCGCGGCCAATGGCCGTCAGCGCCAGGATGATCCGGGAGTTATCCGTAGACTTGGCCTTGTGGAGCCGTCCGGTTTCGGGGTCGATGTTCTTGGCCACATACTCCAGAACATTCTTGTAGTAGTCCTCCACGCCGGGGACGTTCCGGTCGGAACGTGCCAGACCAATGACCATCCACTCGCCGCCGATGGCGCCGACGCTGGGCGTACCCAGAGCCTCCATGTAGTCGCCGGTGGTGATGTAGGGATCGCTGACCTTGCCCATGGTTTTCAGCATGGCAAGCTTCGTCTCGGCGGCGGTCAGAACATTGTAGTTGTCAACCAGCTTCTTCTGCAGGTCTGTCAGGGCGTCGTAAGCCTTCCGGGCGTCCTTAATGTCCTGCTCGGAATCCGGGGTCACGTTCTTCAGCTTGTCAATGAGATCGATGACCTCCTGGGCTTTCTTCTTGTCCTCTTCCGAAGCCGTGAGCTTTGCGTAAGCGGTCTCGGCGTCGGTGAGCTTCTTGACGTTCGTGACCAGATTCTTCTGATCCTTGGTCAGAGCGTCGTAGGCTTTCCGTGCCGCGCCGATGCTGGCGCTGCTCTTTTCCGTAACGGGGTCCTCAATCTTGTCGATGAGCTTGATAACCTCGTCAGCCTTGAGTTGGTTCCACTTCCGGGTGGCTTCCTGGAGGGTGGAGAGCTTCGTGACCAGTTCCTTCTGCTCGGTGGTCAGCTTGTTGTAGCCGTTCCATGCGGCGTTGATGGCCGTGCCGCTGTTGATGGTCACGGTGCCAATCTTGGAAATCAGGTCGTCCACCGCTTTGGCCTTGGCCTTGTCGTCCGCCTCTTTCATTTTTTTATACTGATCCTCGGCGTCAGTCAGCTTCTTGTAGTTTGTGACCTTGCCCTTTTCTTCCGCGCTCAGAGCGTCATAGGCTTTCCGAGCCGCGTCGATTTTCGCCTTGCAGGCGTCGGTGAAGGTCACGGTGCCGATTTTATCGATCAGGTCAATGACGTAGGCCGCGTTCTGGGCGGGCTTACCGTAGTTGTCGCCGCCTTCTTCGTAGGTGTAGTCATCGGTATAGTGGAGGACAATGTTGTCGCCGTCCTTCAGATACCTGGCGGACACGCCTACCTCCGGATGGCTGCCGTTGACGGTATACATCCAGCCAGAGTTCTTGCCGTTATCAAATTCACCCAGGCCGTTGACAGCCCGGATATAGACCGTGCCATATTGGTTGCTGCTGTCAGCATTGAAGCTGAGGCCGGTACGCTGGAGCACATCCCAGACGGTTTCGGCGGTGTCCGCTTCCAGGGTGCCTTTGTACCATTCTTTCAGGCCGCCTCTGGCAAGGCCGTGGGGAGAGGTAGTGTCGCCATGCTTGCTGTCGCCCAGAACGGTGACAGTCACGGTGATCTTGGTGGATTTGGGCTTGACGGAAACAACAATCTCCAACTTGGCTGCGCCATAAGACAGAGTAACTGTCTGCTGCCCTTCCTTGTTCTTGTTGTAACCCTCAATAGTAATATCCTTGAGTTCAACTTCACTTGTGGTGCCGTTATTCCAGTGTGCAGTTAGCTTGATACCAGATAGGTCTAGCTCATCACCAACGGTGTACTCTGTCTTATAGGTGCCACTTGCAGTTAACTCATAGCAGATCGGCTGTTGAGAAGATCCTATCTTCTTGCACAGACTCTCTGCATCTTTACCCAAGGGATCATCTGCACGGTTTAGACCGGCCTTCCATGTATTCCACTCTATCTCCGGGAGACCTTCGATTGTGTTTCCGGTATTGAAAGCGATCGTGCCATCCATCAGCGCAGGGTTCTCGTAACTAGTATCAATATACTTGACATAGCCGATCCCCGTCTCAGCACCGGAATAGGTATTGCCTGCAATATTATCATACTTATTCAAGCTGTTGTAATAGCCGATAATACCTCCAACATACTTATTGCCGCTCAGCGTTCCGGTAAATGTATTTCCGGTAACAGACTGAGTTGCATTGTCTCTTGTCTGCGCGACGTACCGATCACCACCAGTAATACCGCCGACGCACTCAATGCCTTTAACTGTTCCGTCAACCGTACAAGCCATAATGCTGGGACGTCCACCATTGGGTGCGCTATTGTCATTGGAATAACCGCCGCCAACGATGCCACCAGCGTAAGAGCCGCTGGCTTCGACAGCTCCATGGAACTGAGAATTCTTGACAGCACACTTTCCCATAGCGTTATCCATCGTGCCAAGAATGCCGCCAACGTAGTCTCTTCCCTTTACTGTCGCAGAGCTGGTGCAGTTTTCAATCGTGCCGTTAATTCTGTTTGCGAAGGAGCCTATTTGACTTTCTGTTCCAGTATAGCCAATGACGACTCCCGGCTGAACAACGCAGTTGCGGATGGTCACAACAAAACCGGTACTGGCACAAGCCCAGCTATTACCACCATATACCGCGTTAACCAGGCCAGACTTCAATGTTTTCGTTCCACTTAGTAAACAAACATTTTCAATCGTAACTGCGTTTCCGCTCAGACCAGGGCCGGTGTAATTGTTTACTAGACCTGCGCCTTCAATACTTTCTCCCTTGATGTTCAAGTTCAAAACGGTGGCGCCATTCACATAGCCCAACAGCGGCATACCACCCGATGGAACAGTTAGGGTCGCATTCTCAGTATTACTTATTTTTCCATCAATGGTTCCAGAAAATGCGTTGAGGTTCAGACCGTTCTGAATATCATACGCTCCGTCCTTCGTGCAACCGATAGGTGTCCAGTTGCTAGGAAGTTCAATGTCGTTCGCAATCTTGAAGTATGCCCCGGCATAGGGGATTCCTTCATCATTTACGCGAGCATGGAGACGCAGCAAATCCTCCTGAGTCTTCAGTAGGTAAGGATTTGTTTCCGTGCCTTCCCCCTCAAAATCATCGGAATTCAGCGATTTGAATACAATTTTACAGGTTTCACTAACCGTTTCAGCATAGTTATCGGAATTAGTTTGGTCGGTATAACGTATTACGCAGTAGACGTAATATGTACCTGCCTCAAATGTGTAATTCAACCTGTATCCATAGCAGCCGCTGGTACCACGATAAAAGTTTGAGGGAATAAGAATGCCATTAGAATTCGAGTCTGTGGCATTATAATACCAAGAGACACTTCGCGTTACCCCTTGCTCCGCGACTTCCATTCCAACGAAAATCGGATCACACGATTCTCCTTCATAGTATTCCGTTTTGAACGCATTTTCCAATATTACGGTATTATTAAATCCGCCCAAAATACATGTACCGGGTTGGTGGGTTATTACCGGCTTATTCACATAATTTAGGTTAACTTGGAAATGTATATAATTACTGAGCGTGGTATATGTTTCACCATCTGTGTTTTTGTACGTTACCTTACAACCGTACCACATATAGGACATGGCCTCAGTTGTCGGCGGTGAATACACAGATGCCGTTGCACCCTCGATCTTATTATATTCGCCAAAACGGTCAGGACGAGTTTGCCCTCTTTCCACATACCATTGATAAGAAAGTTCGCCATCACCCGTGATAGGAGCAACCTGTACATAAATATCCTTACTATCCCCTTTGTTGCAAACAACATCCTCAGAGTAGTCAGTTATTACAGGTACAAAAGAACTTAACGTAAACGAAAGCGTGATCGTTCTTTCATAATCAATTCCACTGCTATTATATTTTATCTTAACAGGGACTGTCGCGGTATTGGTATTCTCTGCCAAATATTTGTTAAGATCAATATCCACATACGGTTGTGTTTCGGTTCCCAGTACGCTCTCACGGTTGGGCAATGACAGCGTAATCCCCTTAGTACATTCGGCTCTCAGTGTAATATAGGTAGAGGATACCTCTGCACTATATTCGTTATTTTGCCCGTTGAAAACAGGATCAAGCGTGTAGCTTTTTTCACCGAGCGCATTTGATAGAGTCAGGCTCAGAAGAGTGGGCGTCCATTTAACTTTGAAATTGTATACATTACAATTCTCCGCCTTTAGGTTATCGTCACCTTCCGCTAATGTACCGACCATCAATGTTAATGTCTGCTCAGTCCATGTAAGCTCCTGCGCACTAATTGCCGACGAAGATACATCAATGCGTTCTGTGCTCTCAATTTTCTGCGGTTTGTAGGAATCGCCCTCACGCACAGTACCATTCAACAGGAATTGATAGTATATATTTTCAGCAACAGCTTCACTGGTAGGAGTCAGATACATACCTATCAGGCTATCTATACCGAAGTCAACCGAGTACTCTGTCACCGCCGGGTCAAACCTGACCAGAGAATACACGCCTTCACTGCTCGCGCTATTCTTCGTCTCAATCTCAAAGTTCGATACCCAGTTATGTGCTTCCTCTTTCAGGGTGATCTTCAGCGTGATCGTCCGTTTGTATTCGGTTCCGCCGCTTGTGAAGCTCAGCTGGACGGGAACTTCTGCCACATTCGACCCTTCCGTCATATACTTGGTAAGATCGATCGTGATGGTATTCGATGTAAGTTTCGGGCTGCTCTTCGTTGCGTCTGGAATCGTTACGGTCGTTCCGCCCACATACTGCATAACGACCTTCAACTCCGTTGTCTCAGCCGTCAGCTCATATGTATTTTCCTGCCTGTGGAACACGGGATTAAGTGTATATTCTGCGCCACCGGTCGCTGCCTCTCTTACCTTCAGGGTATTCAGAGACGGCATCATATTGATGGTGAACTGATACACATTGCAGTCTGCTTCGCTCAGATTCACCGCGCCGGACGCCAGAGGACCAACCAGCAGCGTCAGCTTCTGTCCGCCCCACGCTACATTTGTGTATGCAATGGCCGCGGCGTTCACATTGATCCTGTCAGCGCTTTCAATCTTCTGGGGCGCGTAATTATCACCCTCGCGCACTTTCCCGTCAACCAGAAACTGGTAGTAAATATCCTGCCCCACTGCTTCCGCTGCGGGTGTCAGGTACATCTCCATGTAAGTACCGTTGGCGTAGTCAAAGGCGTACTCTGTCACTGCCGGGTCAAACTTGACCAGAGAATACACGCCTTCACTGCTCGCGTTATTCTTCGTCTCAATCTCGAAGTTCGATACCCAGTTATGTGCCTTTTCAATCTTTGTGACCTGAAGTGTGATTACCCGGGAATAACTCTCGCCACTCTTAGTGTATGTCACCGTCATCGGGATCACAGCAACATTGGAATCGGCTTCAGTATAATCCGCCAGTGTGACAGTATACCATGCTTTCGTTTTGGTTCCGGTATTTGCCTCGCCCTTGGGCAGGGTCACCGTTGCACCGCTCAGTCCAATTCCAATCTTAATGGTGTCCTGATCGGTTTCCACAGCATAGACTGTGTCCTGTCTATGGAACTCCGGATCCAGTGTGTATGTCTCGGTGGCATCCTCATTCTTTATTTCCAAGCTGGTAAAGCCCGGAACTTTCCTAATGATAAAGCTGTAGACATTACAATTCTCAGCATTGAGATTATCCTCACCTTCGGTCAGAGGGCCAACCAGCAGTGTCAGGGTCTTCCCAGTCCACGCAAGCTCCTGCGTACTGAGTGCAGCGGAAGTCACATCAATACGTTCTGTGCTCCCAATCTGTTTCGGTTTGTAGGCATCGCCCTCGCGCACAGCGCTATCCAGCAGGAACTGGTAATAGATATCGCCGGTTGCAGCCTCACTGGCAGGAGTCAGATATACACCCAGCACGCCGCCACTAGCAATGTCTACTGTGTATTCAGTAGTTTCCTGATCAAACGCCACCAGCGAGCGGATATCCGTGCTGGTAGCACTGTTCTTAATCTCAATCTCGAAGTTCGATACCCAGTTATGTGCCTTTTCAATCTTTGTGACCTGAAGTGTGATTACCCGGGAATAACTCTCGCCACTCTTAGTGTATGTCACCGTCATCGGGATCACAGCAACATTGGAATCGGCTTCAGTATAATCCGCCAGTGTGACAGTATACCATGCTTTCGTTTTGGTTCCGGTATTTGCCTCGCCCTTGGGCAGGGTCACCGTTGCACCGCTCAGTCCAATTCCAATCTTAATGGTGTCCTGATCGGTTTCCACAGCATAGACTGTGTCCTGTCTATGGAACTCCGGATCCAGTGTGTATGTCTCGGTGGCATCCTCATTCTTTATTTCCAAGCTGGTAAAGCCCGGAACTTTCCTAATGATAAAGCTGTAGACATTACAATTCTCAGCATTGAGATTATCCTCACCTTCGGTCAGAGGGCCAACCAGCAGTGTCAGGGTCTTCCCAGTCCACGCAAGCTCCTGCGTACTGAGTGCAGCGGAAGTCACATCAATACGTTCTGTGCTCCCAATCTGTTTCGGTTTGTAGGCATCGCCCTCGCGCACAGCGCTATCCAGCAGGAACTGGTAATAGATATCGCCGGTTGCAGCCTCACTGGCAGGAGTCAGATATACACCCAGCACGCCGCCACTAGCAATGTCTACTGTGTATTCAGTAGTTTCCTGATCAAACGCCACCAGCGAGCGGATATCCGTGCTGGTAGCACTGTTCTTAATCTCAATCTCGAAGTTCGATACCCAGTTGGAAACTGGACTAGAACTAAGCACATTTCCCTCAATGTTATATGTATCAATTATAAACAATTCATCTGTGGTTATGACAGACTTAGTTTCATTTTCGACCGTATTATTTTCTACAGATGTGTACTCTGTATAATCAATTTCACTCGATTCTCTTCCAATCTCATTCTCGGGGGGTATAGCACTCTCGTATTCTGTTTCGCTTACTTCGATCTCTTCCACTACAATATCTGTATTACTCTCATAATCTGTTTCACTTTCTGTGGCATTAACAGTGAGAACAAGGAAGTTAGAAAGAATAAGCGAACAGATGAGGAGCAAACTTACCAATCGCCTACGCACAAAAAAACCTCCATATATAATAGTTATATTATAACATAACCCCCGTTCTGATCGGGGGCTTGCGAGGAGCTAAAGGATCTGATCATGGAGCATTTAATGCTCCATAATCAAATCCTTTAGCTTTCTTACCAAAAGAGGGGGATGCTGACCATTCTACTCAGTCAGGATCCCCCTGGAAGCTAGAAATTATTTAGCAGTAGGGATAGTCTTCCACAAGAGGATAGGAAGAAGTCCACTCAGAAGTAACCTGCTTGTATTCAACAATAACAACATCGCCAGCGCTCATGGTATACTGGTTCATGTACAGAGAAGATACATCTACAGTTGCACCGCTTGCATTGGTAACGCTGTATACCCAACTGTTACCTACATACACGTAATTGTAGCCAGTAATGGTACCATTCGTTGTTACCGTAGATACCAAGCCATATCCGTCATAGACCTCGCCCCACGCTTCGACTACGATATCCGTGGTAGAGCCATCGACAGCACAGTTTGTGTAAGTCCTATCGGCAACAGTCATACTATTCAGGGCCTTTGCAGTATTTCCGTTCCAATCGGTAAAAGTGGACCAACCACCCTCATTGCCATAAGTGGCAACGAGATAAGTGTACACACTCTGATTGGAAGCAACGCTGGCGTTGCTATCCACAACAGTGCCATTGACTTTAACGGTCACAGTTGCAGTGCTGGCTTCGGTCGCGAATGCGGTCACGCTCAAGGACAGTACCATCACCAGAGCGAGAACCATGGACAGGACTTTTCTCATGTTTTTCATTTCGGGTCTTCTCCTTTGTAATGTATTTTTCGTGCTTTTTTACGCAACAGTCCGAAATATTCCGGTGCAACCTGAGAGGCTGAGAAATGTATGCCCAGGATCATACTGCTTGGATGCGCATGAATCTACCATGCACATCTGCTATATGTTACGGTCGATGACCGCAGACACCATAGAAATGCTTTTCGCCACATTCCGGTGTCTCATTCCTCCGCTCGGGGCAAGCAGGTTTTTCGGTTCTTGGCATGCTCATATCGTCGCACACTTCCCCAAACCGGTATTCTTCACCGATGTGGCTATTCAGTTTTTATATGTCTCCGGGTTTCCCCGGTTGACACCCATTTTTCCTCGCCAGGAACGCCAATTTCTGTTCCCGTCTCG
>CAVLCF010000063.1:0-29514 GCA_963661735.1 bacterium | reverse complement strand
ATAGAATCCTCAAGTTGATGACATTGCCCTGAAAGAGAAGTTGACTCCGCTTTTTCTGCATTTTTCTCTGAATAATAGCCTGTTCAACTCTTGATTCGCATTGACAATGAACAATTGACAATTGTGGTGTCCCTTCGGGACAAATTTGAATTGTTTCCGAAGGAAACTCCTTTGTCAACTCGGCTCCCCTCATTTGTCACCGCGGCATCAAAAAAGGCATTGCGTCCCAATCCGAAGCGCAATGCCTTTTTTGTAACATTATCCGTTGACCAGAGCCACGGCTACGTCGTTGACGTTGGTGCCTGTGGGGCCGGTAACGATCAGGCCGCCGACCTTTTCCAAAGCGTGGTAGGCGTCGTTTTCGTGCAGCACGTCATAGACGGACAGGCCCAGGGCGCGGAGTGCGGCGTTGGTCTCACCGTCCACATAGCCGCCGGCGGCATCCGTGGGACCATCGGTGCCGTCGCTGCCCACGCTGAACACGCAGACGCCGGGAAGTCCTTCCAGATGGGGCGCGGCCGCCAGAGCCAGCTCCTGATTCCGGCCGCCCTTGCCGTGGCCGGTGAGCTGGACCACGGTTTCGCCCCCTGCCAGAAAGGCCAGCTTCTGCCCCTTCCCGGCGTGGGTTTTCAGGATCGTGGCCAGGAAGCTGCCCGCTTCCTTGGCCTGGCAGCACAGCTGGTCCGTCAGAAGGACGGGCCTATAGCCCAGCTTTTCACATTCGGCTCCCGCCGCGGCGCAAAGCTCCCGGACAGAGCCTGTGATCTGAGTGGTGACGTTTGTCAGGACCTTTGGGGTCTCCGTACGCAGGCATTTTTCCGCTTCTTCGGACAGCCGTAGGCGGTACTTTTCCGCAATGGCCTGTGCCTGGGCGCAGGTGCTGGTATCGGGCACGGCGGGGCCGGAGGCGATCATATCCAGAGGATCTCCCAGGATATCGGACAGCACCACGGAGAAAACTTGGGCCGGGGCGCATAGCTCGGCGAACCGGCCGCCCTTGACCATGGACAGCCGTTTGCGGATGGTGTTGATCTCCACGATGTCCGCGCCGCAGGCCAGCAGCTGCCCGGTGATATCCTGGAGCTCTTCACCGCTGACCCTGGGCTTTTCAAACAATGCGCTGCCGCCGCCGGAGAGCAGAAACAGCACGGTGTCCCGCTCCGTCAGGCCGGAAACCAGCTGGATGGCCGCCTGGGTCGCCGCGAAAGAATTTTCGTCCGGGACGGGATGCCCCGCCTCCCGGCAGTCGATGTTCCCCAGGGGGCCTTTGACGTGGTCATACTTTGTAATGACGATCCCGCTGTCGATCCGGCTGCCCAGACAGTCCCGGGCGGCCTTCGCCATCTGCCAGGCGGCCTTGCCCGCGGCCACCAGAATCACCCGGCCCGGAAAGGAAGCGCCCCGCAGGGCACGGGCCACGGCGTCGTCCGGCTGTACGGCCCGGATGGAGGATGCGATAATTTGATTTGCCAGGGTACGCATTTCCGTATCCATTTACGTTTCACCTCACAGAAAAGTTAGGGAAAAGGCAGGGCAGCCATGCCGCCCTGCCCCAAAACCTTTGAAATCAGAAAATCAGGGAGAGAATGAAGATGCCGACCATGGAGGACAGGCCCAAAACCAGCGTCATCATGGTCTGGGTCTTGTAGCCCTGCTCAGGAGTCATCTGGCCGAAGTTGGTGACGACCCAGAAGTAGGAGTCGTTGGCGTGAGACACGGTCATAGCGCCCGCGCCGATGGCCATAACGACCAGGGAAGCCTCAACAGGGGTGCTCAGGCCCATAGCGCCCAGCAGGGGAGCCACGATGCCGGCGGTGGTGGTGATGGCCACGGTGGAGGAGCCCTGGGCGGACTTCAGAATAGCGGCCAGCAGGAAGGGGAAGAAGATACCCACGGTGCCCAGCACGGAAGCATGGGAGGTAATGAAGTTTACCATGTCGCTGGAGGCGATGACCTTGCCCAGAACGCCGCCGGCAGCAGTGACGAACAGGATGGGGCCGGTAACTTTCAGCGTGTCATTGGTCATGTCGTAGAACTTGTCCAGTTTCTTGGTGGTTGCCAGCTGAATGACGGCGCAGATGGTGCCGACGCCCAGAGCGATGATGGGCTTGCCCAGGAAGTTGAACAGGTCAAAGGCGATGCCGGTCCAGCCTGCCATGGAGGCGATGGAGCCCAGAGCCATCAGGATAATGGGAACAATGATGGGAGCCAGAGCATTGAAGCCGCCGGGCAGCTTGCCGTAAGAAGCTACCAGCTCTTCATAGGTCTTGACGGCCTCGCCGGAATCGGCGGTCTCGTCGGCGCTCTGCACCTTCTTGCCGATGTACTTGGCAAACAGCAGGCCGGCGATCAGAGGCAGGACAGAGGCGGCAGCGCCCATGCCCATGACCAGCAGCAGATTGTCGCCGATGCCCAGGGTGTTGGCGGCGGCAATGGGGCCGGGCGTAGGCGGAATGAACACGTGGGAGATGTACAGACCGGCGGACAGCGCCACGGTCATGGCGACGCTGGAGGTCTTGGTACGGCGGACCATAGCCCGGCGGATGGGGTCAAGAATAACGAAGCCGCTGTCGCAGAACACGGGGATGGAAACGACCCAGCCCATGAGCTCGATGGCCAGCTCGGGGTTCTTCTGACCAACCAGCTTGACGACCATGTCAGCCAGCTTCAGGGCAGCGCCGGTCTGCTCCAGCACGGTGCCGATCAGAGCGCCCAGGATGATGACGATGCCGATGGAGCTGAAGGTTCCGGAGAAGCCCGCGCCGATCACGTTGGCAACGTCGCCCAGGGGAATGCCTGCCAGGAGTGCCAGAATCAGGGAGACACTCATAATGGACAGGAAGGGGTGGACTTTGTACTTGGAGATGGCGACAATCATGACAATGATTGCCAGCACAAACACGATAATAAGGGGTACGCCAGTCATAGTAGAATCCTCCTTCTTTGCTTTGAGCAGGTTGCATAAAGCGGAATGCTTTTGTAACTGCTCTCTTGTTAAATATATTATAGAATTGAAGGAGAAAAAGCAATGGTATCCAGAACGCAAAATCAGACCGGTTTTTTGTTACAGAGGACAAATTTCGTCAGAAGGTGCGGCCTTCCTCGCTGCGGCTGAGGTCCAGATAGAACAGCATGGCAAGGTACAGCGCCGGCGCCTGGCTGGGCAGGCGCACATCCAGTCCTGTCAGCTCCGCCAATCGCCGGATGCGGTACTGCACGGTGTTCTTGTGGATAAAAAGGGCCTGGGAGATAGCCTGGACAGATCCTTCCGCGCCAAAAAAGGCTTCCAGCAAATTGATCTGCTCAGCCATTTCGGCGCTGTCGCAGTTCCGGAAGATCTTTTTCAGATAGGTTTGCTTCCGGTCCCGGGATACGTCGTCCATTAAAAGCTCCACGTTCAGCGCCTCGTAGCATTGGATATCCCGATTGCTGTAGGCAGTGGTGTGCCAGGCGCGGTTGGCCTGTAAATAGGCTTCGTGGAGATCCTCCGCGGGACCGTCGATGCCGAAGATCATTTCCACATTCAGCTCCTGCCGGATCTCCCGGCTCAGGGTCCGGCAGAGGGAGACAAGTTTGTCGGTGCTCTGCCTGCGCACCAGAAGAATCTGCCGGGCGGCGTTGCGCAGAAGAATGCCGCCCTGCTGCCCGATGCGGGCGGTCAGGGCCTTGTCAATTTTTTCCAGGATCATCTGGCCGTCCAGGGAGTCCGTGTATTTTTCCCGGTCTCTGGCGGAGGCGACGATGCAGCGCCGGGGACTGTGGATGTCAATGCCCAGGGAGAAGCCGCGCTCGGAAAGGGCTCTGGGATTGCCAAGGCCCGTACCCAGAATCCAGTCCTCCAGAAAGCGGCTGCGGACACGCTGGTCCAGCTGCCGGTTATCCAGCTCGGACCGCTCCCGGATCAGGATCTCCGCCATTTTCTTGACAATCTGGCCGTATTCAATGACCGCGTCATAGTCGCCGGTAATGCCGATGACGCCCTGGAGCTGCCCGTCCACCTCAATGGGCAGATTGATACCCCGGCGCACATCGGGAAGCTGGGCTTCCAGCTCCGGGGTGATATAAAATTCCGGCAGATGCTGGGAGATAATGCGGTAAGCCCCTTCGTGGAAGTCCCCGATCCGGGAAGGGTCATTGCTGGCGATGATATGGCCGGTCTCGTCCATCAGATTGATATTCTGCCGGACCAGCTTGCCGATCTCCTCCACAATCTGCTGGGCGCTTTTCTTTGTGATGCGCATGGGGGTGCTCCTTTCCTGCTGTAAAGGAAAGCGGCCTCTGTGTGAGGCCGCCGGAATGAATCAGATGACCCCGGTGTATCCCGCCAAAACCAGGATGGAGTTGTATACGCCGTCAATGTGGCTGCGCTCGTAGCCGTGGGAGGCGTAGACGCCCGCGCCGATGAGGCCGTGGCGGATGTCGTAGCCTGCCCGCAGGGTGGCCTCTACGTCAGAGCCATAGTGGGGATAGACGTCTACGGCGTAGTCCGCGCCGGTGCGCCTGGCAGCTTCGATCAGCTTGGAGACTACCTCATAGCTGTAGGGACCGCCGGAATCCTTGGCGCAGATGGAGACCTGCCGCTCGGTGCAGTCCAGCCCCTCGCCCACGCAGCCCATGTCCACGGAGATGGCCTCGGTGACGCCTGCGGGCACGCTGGCGCTGCCGCCGTGGCCTACTTCCTCATAGACCGTAATATGGGCGTAAATCTTCCGCTCCGGCTCCAGGCCGTTGTCCTTCAGATACTTGGCGAAGCCCAGCAGAATGCCCACCGACAGCTTGTCGTCCAGGAACCGGCTCTTGAGATAGCCGGAGGCGGTGCGGCGGGTCCGGGGGTCGAAGCAGACGATGTCGCCAATGGAAATGCCCAGCTCCTTTGTCTCTTTGGCGGAGGACACGGGCTCATCCAGGACGATCTCAATGATGTCATAGGTCCGCTTGGTGTCGGCGTAATTGCCGTTGACATGGACGGAGGCGTCCGCCAGCTGGCAGGTGCCCTCGTAAATTTTTCCGTTGCGGGTGTAAACCCTCACGTTCTCCGCTTCGGCATTGTTGGGACTCATGCCGCCCAGAGGGGTCAGCTTCAGCCGGCCGTTGCCCTTGATCTGGCAGACCATGGCCCCCAGAGTATCGGTATGGGCTTCCAGAAACAGGGCGTCTTCCGTATTTTTGCCGCCAAGATCTGCCAGAACACCGCCCTTGGTGGTGATCTTCGCGGGGCAGCCCAGGCTTTCAAAGGTATTTTTCACCCACCGGGCGGCATTTGCGGTAAAGCCGGAAGGGGAGTCGATCCCCAGCAGGGCGGCGGCCTGATCCCAGGCAAAATCGGCGTATTTACGATCAATCATGATAGTTTTCTCCTAAAAGAATATAGTGCCACACGCCGGCCACTTCCCGCATGAAATGGTTGATTTTTTGGGAAAAACGGGAGGTTTTCGCGGGAATACCCACGAACTCCACACCGTTTTTCTTCGCGAAAAGGCTGGCACGGAACAGATGGTACTCGCTGGACAGAACGCCCAGGCGGGTGGGCCGGACGCCGGTATTGCGCTCGATAAGGTCCAGGCTGTAGCGGATGTTTTCCCAGGTGGATTCCGCCTGGTCTTCCGTCCAGATGCGCTCGCCGTCAATGCCCAGGTTTGTCAACTCCACGTACATGCAGATGGCCTCGCTCATGGGTTCATCCTTGCCCTTGCCGCCGGAGACCACGGCGATGGCCTTCGGATGGGCTTCCAGATAGTCCCGGGCGGCATAGATCCGGTCCCATAATGACACGGAGGGACCGTCGTCCCGGACCTTGGCCCCCAGGACCACCACATAGTCCACGTTCTGGTCGGGGCTTCCAAAGCTGGCCTTGATAATAATGGCCTCCGTTATGCCGCAGACCAGCAGCCCCACGATCAGGATGGCGGTCACGCAGCGGGTCAGAATCCGGGCGGTTTTTGGAAACCGCTGGCCCAGAAAGGGCATGGCCACATAGAAGAGAATCAGCGCCGCCAGACACAGGCACACCAGGGCCGTGAAGCTGTAGCCCGGCAGGACGAATTTGCAGAAATAATAAACGGTGCCCAAAGGCAGCAGCAGCCAGAGCGGCCACAGCCGGGGCTTTTTTTGTTGATCCATAGACGTTACCGGCTGATTTCCTCGATTTTTGCCAGCTCTTCGGCGGTGAAACGGGTGTTTTCCGCAGCCTTGATGTTGTCCAGGATCTGGCTGGGCTTGGAGGCGCCGATGAGGACGGAGGTGACGGCCTCGTGGTTCAGCAGCCAGGCCAGGGACATCTCCGCCAGAGTCTGGCCCCGCTCCTGGGCCATGGCGTTCAGAGCGCGGATCTTCGGCAGCTTTTCCTCCACGGCGGTTTCCTTCAGGAACCGGCCGTCGGTACGGATGCGGCTGTCCGCGGGGATGCCGTTTAAGTACCGGTCCGTCAGCATGCCCTGGGCCAGGGGAGAAAAGGTGATAAGCCCCTTGTGGAGCTTTTGGGTGGCTTGCAGCAGACCATTCTCTTCGATGGTGCGGTCAAAGATGGAGTAGCGGTTCTGATTGATGACGAAGGGCACATGCAGCTCCGTCAGAATGGCGCAGGCCTTTTCCAGCGTCTCGCCGTTGTAGTTGGAAAGGCCCGCGTACAATGCCCTTCCGCTGCGGACGGCCTGCTCCAAAGCGCCCATGGTCTCCTCCAGCGGGGTATCCGGGTCCATACGGTGGTGGTAGAAGATGTCCACGTAGGGCAGACCCATGCGCTTCAGGCTCTGGTCCAGGCTGGCCAGCAGATATTTCCGGCTGCCCCAGTCCCCATAGGGGCCGTCCCACATGGTATAGCCCGCCTTGGTGGAGATGATCAGCTCGTCCCGGTAGGGAGCCAGGTCGTCCCGGAAGATCTTGCCGAAGTTCTCCTCAGCCGCGCCGGGCTGAGGGCCGTAGTTGTTGGCCAGGTCAAAATGGGTAATGCCGTGGTCAAAGGCCGTGCGGCAGAGCGCGCGCATGTTTTCATAGGGGGCTGTGTCGCCGAAGTTATGCCACAGGCCCAGAGAGAAAGCGCTGAGCTTCAGGCCGGAAGCGCCGCAGCGCCGGTAAGGAATCACATCATAGCGGGAGGAATCCGCCTGATACATGAAAATCACTCCTTCACATAAATTTTCCTTATTATAATATAATCCGGGATATATTGCAACCGCGCGTTCTGAAGAAAAGTTTAAGAAAAGCCTTTGACCGGCTGCGATTTCACAAGGAAAGCGCCGGAAATCCTTCGCTCTTTTATGTATTTTTCCCGGATTGACAGTTGGAAAAATCGGTGCTAATATGTGCGCCTGATGAAAGATAATCTGCTGATTTCAGGAGGATAACATATGCCGAAGGATCGGACAAAGGATATGACTGTGGGCGCGCCTATGCCCATTCTGCTGTCGTTTATTTTGCCGCTGCTGCTGGGGCTGCTGTTCCAGCAGTTCTATGCCATGGTGGATACGGTGGTGGTAGGCAATTTTCTGGGTATGGAAGCTCTGGCAGGCGTAGGCTCTACCGGCTCCATCAACTTTCTGGTGCTGGGCCTGTGCAACGGCGTCTGCGCGGGCTTTGCCATTCCCATAGCCCAGAAGTTCGGTGAAAAGGATTTTGACGGGCTGCGCAATTTTGTAGGCAATATGGTCTGGCTGGGCACCATCATCGCCCTGTCCGTGACCCTTGTGACCACCGTTGGATGCCGGGCCATTCTGACGGCCATGAATACCCCGGAGAGCACCTTTTCTTACGCCTACGACTATATTTTCCTGATTTTCCTGGGGATCCCCGCCACCATGCTCTACAATCTGCTCTCCGGTATCCTTCGCTCCCTGGGAGACAGCCGGACCCCGCTGATGTTTCTGATCTTCTCCAGTCTCCTGAATGTGGTCCTGGACGTTGTGTGCGTGGTAACGCTGAAAATGGGCGTGGCCGGCGCGGGCTGGGCGACGCTGGTCAGCCAGCTGATCTCCGGGCTGCTGTGCCTGTGGTATATGGGAAAGAAATTCCCGATTCTGCATCTGAAAAAGGAGAATCTCCGGTGGCGGGGTCACTGTGCCAGGAGACTCCTGATTATGGGCCTGCCCATGGGCCTGCAATATTCCATTACGGCCATCGGCAGCATTATTTTGCAGACGGCAGTCAACGGCCTGGGGGCCGTGGCCATGGCCACCGTGGCGGCGTCCTCCAAGGTGACAAACCTCTTTGCCACGCCCTTTGACGCCATGGGCACCATGGCGGCCACCTATGCCGGGCAGAATCTTGGCGCGGGCAAGCTGGGAAGGGTGCAGGAGGGCGTGAAGGACTGCTGCATTCTGGGCGTTGTCTATTCTTTGGCAGCCCTGGCAGCCATGTATTTCGGCGGGGCCCAGATGACGGCTCTCTTTCTGGACTCCAAGGATGTGGCTTCCTCCGCCCAGATTCTGCCCCTGGCCAGGCAGCTGCTGGTAATCAACGCCGCCTTTTATATCCCCCTGCTGGGGGTGAACCTGTTCCGCTTCACCATTCAGGGCCTGGGGTATTCCAATCTGGCTGTGGTCGCCGGCGTGTTTGAAATGATCGCCCGGGCAGCCGTGGCCCTGGGCCTGGTGCCCGTGTTCGGCTTCGCGGCAGTCTGCTACGCCAACCCTGCCGCCTGGGTCCTGGCGGACTGTTTCCTGATCCCCGCCTATTTCGCCTGCCTGAAGCGCAGGACCAGAGAGGCGGCTGCGATTCAGTAACCGGAACGCGGCGGACCCGATCAAAAGAGAAAACGTCATAAAGGAACAACTGTCATTGTGAGCCTGCAAAACGCGGGCTTGCAATGACAGTTGTTTGTTAACAGGAATTCCCTTGATGAAAGCGCCGCCGGTATTCCGTTGGGGAAACGCCGATGACCTGGGAAAAAACGCGGGAAAAATAATTGGGGTCGTCAAAACCGACGGACGCGGCAATTTCGGCAATGCTTTCATTGGAGGAGCAAAGAGGGCCTTTGGCCAGCTCCGTCCGTACCTTGTTGACATAGACGTTGATGTTGACACCGGTGCGGCGCTTGAAGATGCGGCTGAGATAGGAGTCGCTGCAATGGCAGAATTTGGATAACTCCGTGACAGTGATCCGGTTTTTGCAGTGGATCCGGATGTATTCCAGCGCGTGCGCAAGGATGGTATCCTCGCTGGAATTGTGATAACGGCCTATAGTATCGGAATGCGGCTGGGCGCTGCGCAGCAGATGGTAGGTCTGGCCGAGATACTCCGCAAGCATTTCCAGGGCGGAGAGCATATGCGCAACATCGACGCTGGGTGTGCGGATGGATTGGCGGTACAGCTGTTCCGCCGCTTCCGGGTCGAGGCACGGCTTCCGCGCGCAGGCGTGACAGATGCGGCGGAGGGTTTTGTGTTCCTGATTTTGGAAAAATCCGGCATTGATGGAGCCAATCAAAGTCTTGCCGTCAAAAATCGGAATGACATATTCGCCAAGTCCCGCGTGACACATTCCATAATAGGTGTGCCCGGTCCGCTCGCATTTGTGATACATCCTGCGGATCATGGTCAGACAGATCCGATAGTGCTCCTGATCGGATTTCATGTACATGCAGAACGGGTTTGTATGTGCCAGGAAAGGGCGAAGCGCCTCATCGAGCTGCTTGTTGATGGCTACAAAGCCGCAAAAGTCCTTGATGCAGAGCTGAACGCCGTACTGCTCTGACAGACAGCATAGATAGGCGTTTATTTTTTGAAAGGAATTGTCCATAGACGCCTCCACGGTTTTTTGAATTTGTCCGCAGTTTAGCATAAAAAACGATGGGCGTCAAGGTACAGTGCGGATTTATCCAGAAAAAATGCAGAAAATTCAATGCGGAAAGGAAAATACTCTGTTATAATGGGCGCATAGTGCAGAAAAGCAGAGAGATATATTACGATATTTGTGCTATATACACAAATATAAAAAGGATTTTTGGGCACTATGCAGAGGGCCAAATGGGCGATCGTGAAGTGGGAGCGCAAATGCTATGCGAAAAATATGTAAACAGCTTGCCGTGATCGGCGGCGGCCCCGCCGGTGTCTGCGCGGCGCTCAGCGCGGCGCGCCAGGGAATCCGGACAATACTCGTAACGGATCGCCCGGTTCTGGGCGGGAATTCCAGCAGTGAGATCCGGGTCTGGACGCGGGGCGCTGCCGGAGCCGGAAATCTATGGGGCGAGGAGATGGGGATCTGGGGAGAACAGAAGCTCGAGAATCTCTATCGGAACCCCGAGGCCAGCCCGGTTTTCTGGGACGATATTCTTCTGGACGCGGTACTGAAGGAAGAGAATTTACAGCTGCTCCTGAATACGGAGATTTTTTCTGTGACTGCGGATGAAAACGGTACGGTTTCCTGTGTGCGCGGCATTCAGCAGGGCAGCGAGCAGCAGCTGGAGCTGGAAGCGAGGATGTTTATCGACGCGACCGGTGATGGCACCATTGGCGCGAAGGCGGGCGTCCCCTTTGAAATGGGAGACAGCCGCCACGAAACCCTGGGCAATTCCATCCTCTATTATACCCGAAAGGCGGACCACCCGGTTCCGTTCATTCCGCCGGATTACGCCTATGACATGGCACACATAGAGAAGATCCTCGGCTGCGGCGGGCGGATCATCAATGAGAAAATGAGCGGCAGCGACTGCTGGTGGTTCGAGTATGGCGGCCTGCTTGACACGATTCGGGATGCCCAGAACATTGCGCTGGAGCTGCGGCGGCTGGTGCTGGGCGTATGGAACTATGTAAAAAACAGCGGAAGATTTGCCGCGGACTGTTATACCCTCGACTGGATCGGGGCCATTCCCGGAAAGCGGGAAAGCCGCAGAATGAAAACGGCCTACTGTCTGTCAGAGCGGGATATCCTGGCCCGGAAGACATTTCCGGACGGCGGGTTTTACGGCGGCTGGTATGTGGACGCGCACCCCTCGGGTGGAATGTACGATTCCGAAGAGGAAAACTGCGTACAGATGCCCGTAAATGTTTATCAGATCCCGCTGCGCTGCCTGTATAACCCGGGCTTTGCCAATCTTTTGTTTGCCGGACGTATCATCGGTGTGGAGAGAAGCGTTTTCTTTTCCAGCCGTGTGATGAATACCTGCGCACTGTCCGGGCAGGCGGCGGGGACACTGGCGGCAAAGTGTCTGGAAATCGGAAAAACACCGGCGGAATTGAACACGGAGGAGATAGAAGACTTGCGCCGGACGCTTGTGCGGGACGATATGTTCCTCCCCGGCGCGGCCATTGACGACCCGGAGGATCTCGCGAAAAGAGCCGCCGTTTCGGTGAGCAGCGTCCATAACGGTCATTCCGGCGAAAGAACCGGATGGCTTTCGCTGAAGGACGGTGGCTTCCTCTCTTTCCCGGCGGCACACGGCCAGAGCCTCCGGATTGAAATCAATGCCGCCCGTCCGGTCACGCTGCGGGCGCGGTGTACGGCGGCGAAGCTGCCGAATCGGCTGAACCTCGGCGCGGGGACCCTGCCGCGGCAATGGGAGCTTCGGCAGGGGATGCAGACGATCGAGACGGAAATAGCGGACGAAAACACATTTTGCGTCTGGGAGTTCGGGCCTGCGCCGGATGTTGAGCTGGCGGTCTGCGCGCGGACCCGGGTGGGCTTTCTCTGCGTGCAGAGCGGAGCGCCGGAGCTCTATGAGCCCTGCGCGTGGTATTCCGCCGGAGCACCGCTTTACGAAGGAGGGCATCTTGTTTCCGGCGAAAACCGCCCCTGGGGCGGCGCGAACGCGTGGATTGCCGCGCCGGAGGATGCCGGTCCCTGGGCGGAGCTGCGATGGCAGGAGCCGGTGGAGGCGCGGGAGGTCCGGCTGTATTTTGACCCCGACCTTGCGATGGAGCTTCCGAGCAGCCACGCGAGCCATTGGGAAAAGAGCCATCTTTTTGCCGGGCGGACGGGGATGCCGCCGCAGCTTGTCCGGGAGCTTGTGCTGACGGCAGAGCTGGAAACGGGCGAAAAGCTGCGTCTCGCGGAGCTGCGTGAGCAGCATCAGCGCCTCGTGACCCTGCGCCTTCCTCAAAAGCTGTGCCTGCGCGCGCTGCGTGTGGAGATAGGGCGGACTTGGGGCGGCCTGCCGCCTGCCGTCTATAGGATCAGCGTTTTTTAAGTCGTCACGGCAAAAGCCATGATATACAACAAAAAAGAAAGGAATCTGACACCATGAAAAAACTTCTTGCATTGCTTCTGACGGTCGTGCTGTGCATGTCGCTTGCGGCCTGCGCGACGACGCCGAAGGACGCCACAACAGACACCGCGCCTGCCGGCACCACTGCCGCTGCGGACAACAAGGAGGATGCCCCCGACGCATCCGAACCCGCCGCTGAGGGCGGCAAGAACATTGTCTGGGCCGGCTGGTCCGGCGAGGAAGAGGCCAGCAAGGACATCTTCCAGCGCATGATGAAAGCCTACGAGGATGCCTCCGGCAATACCGTTACCTGGGTTGGCTGGACCTGGGCGGATACGGCGCAGCAGCTGCTTATCCGGACCCAGGGCGGTGAGCAGCTGGATCTCGCCCAGGCGGACATCGGCATTTTCAACACCATCGCCGCAGCGGATGTGCTGGCGGACTGGAATGAGATCCTCGGTGAGGATTATCTGAAGGAGAACTTTGAGCAGTCCGCGCTGGACGTGGGCAATATTGGCGGCAAGCAGCTGGGCCTGCCCTGGAGCATGGCCTCCATTACCATGGTCTACAACCCCGAGATTCTGGCCGCTGCCGGTTGGGATACCGTTCCCGCTACAATTGACGAGTTCGAGCAGTGCATGGCTGACATCAAGGCTTACGATCCCGAAATCATCCCGTACGCCGTTTCCACGAAGGACGCCACCTGCGCGGGCGACTTTATGCCCTGGCTGTGGACATTCGGCGGCGCGGTATTCAATAGCGACGGCACCGTTGCCATCAACTCTGACGCGGCGGTGAAGTGCATCGAGTGGTATCAGAAGCTCATGGGCGAGGGCTATATCGCCATGGACACCGGCCGCGGCGAGGCGCGCCAGATGTTCGCCCAGGGCAAGGTCGCGTTCTACGACGATGCCGTTGTCGCCAAGGGGCAGGCCGTTAACAACGGCGTTGCGCCCGAAGACGTGGTCAAGGTCTGCTCCGCTATGTCCCGCCCTGTTCTGAACGCCGGAGATCAGCCGCAGTCCACGATGTGGGGCCATATGCTCGTTACATTCAAGAATTCCGCCTATCAACAGGAGGCCGCTGAGCTGGCCAAGACGCTTGTCAGCGACGAGGTCGCCATGGATTACTTCGTAAACAACGGCATGCCCCCTGTCACAAAGAGCATGGCCGCCAAGGATGAGGTGAAGAGCGACGCGTACCTGAATGGATTCCTGCAGGCCACGGCGACGGCCCGTCTTGAGGAAACCGCCCGCATGACCAACGCCAGCGAGATCAAGACCATCCTTACGGAAGAGCTTCAGTACGCGCTGCTCGGTCAGAAGACCGCGGAGCAGGCTGCCGCCGATATGGCTGCCCGCCTGAGCGCACTGTAATTATTCCGGTCCCTGTTCATCCTGCCGTCCCGGCTCTTGCCGGGACGGCGCTCCAGGCAGCACGGCGAAAAGCCGCAGAACGGAGGTTACTGTCGTGAAACAATTGAAAAACGGACGCGGGCTGACAGACTCTCAGGTGGGCTTTTTGCTGGTCATTCCGGGGCTGGCCGTATTTCTTGCCATTATCCTGTACCCGTTTATTGACGCAGTCATTACAAGCTTTACGGACCGGTCCATGCTGTATCCGAATTACAAATTCATTGGGATCCAGAACTACCTGAAGGTATTCAAAGATCCTTATTTCGGGAAAACGCTTGCTACAACGCTGCTGTTTGTGCTGGGAAGCACGATCCTCCCCTATACGCTGGGCCTTATCTGGGCGATTGACCTGAACCAGGGCTTCCGCGGGGCAGAGTTTCTGCGGGGTGTGACGCTTGTGAACTGGATCATTCCGGGCACGGCCATCGGTTTTCTCTGGAGCTGGATCTTCAACGGCCAGTACGGCATTCTCAACAGCATCCTTAAGGCGCTGGGAATCCTGGACACCGGGATTCCCTGGCTCGGGCAGACCGGCACGGCGCTGCTGTGCGTTATCGTCGCGCGCACCTGGCAGATGCTGCCGTGGTATATGGCGTTTCTGCTGGGCGGTTTGCAGAGCGTATCCCTTGACCAGGTTGAGGCGGCGCATATTGACGGCGCGAACAACTGGATGACATTCTGGCATATCATTCTGCCGGGCATGAAGCAGACGGCGGTGCTGGTGTTCATTCTGGGGCTGATCGGCAATCTGCAGCACTTTGATTTGCCCTGGACGATGACCCAGGGCGGTCCGGCACGCGCTACGACGACCCTTTCCATTGAGGTCTATACAACGGCGTTCAAGAACTGGAACATGGGGAAGGCTGCTACGGTTGGCACGATCTGGGCGATTCTGCTTGCTGTTTTCAGCATTGCCTATCTGCGTCAGCAGAACAAACAGGACGGCTAAGGAGGCGCGGATATGTTTCAAAAAACAACTGCATTTCGACTGTTCTTCTGGCTGAGCCTGATTTTGATCGGATTTTTTGTTTTCTTTCCGCTGCTGTGGCTCATCAATACGGCGCTCAAGCCGACAAGCGAGACGTTCAGCAGCTATTTCTTCATCGGCCCGCTGACGCTGGACAACATCATCCACATTGTGACGGATCCCAAGATCATGGGATACTTGAAAAACAGCCTGATCGTGTCCTTCGGCTCGAGCCTGATGGCAACGGTCGTCTGCGCGTTTGCGGGCTACAGCTTCGCAAAGTTCCGCTATCGCGGGCGTAAATTCGTCATGGGCATGTTTATGATGAGCCAGGCGTTCCCACAGGCGATTTTGCTGCTGTCCATCTATTCGCTGATGAATAAAACGGGGCTTCTCGGCAGTTATTGGGCGCTTCTGATCAGCTATGTGGTCTTTACGCTGCCGGTGGGGACATGGACGTTGAAAAGCTACTTTGACAATATTCCGGATTCCCTCATTGAGAGTGCGAAGATCGACGGCGCGGGGCACTGGCGCATTATGACGAAAATTGTCATTCCGATGGCCGTCCCCGGAATGATCTCCATCGCGATCTATGGCTTTGTCTGGAGCTGGAACGACCTGCTCTACTCTATGACGCTGGTCACGGACACGGCAAAGCGGACGCTGGCCTCCGGCTTGGTTATGACCTTCCTGGGGGAGGCGTCCACCAACTGGGGCTATATGATGGCAGCCTCCATTGTTGCCGCGATTCCGGTGACGGTCATTTTCGTGCTGCTGCAGCGTTATTTCATCCAGGGCCTGACCGCCGGCGCGGTAAAGGGCTGAGTGACGCAATTTTATAAGCACAAAGGCTCACACCGGCCAGGGATATCGCGTATCCGACCGGTGTGAGCCTCTCATTTTCTGGTAAGAAAAGACACCCCATAGGGGTGCCTTTTCTTCTGGAGCAGGGTACGGGAATCGATTGCCGATTTGCCCCTGGGGGGCAAATCGTAAGGGGCAATCGGCGTCGAGCCGCCGATTGGCAAGTGTCCGCCGGACACTTGCATTGAAGTGGGTTCGATTCTCTGCCCGGCGACATAAAAAGCACCAGCACCCATACGGGTGCTGGCTCTTTTTATGGAGCAGGGTACGGGAATCAATTGCCGGTTTACCCCCAGGGGGCAAACCGTAAGGAGCAATCGGCGTCGAGCCGTCGATTGGCAAGTGTCCACCGGACACTTGCATTGAAGTGGGTTCGATTTGGTGCGGCGGGACGGGTACGGGAATCGATTGCCGATTTGCCCCTGGGGGGCAAACCGTAAGGAGCAATCGGCGTCGAGCCGCCGATTGGCAAGTGTCCGCTGGACACTTGCATTGGAGTGGGTTCGATTCCCTGCCCTCTTATTCCAAAAGAAAAGGCACCCCATAGGGGTGCCTTTTCTTTTGGAGCAGGGTACGGGAATCGATTGCCGGTTTACCCCCAGGGGGGCAAACCGTAAGGAGCAATCGGCGTCGAGCCGCCGATTGGCAAGTGTCCACCGGACACTTGCATTGAAGTGGGTTCGATTCCCTGCCCGGCGACATAAAAAAGCACCAGCACCCATACGGGTGCTGGCTCTTTTTATGGAGCAGGGTACGGGAATCGAACCCGCCTCTGTGGCTTGGGAAGCGACCATTCTACCGATGAACTAACCCTGCATCGGGGCTATTATAGCAGATGGGCCGGAAAAAATCAATGCCTATTTTGCCGGCGGGGCTTATCTTCTTTTGGCGGGTAGAAAAAGAGGGGGAAGTGTGCTATAATATGTGCGAATTTGCGGGGATGAAAATAAATAGGTATTTGTCGTACCCCTTGGCTCTCCCTATGGGAGAGCTGGCACGGCGGAAACGCCGTGACTGAGAGGGCTGCGATGCTGATGCTCTCATGCGGATTCCGCCACTGGTACCCTCTCAGTCGTGCTGCGCACGCCAGCTCCCCCAGAGGGGGAGCCAAGGGGACATTCCGACAAATCCCAATTTCCCGAACTTCCATCTTGTGCAACCAACCGACCAAAGGAGATCGTCTATGCTTCCAGAAGCTTTTTTAATACGGATGCGGGGCCAGCTGGGGGAGGAGTACCCGGCGTTTTTGGAGAGCCTGGAGCGGCCCAGGGCGGTGGCGCTGCGGTTCAATCCGCTGAAAGGCCATATTCCGCGGCTGCCCTTTGTGAGGGAAAACGTCCCCTGGGAGCCTATGGGGTACTATTATGACCCGTCCGCCCGGCCCGGGCTGCACCCGTACCATGAAGCCGGGGTATACTATTTGCAGGAGGCCAGCGCCATGTCCGCCGTGGCCCTGTTGGACCCCCAGCCCGGGGAGAAGATCTGCGACCTCTGCGCGGCCCCCGGCGGCAAGTCTACCCAGATCGCGGGCAGAATGCTGGGGAAGGGTCTGCTTCTGTGCAATGAATACAGCCCTGCCCGGGCGAAAATCCTCTCCCGGAATATCGAGCGCATGGGCGTGTCCAACGCCATTGTGACCAACGAGAAGACGGAGAATCTGGCCGCCCGGCTGCCGGGATTTTTTGATCGGGTGCTGGTGGACGCTCCCTGCTCCGGGGAGGGCATGTTCCGCAAGGAAGAAGCGGCGGTGACGGACTGGAGCCAGCAGACCGTGGAGATGTGCGCCGCCCGGCAGGCGGAAATCCTGGACAACGCGGCTATGCTCTTAAAGTCCGGCGGGCGATTGGTGTATTCCACATGCACCTTTGCCCCGGAGGAAAATGAGCGGACGGTGGAGGCATTTCTGGCCCGGCATCCGGAATTTGTCCCGGAACGTGTGGACGCGCCCTGGTTTACGGCGGGGGAAAACGGCGCTTACCGGATGTGGCCCCACAAGCTTTTGGGTGAGGGACACTTTGGGGCTGTGCTGCGTAAGCTGGAGGGGGAAGAAACGGATATTACCGAAGAACGGGGAACCGCGCTTCCGAAGCCCTGGCTGATCTTCGCCAAAGAGACCGGCATAGAGCTGCCGGAGGGCGTAAGCCTCCGCTTCGGCGACCGGCTGTATCTTGCGCCCCTGGGCTGCCCGGAATTGAAGGGGCTGCGGGTGCTGCGGCCGGGTCTGGAGCTGGGAGAGCTGAAGAAGGACCGCCTGGAGCCTGCCCATGCCCTGGCCCTGTGGGGAAAGCATTTGGCGAGAACACTGGACCTGGATTCCCGGGGGGAGGAAATCGGGAAATATATGCATGGCGACGTGCTGCCTTGCCGGGAGAGGGGCTGGTGCCTGGTTGCCGTGGACGGCTACAGCATCGGCTGGGGAAAAAGCGACGGAAGTCAACTCAAAAACCATTATCCCAAGGGCTTGCGGCGGTGAGAAAGGTTTTCCTTTACAAACGGTCCGTTCCATGGTAAAATATCCTAGACTTTTGATGTTTCAACCCCGAATTTATCACAAGGAGAGGATCGTTCCTTGGCCAGATATGAAATTAACGGCGGCAGACCCCTGGAAGGGACCGTCACCATCAGCGGCGCGAAAAACGCGGCGGTAGCCATTCTGCCCGCGGCGCTGCTGGTCAGCGGAAAGTGCCGCGTTGAAAACGTACCTGATATCTCCGATGTCCGGATCCTGCTGGACATTCTGGAGGGTATGGGCGTAAAGCTCGCCTATCCCGAGCCTCACGTTGTGGAGCTGGATAGCTCAGAGGTGCAGTGTACCGAGCCGAACCCAGAGCTGGTCAAAAAAATGCGGGCCAGCTATTATCTCATGGGCGCGCTGCTGGGCCGCTTCGGGCATGCCCATGTGGCTCTGCCCGGCGGCTGCAATTTTGCTTCCCGGCCTATTGACCAGCATATCAAGGGCTTCCTGGCCCTGGGCGCGGACGTAGACGAGCGGGAGGATTATGTGGCCCTGAAGCCCACGGAAGAGGGCCTCCACGGGGCCAGGATCACCCTGGATATGGCCAGCGTGGGCGCGACGGTGAACATCATGGTGGCGGCGACCCTGCTGCCCGGCCAGACGGTCATTGAAAACGCGGCCAAGGAGCCCCATATTGTGGACCTGGCCAACTTCCTGAATACCATGGGCGCGCGGATCACCGGCGCGGGCACCGATACCGTAAAGATCCGGGGCGTCAACAGTCTCCGGGGCGGCAGCTATGCCATTATCCCGGACCAGATCGAGGCGGGAACCTATATGGCGGCGGTGACGGCCGCCGGCGGCAACGTTCTGGTGCAGAACGTCATCCCCAAGCATATGGAGTGCATTACCAGCAAGCTGGAGGAGATGGGCGCCAAGGTCATTGTTTTTGACGATGCCATCCGGGTTATGCGCACCGGGAAGCTGCGGCAGACCACGGTGAAGACCAGCCCCTACCCCGGCTTTCCCACGGATATGCAGGCCCAGGTCTGTGTCTGTATGTCCCTGGCCAAAGGCACCAGCCGCCTGACCGAGAGCGTTTACGAGACCCGCTTCTTCGGCTACTGCGCGGAGCTGGAGAGCATGGGGGCCAATATCCACATCAACGGCAAGACCGCTACGGTGGTGGGCGTGGAGCAGCTCTATGGCTCCACGGTTTATGCCCACGATCTGCGGGCGGGCGCGGCCCTGGTCATTGCGGGCCTCAGCGCTCAGGGAACCACCCAGGTGGAGGATATCCACTATGTGGAGCGGGGCTATGAGGATCTGATCGGCAAGCTGACGGCCCTGGGCGCGCAGATCCGCCGGGTGGAAGACTGAAGATTGCGTATCGTAAGCGGTCCGGGCTACGGACCGCTTTTTCAAAATAGAAGGAGGAGACAGCCATGGCGACAATGGAACAGCAGGTTGAGACCATTGTGGACACCATTCTGGAGGACTACCGGACGGGGCGCAGCATTGACCGCATGAACCCCTTTGCCCACCCCGACAAGGCGGTGGTCATCGACATGATCGGCAAGCTCATGCGCATCGTTTATCCGGGCTTCAGCCGGGATAAGAACTACCGCATCTATAATACCCACCACAATCTGTCCATGCTCATTGAGGATGTGATGTACAACCTGGTAAAGCAGCTGACCATGGTGTACCGGTCGGAGCTGGAGGAGCACCAGGCCCAGGAGAAGGCCCGACAGGTGAGCCTGGATTTCTTCCGGGCCATTCCGGGGCTGCGCGGCGTGATCCAGACCGATGTGGAGGCATTCTACGACGGGGACCCGGCGGCTTACAGCACCGATGAGATCGTCTACTGCTATCCCGGCATTTTCGCCATTACGGTGTACCGGCTTGCCCATGTGCTCTATACCATGGGCGTACCCCTGCTGCCCAGAATCATGACCGAGCACGCCCACAGCGTCACCGGCATCGACATCAACCCGGGGGCCACCATCGGGAAATATTTTTTCATTGACCACGGCACCGGCATCGTCATTGGCGAGACCACGGTCATCGGCGACCATGTGAAGGTCTACCAGGGCGTGACCCTGGGCGCTCTGACCACCCGGGGCGGCCAGAGCCTGCGGGGGGTCCGCCGTCACCCCACCATTGAGGACAATGTGACCATCTACGCCGGCGCGTCTATTCTGGGCGGTGAGACGGTTATCGGCCGGGACTGCGTTATCGGCTCCAACGTCTTCATTACCCATTCCATTCCCCCCTGCACCACGGTCAGCGTCAAGAGCCAGGAGCTGCAGATCCGTCAGCGGGCAAACTGCCCGGGCCCCTTCTGGCCGGAGAAGCAGGAGCCTTGAGGAACCATTGGATTCGGCAGCGCTGCTCGGCTTCCTAAAATGTCCGCAATGGAGACCGTTCATTATGAACGTTTTGGAATGGGAGTGTCAGTCCACGACTTCGGCGCTGCCGCCTGCCAGGTATACGCCCTGCTCGGAGTAAAGAGAGGCGCTGATGGTTCCGGTGGCGCCGACGGCGGGGTCATAATAGTAGAAGGAGATATAGAGCTGGAAGTCGCTGTAGCAGTCCTTGTAGGTGACGGTGCCGTGCTGACCATTGGGGGCGTTCAGGCGAACTCTTACGGTGGTGGATTCTCCGGGCCTGCCTCCCACGACCAGGAAGTGGGCGTACATGGTGTAGTATTTGCTGACGCGCGCCTGGGCCTCTGTACTGTTGGGGGAGTTGTTAAAGCCGAGGAACACGGCTTTCCAGGCATACAGCTCGTCCTCCAGCGCTTTCGCGCCGGGATATTCCGCCGCAATCAGTTCTGAGAGATAGCTCAGCGTGGTTTTGTCGGACTGGTCCAGATTGTTCTGCGCGTAGGCATACTTCGTGTCCAGAATTTTTTGGGCGGCATCCTGGTAGTCGCCGCAGTTTTGGTATTGGACGATGGCTTCCGAATAGGCCCCATCCCCGAAAAGCTGTCCGGCATAGAGATAGGTGGCCTCAAGCACCCTGCCGGGGGCATCCTCGTAGTTGCCCGCTGTTTCAAAGCTGGCGATGGCCTCTTTGTACTGGGCGTTTTCCACTTGGTCGCAGCCCAGAAGGTAGGCGGACTGGATGCAAAGCGTTTCCGCGTCCTTGTAGCTTTCAAGTTTTTGGAAGAGCGGAAATGCCGTGGCATAGTCCCCCTGGGCAAATGCGGTGCTGGCTGCCTCATAGTCAATGGCCTGCTGCGTCTCCAGGCAGCTTTGCGCCTGCGCGGCGCTGTCCCGGTAGCCGCTCAGGGCCAGAAACCTCTCGGCGGCGGCTTCATACTGCCCCTTGGCCATCAGCGCGGCGGCAGCTTCATAGTCTGGCCCGTGCCAGGCATCCAGAGCCTGTTCGGCCCGGGCGGCACTGTCGGAATAGGCGCCCAGGGCCTGCCAGACCGACACGGCTTCCGCAAAATCCGACTGCCGGAATTTCTCGTCCGCCATCCGGTAGCGGGCCTCGCAGGCCTGATCCGGGGCTTTCCGGTAGGTCCCAAGCGCGAGAAACGCGGCTTCGGCGTCCTGGTAGGCACCCTGCTCCAGCAGCCGATTCGCGGCGCTGTAGGCCCGGGCCTTCTGAATTTCGGGAAGGATGACGGCCGGCGTCATGGCCGCGAGAATGACAATGGCGGCCAGAATCCATAAAAGAATTTTCCGTACCTTTTTGGGTTTCTTCACCTCAGGATCCGGCGCTTGGTTGCCATCTGCGGACGCTGTCTCCTGCCGCGGCTGAATTGGAGATCCCGCATCGGACAGCGCCCCTTCCTGGGAAAGCTGATTTTCTTCATCGAAAGTCGGTTCCATAATGACTTTGCCCCTCTCTGCCTTTTTACATAGAAATTACATAGATCCATTATATTTCCGGCAAAAGGGGAAGTCAATATGCTGGCTGCATCGTGTTGAAGAAAAGCTACAGTCCGAAGCGCTGCCGGGCGATGCCGCACAGAAGTTCGGCGGCCTGGGAAACGGTGAAACGGGCGGCGTTCAGAAGAACATGGCTGTAGTAGTCCGGCTCACAGCCGCCGTATTCCCGGTGGTACTGCTCCCGGCTCTTGTCAATGCGGTCGATCATTTTCCGGGCGGTGCGCTCGTCCATGCCCAGCTGGCCCAGGCAGACCCGGAGCCGGTATTCGTAGGGAGCGTAGACCCGGATGTTCAGGGTGTCGGTTCGGTCCCGGAGAACCGCGTCGGCGCAGCGTCCGACGATGATGCAGCTTTCCTTATCCGCCAGGTCCCGGATGATGTTGGACTGGGTCTGAAACAGTTCATCCTGAACGCTGAGGGCCCCGGTGCCCAGGGGGTAGAGGCTGCGGAAGAAGCTGGTGCTGTGGGTGTCCTCGGAATCGCTGATCTCCCGGACGGAAAGTCCCAACCGGGCGGCGGTGGCCTCCACAATATCCCGGTCGTAGAACTCAATGCCCAGTTCCCGGCTCATGGCCTGGGCAATGGGGCGGCCGTTGCTGGCAAACTGACGGGTCAGAGTGATGACAAAATGCTTCATGCCGCAGCCTCCTGCTTTTTCGGCCCACGCTTCTGGATCTTCCGCACAGCGCAGGACAGGGCGAAATTGATAACGAAGTAAATCACAAAGGCAAGCCCGAAGAGCACGAATACATCGGAAACCATCTGCCGCCCTACGCCGTTGAACATATTGGAGGTGGCGAGGATTTTCCGGACCCGGCTCATAAGCTCGATGCAGGCCAGGTTTGCCAGATAGCTGGAATCCTTGATGGTGGAGATGATCTGGCTCAGCAGGGTGGGGACCACGGCCCGGTAAGCCTGGGGCAGGATGATATAGAGCATGGTCTGCACCGTGGAGAAGCCCTGGGTGTGGGCAGCCTCAAACTGTCCCTTGGGAATGGCGTTCAGGCCGCCCCGGATGATCTCCGCAATAATGGAGGATTCAAAGAGCACCAGGGCCACCACGGCCCGGAAGAGGATCTTCATTTCCACGCTGGTAAGCCCCCACATTTTCCGGGCGAAGAATTTGGGACAGGGGCAGGCCACCAGGCAGATGAATATCCACAGCAGCAGCGGCGTGTTGCGGAATACCTCAATATAGACCGTGGAGATCCAGCGGAAGACTCTGCTCCTTCCATGGCAGTAATTCCGGCACAGGGCCAGAACGCTGCCCAGAAGAATGCTGATGACCACGGCCAGAACGGACAAAATGAGCGTAAAGGCAACGCCCTTTCCGATGTAAGACAGGATCCCGGGGTAGCCCAGAATCGAAAAGCTGGCATTCCAATCCATTTATGCCGCCTCCTTCAGATGCTGCTGGGATTCCCGGCGCTTGAGGACGGTTTCCCAGCGGGTGGCCAGATGGCTCAGGGGATAGCAGATGCAGAAAAACAGCACGCCGCAGAGAATGTAAGCCGGGGCATAAGCGCCGCCGGTGGTTGCGCCGGTAACGAAGCTGTAGGTCAGGCTGATGAGGTCCGCGCCGCCGACGATGTACAGGCAGCTGGTGTTCTTGATCAGGTTCACCATTTGGTTGACCATGGGCGGCAGGATGATCTTGATGCTCTGGGGCAGGATGATGCGCCACATGGTGGAAAAATAGCCGAAGCCCTGGCTTTGGGCCGCCTCAAACTGTCCCTTGGGGATAGAACCGATGCCTGCCCGGACGACCTCGGACATATAGGCCCCGGTGTATACGCCCAGGGAAACAATGCCCGTAGCGATGATATCGGTTTTTACGCCGGAAAAGGCCAGCACGTAGTACAGAAAGCACATTTGCAGCACCACGGGGGTGTTCTGGATGCATTCAACATACACTCTTGCAATGGCCCGAAGCATCGGTTTGCCGGACGCGGCCATCAGCCCAAAGAGAAAGCCCAAAAACAGGGCCAGCAGCAGCGCCGCCGCGGCGGTGCGCAGGGTGTTGCCGAAGCCCGTCAGAAATGTGGCCCGATAGGTCCACAGCTTTTGCCAGGCCTCCGGGGAGAATAATTCGTCCATGGTTATAACCTCCTGTCGGTGGGAACATTGAGAAAATCCTCCACTCCGGCGGAGAAGCTTCTCAATGCTTCCGGATTTGGGGCTGCCGCGTTTGCGGCAGCCCCAAAAGGGATCAGCCCAGGTTGTAGTCCGCGATCCAGCCGTCAATGGTGCCGTCGGCCAGCTTGCTCTGGATGAAGTCCTCGCAGTAGGCGCTGAAGCCGCTGCCCTTCTTGGTGGCGATGCCGTATTCCTGGGGCGCGAACTCATCGGCGATGTAGCTGCGGCCCTCGGTTTTATACACGGCCAGAATGGACTTATCTACGCAGAAGGCGTCTACCTGTCCGGCGGCCAGAGCGGTGGAAATGCCGGGATAGTCGTCAAACTGCTGGAAGGCAATGCCGTCCTTCCAGGTGGCGGGATCAAAGGTGTCCTTATCGAAGCCGGCGCCCGCAATGACGCCTGCGTCGATCATGGCGGCGGTCAAGGCCCGGGCAGAGGTGGAGCCGGAAGAGACGCCCACCAGCTTATCCTTCAGGTCCGCCAGGGACTTGATGCCGGAGGAATCCTCCACCAGAACGGTCACATGGTCCGTATAATAGGGCGTTGTGAAGTCCCAGCTTTGCTTCCGCTCGTCCGTAATGGTAAAGGTTGCCAGTACGCAGTCAATGTCGCCGGAATCCAGCAGCTCGGTGCGGGTGGCGGCGGTGACGGTGGTGAATTCTACGTCCACGCCCAGCTGATCGGCCAGGGCCTTGGCAATGTCAATTTCCATGCCGGTGTACTCGCCGGTAATGGGGTCCTGGTAGCCGAAGCCGATAACGGCGTTTTTCACGCCCACCCGGAGCACGCCCCGGTCCACAATGGCCTGCACATCGGCATCCAGACCCGCGGTTGTGGTGCCGACGGCTGACTCAGCGGGGGCGGCGGTGGTGTCCGCGGGGGCGGAGGCGCCGCAGGCGGTCAGACCCATCAGGGTCAGGGCGGCGAGAGCAGCCGCAAGAAGTTTGGTCAGTTTTTTCATTTTGGTATCCTCCTCTTGGGAAAATCTATTCCAGGCCCTCCGGCCAGAATATACTAGTGCTTCAGAATTTTGCCCAGGAACTGCTGTACTCTGGGGTTCCGGGCGTCCTCAAAGAAATGCTCGGGGGTCCCCTCTTCGATGATCTGTCCGTCCGCCATGAAGACGATCCGGTCCGCGACTTTTCGGGCAAAGCCCATTTCGTGGGTGACAACCACCATGGTGATATTCTCCGAGGCCAGCTTGATCATCACGTCCAGAACCTCCTGGATGGTTTCCGGGTCAAGGGCGCTGGTTGGCTCGTCGAAAAGAATAATGCGGGACTGACAGCACAGCGCCCGGGCGATGGCAATTCTCTGCTGCTGGCCGCCGGAAAGGGTAGCGGGGTAGACGTGGGCCTTATCCCGGAGGCCTACCACATCCAGATAGTGGCAGGCAAGCGCCTCAGCCTCCTCTTTGGATTTGTGGTGCAGCTTCATGGGGGCAAGGGTCAGATTTTTCAGCACCGTCATGTGGGGGTACAGGTTGAATTGCTGAAAGACCATGCTCATATTGTCCCGGACCAGCTGGCGCTTGTTTTTATGGGTCATCTCCTGACCGGCAATGAACACCTTGCCGGTGGTGGGCTCTTCCAGAAAGTTCATGCACCGGACGGTGGTGGATTTTCCGCTGCCGGAGGGACCGATGATGACCAGCTTTTCTCCCTCGGCTACGGTCAGGTTCACATCCTTCAGTACATGCAGGTCCCCGAACATCTTGTTGACATTTTCCAGCCGAATCATTTCACTCACAACATATCACCTCAAAAAAGGACGCTCTGACTGCCTGTATTAGTCAAAGCGTCCTTGCTTCGTGCCTTTTGAAAATTCCCGGAGGAATCTTTGTATGGACCCTATTATACCCACATAACCCCGCGAAATCAAGGCAGGGAACTGCCAATTATTCCGCTTATAGGCATGCGCCTTTTGTGAAAGCTTTACAAAATTGGGACCTAAAATTTGCAAGTCCGAAATAACGGACTTGCAAAATGAGATCAATAATGTACCACGTTCCCGGCGCCGCGGATCCTGGCCAGTACCGGCGCGGCCTGGGGGCTTTGGAAGTAATCCAGCGTTGTGGCGGGGACAAGGGCCTTCAGGGTCTCCCAGTCGCCTGCCTGCAGGGCCTGACGGACGGTAGAGGCGCTGATGGCTTTGCCATTGGCCTCCTTCCGGGGGATGATATGGCACTGGATGCCTGCCTTTGGCAGCTCCTCCGCCATGATCTTATTGTACAGCCCCGTCACCTGGCTGGTGGGCTCCTCGCCCACAAATCGGGCGGTAACGTTCAGGGCCCGGGCGATTTTGGTGAATACCGCCAGATCCAGCCGGGCATGTCCTTCAATGACAGAGGCCTCGTCCTTCAGGAAATAGCTGGGGAAGGTGGCGTTGCTGATGATATAGGGGCCGGAGTCGTGGAGCACCACATTGGGAATGTGAGCGGTCCCCGCCTGAACCAGCCTTTTGCGCACGGCAAAGGGCACCAGGGAGGCGTCTTCGCTGAGGATAAACAGGTGGAGCGTGTCGCATTGGGCGGCGGCGGTCTCCGCCAGGTACTGGTGGCCCAGGGTAAAGGGATTGGCGTTCATGACCAGGGCGGCGGAGACGCCGTCCCGCTTTGTTTTTGCCAAGGCGTTCAGGAAACCGGAAAAGCCGTTCCGGCGGTTTTCCATAAAGACCAGCTTCCCGTCCACCCGGGCGATCTCGTAAAAGCCCAGGCTCTCAAAGAATTTGGCGGAGCCTGTCTTGGTGTACAGAAACAGGTGGGTGTTGCCCCGGGCGAACTGTACCTCCATCAGGTGGGTGATGATCTCGTTGAGCAGGCCCTCGCCCTGGTGGTCGGAGCTGACGGCGAAGCACCGCAGGGTGGGGCCGAAGCAGCTGCCTGTGGCGATGATGTCATCATTTTCGTCCCGCATGGCGCAGATATAGTCCAGATTGCCGTCCCGGGTGATACCCTCCTTTTGGAGCAAAGCGTCTACTTGGGAAATGCTTCGCTTGTCCGACGGATAGATCTGGGAAATAAAGTACTCACTCATTGTCTGTCTCCTTCAGAAAATGCAGAAAATAGGTCAGGGCCAGCAGATCCGCCGTACCCCCGGGGGAGAGATTTCTTTGGATAAACCAGGCATCCAGGGCTTCCAGGGACGCACGGCTGGGGAAGGACTCTTTTTCCAGCAAAGTCCGGATTTTCTCAGAGGCTTCCCGCATACCCGCAGGACCGCCCCGGTGGAGCATATTGGTGTCCGCCGTGTGGGCCAGCATGGCAAGCAGCGCCGCGCAGCCCGCTTCGTTGATGTCTTTTCCCGCGGCCAGAGCCGCCTCCAGCGTGGGAAGCCCCGCTTCCCGCACCGCGGGGAAGCCTGCCTCCGCCTGCCCCCGGACGCCGGTAACGCCGTATTCCAGATAGAATTTCTGCCCGGGAGTCCTGGCATTTTCCGGGGTGAGTCCTTCATAATCCCGGCTGACGATGCCCTTTGCCATGGCGGCGCATTCGGTAAGAACCCGGTCCGGGTCGCTCCACTGCCGTCTTTCCAACCGCCCCAGGGCGCCGCAGAGAATGCCCATGGAGAAAATAGCCCCCTTGTGGGTGTTGACGCCGCCGGTTGCCCGGCGCATTTCCCCTTCGGCTATCTTCCCGGGCAGCCGCAGCCTTTGCAGAGTCTCCTCCGGAGCGGCAGCCTGCCGCCCGATCATGACGCACCGGGCAAAATAGGGGTGCAGGGCCGCGGCGCTGGCCTGGAAGGTAAAGAAATCCATGTCCCTATGGCTGCCGCTGTTCTCCCGGTCCACCAGGCCGGGCTTGGGGGTGGCGGCGACCTCGTATAACAGGGCCTGGCAGGCCAGCCGCGCGGCCTCCCGGCTGTCGGCTTCGTCTACGGCGGTGCGCAGAATGGCGTTGGTTCTCTCCTGAAGCTCCGCCACGCTGTGCCGCCGGCTGCGGGCGCAGACCTGGGCGCTCTCTCCGCAGAGCAGACATTTCCGGCCGGGGAGTCCCAGCTCCTGCCGGTCTACCTTCCGGCCGTCCGGGCGCAGTACGTCCATATCGAACAGCCGCCCTACAGGGGCAAAGTCCTCCAATTCCGCCGTAATGGTCTTTACGGTCAAGGGCTCCGCGTCTACCAGAAGAATGCACTCGTTTCCGGTATTCTCCCGGACCTCCTCAAAATGGGCCACTTTCAGCCCGGCGACCTCCAGCTGCCCCCGCAGCAGCCCCTTGCCCAGAGCATAGCCGCTTCCAATCAAGGGGCTGTTTTTGACCGGCCCCGCAATGTTCATGGTAAAGCAGACCATGGTCTGCCCGCCGCCCAGCAGCTCCCGCTGCCGCATGGCCCGCTTCTCCCGGGCCTCCAGCATTTCCATAAGCGATACTTCCATGGGTTTCCTCCTAGCGCTTGTTTTTCAATAGCTCTGCAAAGGCGTTTACCTGGGGAAGCGCCAGGCTTTCCTTTTGGCAGAGCAGGTAGGTTTTTCGGACAAAGGGTTCTCCGTTTTCAAAGAAGCAGGGAGAAATGCTGCCGTCAAAATCCTTCAATGCAATCTCCGGAACGATGCTCCAGCCCAGCCCTCTGCGCACCATTTCCACACAGGTGGTAATGGAGTCCACAAAGAGCCCGGCCTTTGCACCGCCCAGGCCTTGCTCATTCATCCAGCGCAGGGTCTGCGCTTCCAGGGCGGCGTCGGTCTTTCTTCCAATAAAGAGAAAATCACCCAGCGGCCGGTTTTCGCATTCTCCGGCACGAATGACGCAGACCTTTTCCTGACTTAAAAGGAATTGCATCCCGTCCCAGCTGTACTCCCCACGGATGATCGCAGCGTCCAGGCTGCCCGCTGATATCTGCCGGTAGAGTTCCCGGCTTTGGCCCGTGGTGATTTGAAGCTGCACTTTTGGAAATTGCCGATGGTACTCTGTCAGAATATCGGGGAAGCGGTAGAGTGCGTAGTTAATGGAGATCCCGGCCCGAAGGGTGCCGCAGACCTCCTGCTGATCAGCGGCCAGTTGGGTACGCATCTGCGTCAGCTGCTGGGTTGCCGCTTTACAGCCCTGGAGGACGGTCTCTCCATCGGGCGTAAACCGAATGCCCTGATGGCAGCGGAGCAGGAGTTCGACTCCCAGTTCCCGTTCAATGGCTTTGATCCGCTTGGACAAGGCGGACTGGGTGATAAACAGCTTTTCTGCAGCTTTTGTGATATTCTTACTCTCCCCCAGAACCTCCAGCAATTCAAAATCCCTTTCGTCCATGTTGGAACACCTCTTCGCCGTTTCTGATTCACTGCAATCATAATACACGGTGTTTCCGGTTTTGTGAAGCCTCTTTTTGATTCCTTTTTGGACTGGATCCTCATTCTGCTATGGAAGAAATATGCGGATTTGCCAAATTTTTCTTCCATTTACTGCCGAAATGCCGGGAAATAGGATGCTGGCGGGCACGGAAATAGAACCATTCCGTAACGGACTGAAAATCAAGAAAAGATATGAATTTCACAAACGGCTGATCCTGTGCTATGGTATGGCCAGAAGCAAGAGCCAAACAAAAACCAAGCCTGCAAATAAAAAGTCAAGCCCCAAAGCGGACTTGACAGAAAGAAAAATTTGCAAGCAGTAGGTAGAAAAAAGTGCAGCACAAAAAGGCCGCCGC
>CAVLCF010000062.1:0-56333 GCA_963661735.1 bacterium | reverse complement strand
ACCCCATGTGCTTTTCTTGGATTATATCGTTTATTTTACCATTTTACAGAAGAAACCCCAGTCTTGCTTAACGCAGTACTGGGGTTTCTCGACAGTCTGTAACCTTCCCCACCGGGGAAGGTTTTTTATCTGCTTTACACATCATTCTTAAGAAAACGTTAGGACACAGCCGGGTTATTTATGGTATAATGGTCAAAAAATGACCGGGAGGCATTTCCCATGCAGGAGAATATTCTTCTTGTGGAGGACGACGCTTATCTTTCCCAGGGGCTTACGGAGCTTCTGCAAAAAAACGGCTACGTTCCCTTCCCTGCCGCCGCCCTTTCCCAGGCGAGAGCGGCCATTCAGAGCCGGAGCTTTGATCTTCTGATCCTGGACGTGACCCTGCCGGACGGGGACGGCGTCTCCTTCTGCCAGGAGCTGCGGGCACAGGGCTGCACTGCCCCCATTTTATTTCTCACCGCCCGGGACGAGGAATTCGACATCGTCCGGGGGCTGGACGCCGGGGGCAACGACTATGTGACCAAGCCCTTCCGCATTCAGGAACTGCTCAGCCGCATCCGGGTACTGCTGCGCAAGGATTTCGGTGCACTGGCCCGGGGCAGTCTGCAGATTGACACCCAGCGGATGCAGGTCAGTCGGGCGGGAGAGATCCTTCCCCTGACTCTGACGGAATACCGGATCCTTCTCTGCCTCATCCGCCAGCGGGGCGTCGCCACCAGGGATATTCTTCTGAACGCCCTGTGGGACAATGACGGGAAATTCGTGGACGACAACACGCTTTCCGTCCATGTAAGCCGCCTGCGGGAGAAAATCGGCAGCGATCATATCCAGACCATTCGGGGGGTGGGCTACAAATGGGTGGATTGATTTTCATACTGGCCCTTGCGTGCCTTGCCCTGTTATCCATGCTGCTTATCCGGCGCCGCCGAATGCAAAGACTCTCCCGGCAGGCGGAGGCTTTTCTGGACGGGACCGAAAAGCCCCTTCCCTGCGCTCTGTCCGACGGGTCCGCCGCCCGGCTGCAAAACGTCCTTTCCCGGCTGGAAAACGCCCTGCTTCTGTCCCGGGAGCAGACGAAGCTGGAGGCCAAGCGCAGCGCCGATCTGCTGACAGACATTTCGCACCAACTGAAAACGCCGCTGGCGTCCTTGCAGCTCTTTCTGGAGCTGGACAGCGGGGCGCACCTGGAAGAGGAGCAGGTCCAGCTGGAACGGATGCAGACCCTCATTTCCAATCTGCTGCGGCTGGAACGGCTGTGCGCCGACGGCTATACCTTTCATTTTGAAAACCATGATCTGCGCGCTTTGGCCGAAAACTGCTGGCAGCCCCTGGGCCTGCTGTCCCCGGAAAAGCAGTTTCTTATCTCCGGGACGGCTGAGCTGCACTGTGACGAGATCTGGATGGGCGAGGCCATTTCAAACCTGCTGAAAAACGCCTGCGAGCACACATCCGTCAATGGCCGTATTTCCATAGAGCTGACCCAATTTCCCCAAGAGGTGCGGCTGCGGATCCAGGACAACGGCGGAGGCGTCGCCCCGGAGGTGCTGCCCCGGATCTTTGACCGGTTCTACCACGGGGATCACCCGGGCCATGGGGCAGGCATCGGACTGAGCATTGTCAGGGAGATCGTCTGGCGGCACCATGGCAGCATCAGCGCCGAGAATGTCCCCGGCGGGCTGCAATTTACCCTGTATTTCCCCAGACTGGGGGAAAACCTTGCGAAATCGTAAGGCAGCCGTCACCGTGCCGTAAGGCTGAGATGCTAAGGTACAGGCATCCAAAACAAAGGAGGCAATTCTATGAAAATTCTGGAATGCACCGGCCTTTCCAGGCACTACGGCACCGGCGAGGAGCAGGTCAAGGCCCTGGACGGTATCTCCCTCAGCCTGGAACAGGGCAGCTTTACAGCCATCACCGGCCCCAGCGGCTCGGGAAAATCCACCCTGCTGCATGTGCTGGGCGGTCTGGACCGGCCCACGGCTGGCAAGGTCCTTTTCCGGGAAAAAGACCTGTACCGGCTCAGCGACAATCAGCTGTCCATTCTGCGGCGGCGGCAGTTCGGCTTCGTGTTTCAGAGCTACAACCTGGTCCGGGAACTGACGGGACAGGAAAATATCCTGCTGCCGCTGATGCTGGACAAGCGTATGCCGGATGAAACTTATCTCAACAAGCTTATCGATATTCTGGGCATCCGGCAGCGGCTGGACCACCTGCCCTCGGCCATGTCCGGCGGCCAGCAGCAGCGCTTTGCCATTGCCCGTGCCTTGGCCAACAAGCCGGAGATCCTCTTCGCCGACGAGCCAACCGGCAACCTGGACGGGCAGACCGGCCGCATGGTCATGGACCTGCTGCGGGAACTGAACCGGGAGCTGGGCGTGACACTGGTCCTTGTCACCCACGATCTGGGCGTAGCCGAACAGGCCGAGCGCATTGTCCACCTGACGGACGGCAAGATCGCCCGGGACAGCGGAGGGGCAAACCGATGAAAAAGCTGACCATGAACCGCCTGTCCCTTGCCGGGATCCGGGCCAGCCGGAAGGATTATGGCACGCTGGCCCTCAGCGTCTTTCTGGCGGTTTTTTTCACCGTAGGTACATTTCTGGGACTGGACGCCATCTATCAGCGGCGAAGGGCTGAGCTTGCCGCCATCTACGGCACGGAGGAGGCCATTTTTTTCGACACGGAGGTCACGCCGGAAGCGCTGACGGCCCAGGCCCTTGCCAGAAAAGCCGGTTCCGTAACACTGGTGGGCACTTTGGAGGGCTTCCCCGTTGGATATTACGATGATACGGCCCGAGCGCTTCTTTCCCGGCAATGTCTGCAAGGACAGCTTCCCCGGCAAAGCGGCGAGGTAGCCCTGGACAGGCGGGTCAAAGAACGGCTCTATCCGGATGCCGCCATTGGAGACACCCTGCTGCTTTCCATCGAGGGCCGGACCAATCAGACAAAGGAATTCCGCCTTGTAGGCGTTCTGCAGGGGCAGCACGAGGACGACACCCAGGATGCCTTTGCAGATATCGTCCCGGAGGGTTCCCTGAATTTCCCCCAGGTGCTGCTGTTTGACGCGGAAGGCATGGCCCCGCTGAACCGGCATGTGGTGCTCACCTTTCCCCTGGGAGGCAGCTTGGAAAAGCTGAAAAAAGCCTACCCGGAGGAAACCCTGGCAGGCGTACAGCCCTCGGGCGGGCTGTATCTGGACAAGCCCATGCTCAGCACCTTCGAGCTTCTGAAGGACGCCATCAATATGGGCACTTCTCTGATGCTGGCAGGCTTTTGCCTGCTGCTTGGCTCCATGATCGGCATTTTCAGCGCCGTCAGCGGGCAGTACCAGCGAAGGAAAGCGCAATATACCCTGCTGCGCACCATCGGCGCCACCCGGCGGCAGATCCGGGAGATCAACAGCCGGGACGCTCTGGTTCTGACGCTGCTGACGGCCCCGGCAGGCGGGCTCTGCGCCATCGGATTTGTGGCGCTGCTGCGCCTGCTGTTCCCGGAAAGTCTGCCGGAGCGTCCCGGATCTCTCTGGGCGCTGGCGGGTATCGCGCTGGCGGCGGTCCTAGTCTGGATCGCCGCACGGCTCCCGGCACTGTTTTCCGACTTTCCGCGTAGAGATGGGCTGCGGATCCGGAAGCTGCGCTCCCGGAAAGCATACTCTCTGCCAAGGCTTTGGAATTCACGGTGTCTTCGCTTTCATCCGTTCCGTGCCGCGGCCTCCATTCTGCTGATCGTCCTTCTGAATCTCTCCGCGGTTCTCTCCGTCAATTATGCCGTGAACAGCTGGCAAAACATGCCGGATCCTGAAGCTTTCGGCAACCCGAATCTGGAATTGCGGACCACCTATTACGCGGCCGCGAACAGCGGCTGGTTTACCGTGGAGCCTGCCTACCATCTGACGCCTGAGGCTGTGGACACGCTGAACGCCATGCCGGGCGTTGCCGCAACGGAGGGCATGTGGTACGGCACCGTTATGGCCCTGACGGACCATGTGGGAAGCTATTACCCCATGCTCGGGCTCTCCAATGAACACCTGATGCAGTACCGGAAGGACGTTCTGACCCAGCGGGGGCTGGAAAAAATGGACCATTCCAGCTACCAAAGAGCCGTCGGGATCGAGCAGGCATTGAAAAGCTATCTGAATACGGACAAGATTCCCTACGCTTTGCAGCTGGTCGTTGTATCGGACATCGCGGAGCTTCAGGATTCTCTTCTTTCCGGCAGCATCGATATGGACGCCATTAACGCGGGAACGGCGGTGCTTGTCAATATGCCGACCATGTATCTGAACGAGGACGCCTATGGATATCAGGGCATTGCCAGTTCCCCCAGAGACAAGGTCGTCTCCGTGATCGAGAACGACCAGATTGCCCTGGGAGAGACCCTTTCCCTGTTTCAGCTGCATATGGACGCGGCAGAGGCCGCGAATTACGACCTGACAGGCGATGATCCCGAAGCGCTGCCCTTTGACAAAGCGGTCCTGCGGCAGGCTTCCCCAAAGGTCTGCGGAATGGTGGACGAGGATTTTGTTCTCTTCCCCACCGGCGCGGTCATCACCACCCCGGAGGGCATCCGGAATATGGGGCTTTCCTACGTCCAGACCCACACGATCACCGTGGACCTCTCCCCTGCCATAACCGGTCAGGAACAGGACGCGGTTCTTGACAAGCTGGAAACCCTGGCCTGCCAGGAGGACCACCTGACCATCACCGACAACACCAATCTCCGGCAGGCCTTCGCGGCAAGCAGGCTGCGGCATATCCTGTTTCGCTGGGCCATTACCGCCATGCTGCTCCTTCTCACACTTCTGGAGATTCAAGGAAGCCTGGGCTGGCTCATCCGTTCCGAACAAAAAAATCTTGGCATCCTCCGTGCCGTCGGCGCGGAGACCGGGACGCTGGAATCCCTCTGGAAGCGGCAGATCTATGTCTATACGGCCGCCGGGCTGCTGATCTCCGCAGCCATCTACGGCGTCAGTCAGATGCCCAGATACACGCCGGCCCTGCTCGACGGCATGTTTTACGACTGTTCGCTTCCGCTTTCCCTTGGTATTCTGATCGTATCCGCCCTGTCGGTACTTGCCCTGAATCTGGCATTTCTGCGCGGTACCGCGAAACGCATGGAACAGCAGAATATCATCGACAATATCCGCGATGAATGAATACGCGCCCCGGAGAGCCGCTGCTCTCCGGGGCGCGTTTCTGTAGCTTACGTCAAGGGCACTTCAATTGTGGGTTCATAGGTCTGGGGATCATAGAACACCAGACCTGCTGCCTGGGACAGATCGACGATGCCCTCGCTGACCTCGAATTCCACATAGAACAGGAGCTTCTCCATATCGCTGTAGCCCTCTGTGCGGCTCTGGGCTGAAACCAGGGAGCCGTCCTTCATGCGGATGCCCGCAATGGCCGGTTGGAGGAATTCCAGCTGGTCAAAGCCCTCCAAAGGGCTGTCCAATTGGTAGTCCAAACGGCCGGACATGGGACCTATGCTGGCGGTCAGAAGGGTGGGGCCCTCCGGGCCGAAGCGATAGTTGGGCGCGGCGGTAACGGTGTTCGTTGTCCCGTTCAGCGGAATGGTCAGCTCCCAGCTGCCCGATACAAGCTGCTCCTGCTCCAGATTGCCTCTTGAAACCGCGGTTTCCTTTCCGAAGCCGGTAACGTGCAGGTTCAGATTTTTTCCAAGGACGGAACCGTCCGTATTCTGGAAGCGATAGTTCAGTGTCAGCTCCATGCTGCCGTCCGGGCGATAGTAGCGGCCCTTGAAGAATCCGTTTTCTTTTACATCATCCTCCGTGTAACCGTCCTCGACCACGGGCGTTCCATCCTCATAGACGTAGGTCCCGTCGTCCCGCGGGAGAATGCCGTCAAAAATATCATAGCTGAAGCTGGACCAGAATTCCGAATCCCCATCCAGAGTACCTGGCTCCACATACACATAGGGCCGGACGCCGTCCGGAAGCGCAAAGCCCTGAACGCTCAGAACGATCTTCGCCTGAAGCGCGTCTACAAGCGTCTGCTTAACGGAAACGGTAATGCCCTGATCCGTGACGGAAAGCCCGCTGTTTTCTTCCCGGGCCGTCTCCTGGGGATAGGTCACGGAAAGCCCATTTTCCTCCGACTGCTTCCGGACACTCTCGCTGGGGTGATACTTAGCCTCCAGACCGGAAGCCCATTTGGAATAGGCGGCGGCCCCCGTCAAAAGCAAAAGCAGCGTTGCCGCAATGGCCGCAATCAGCAAAAATCTGGGTCTGGATGCCGCGCCGCGCTTTTCCGCATCTTGCGGCTGTGCCGCCTCCACATACATGGGGTCAATATAGGATAATCCCTTTAAAATATCTTTTCCGTTCATACGGCAATGCCCTCCTTGGCCAAAACCTCCCGCAGCCTTCCCCTTGCGCGGAAGAGCTGCATTTTCACCTTGCTGTCGCTGATGCACATTTGCTTCGCGATCAGCGCTACAGGATCCCCATACCAGTACCGCCGCAGAAAAATCGTGCGGCTTTCCTCGGGCAGAGACGCCAGAAATGCGTTGAGGATCCTTCCCAGTTCCTTTCCCTGGAAGTGGGCCTCTGCCATAGCATCCGGCACACACTGCTCCAGTTCCTCGGAAAGGGAAACGACCTCCGCCCTCCGCTTGGCCGCTTTCTGCCAGTCCAGCCTGTTGAAGGACAGATTCCGGCAGATGCAGGCCAGAAAACCGAAGAAAAACTTGGGTCGCTCCGGCGGGATGGCGTTCCATGCGCGGAGATAGGTATCGTTCACGCACTCCCGGGCATCCTCCGCATCCAGCAAAATGGATTTGGACAGGCCCGTCAGACGGCGGCCATAGGCGGCGTCCGTTTCGGAAATGGCATCCTCCCGCCGGTTCCAATAGAGATCAATAATCTGTGTGTCCGTCAAAGTAACACATCCTTTCTGTAGGTCCTACACCTTGGCAGACAGCAAATCACGCCGCCGGGTCACGCAAACGCAAGAAAAAATTCGGAGAGGCCGCAGCCCCTCCGATAGGTTTTGTCGCGCGCCGGGCTTTCCCGGCAAAAGATTTGCTCAGGACCAGAGGCAGCTCCAGTTCTTGACAAAGTACTCCACGCCGGAATACACGGTCGTCACCACGATGACGGCGGAGACGACCAGGCCCACCACCGTATTGGTTGGGAAAATCAGCCAGGCGATGATGCCGACCATAGTACTGGCAGTCTTTACCTTTCCGCTCCAGGCGGCGGCGATGACATGGCCCTTGGGGGCGGCCACCAGCCGCAGACCGGTAACGGCGAACTCCCGGGTCAGGACGGTCATCAGCGCCCAGGCGGGGAACCGTCCCCACTGGGTGAACATAGTCATGACGGCAATGGTCAGCAGCTTGTCAGCCAGAGGATCCAGGAACTTGCCGAAGTCTGTCACCTGGTTGCAGCGCCGGGCGATCTGGCCGTCCAGAAAGTCGCTGAGGCTGCCCAGAATGAAGATTGCCAGAGACACCCACATCCAGGTGCCGCTCCGGCCCCCGCTTAAGTACAGTGTCACCATCATAACCGGGATCAAAAATACACGGACAAGGGTAATTTTACTTGCAGTTGTCATTTTTCTTCCTCCGTTACATAGCCTGCCAGATCGCCGTCAATACAGCCATCGATGGTCACGTTTACAAAATCTCCCTCATGGAGCGGTTCCTCCGAGGCGATCCAGACCCGGCCGTCAATGTCTGGGGAATCGGCGTAGGTGCGCCCATAGAACTGCTCCTGCTCCTCGTCAAAGCCGTCCACCAGGACCTCCAGGGTTTTTCCGATCTGGGCGGCGTTGTACTCGTCCATGATCTGGGACTGGATCATCTCCAGCGTCTCCGCCCGCTCCCTGGCGACCTCTTCATCCACATGCTCCATGGTCGCGGCGGGGGTGCCCTCCTCCGGGGAGAATACGAAAGCGCCCACACGCTCCATGCGCTGCTCCCGCAGGAACCCGCACAGCTCCTGGAACTCTTCCTCCCCCTCGCCGGGCAGACCGGCGATCAGGCTGGTTCGGATCACCAGGCCGGGGATCCGGGCGCGCAGCTTGGCAAACAGATCCACGATCAGCTTCTTGTCGCCCCGGCGGTGCATGGTGCTCAAAATCTTATCGTTGCAATGCTGAATGGGGATGTCCAGGTACTTAACGATCTTCGGCTCACCGGCAATCACATCGATCAGCTCGTCATCGATCTCATCGGGGTACACATAGTGGACCCGGATCCAGTGCAGACCGTCAATTTTGCACAGCTCCCGCAGCAGCTCCGGCAGCAGGCACTTGTGCTCCGGAAAATCCGTGCCGTAGCGACTGGTGTCCTGGGCCACGACGATCAGTTCCTTGGTGCCGTTGGCTGCCAGCACCCGGGCCTCGTACAGCACATCATCCAGCTGGCGGCTGCGGTACTTTCCCCTCAGATAAGGGATGATGCAGAAGGCGCAGCGGTTGTTGCAGCCCTCGGCGATCTTGATATAGGAGAAGTGCTCAGGGGTCGTCACCACCCGGCCCACTTCCTCCTCCGGAGCATCGATGGAGCCGAAATCCACCACCTTGTGGCCGCTGAGCAGCTGGTCAATGGCCGGGACGATTTTCGTATAGCTTCCGGTGCCCAGAATGCCGTCCACCTCGGGCATTTCCTGAAGGATATCCCCCTGATAGCGCTGGGACAGGCAGCCCGTTACCAGGATCTTACCCACCTGACCATCCGCTTTCAGAGCAGCGGTCTGCAAAATGTAGTCAATTGCCTCGCTTTTGGCGGAATCAATGAAGCCGCATGTGTTAATAACCACCACATCGCTGCCCGCAAGGCCCTCGTTTACCGTATGTCCGGCTTCCTGCACACGGAACATCATCCGTTCGCAGTCCACCTGGTTCTTGGCGCAGCCAAGAGAAATAAATCCGATCGTTGCCATTATTCTTCCTCCGGGAAATCGTCTGTGTCTAGGGAAAGCGCGCTCAGAGCCTGTCGGATGGCCCCATAGCTGTGGCCCCGGCGCAAAAGGGCATCAATGGCCCGCTTTTGGAGCTTGGGATCCGAACTGCCGTTCAGCTTTGCCCGGAGAAAATCGGCGATTTTCTCCGTCTGGTCGGGATAGTCCTCCAGGGCCGCTTCCCAAAGCTCCCGGGGAATTCGTTTTTCGTACAGGACCTGCTTTGCCCGTGCCTTTCCGTAGCCCTTGGCTATGCAGGAGCGGACCACAGTCTCCGCCGTGGCGCTGTCGTCGATCAGATGCAGATCGGACAGCCAGCCCACGGCCTTCCGGGCCTGCTGGGGGTCCTCCCCCTTCCGGACCAGACGGCTTTCCAGATCCTTTTTGGAAACATTGGAGGCGGAAACGATCCGCACCGCCCGCATTTTCGCGGACATTTCGGAAGCCGAAGCCAGAAGCTCTTTATATTGCGCCTCGTCCAGCTCCAGACCCGTATAGAGGCCGAAGTCCTCTATGGTCTGGCGGTAGAGCCGAAGGATACTGCCGTCCTCAAAGCGCAGGGTATACCGCCCCGAACGGTCCGGGGCGGTTTTCAGGAACTCAATCCTCATCGCTGAAATCGTCAGCGCTTACGGCAATGGGCTTCTCCGCCGCCTTGGCGGGAGCCTTGGGGGCGCCGCCGGAGATCTTCCAGAGATTCTCCCGGACCTCGGCCTCCACCTGCTCGGCCAGCTCCGGCCGCTCCTGTAAATAAGTCTTTACGCTGTCCTTGCCCTGGCCAATGCGCTCGTCGCCCATGGAGAACCAGCTGCCGCTCTTCTGAATGATCTCCATCTGGACGGCCAGATCGATCAGCTCGCTCCACTTGGAGATACCCTGGCCATACATGATATCGAACACGGCCTCCTTGAAGGGGGGCGCTACCTTGTTCTTGACCACCTTGACCCGGGTCTTGTTGCCGATGACGCTGCCGCCCTCCTTGATCTGCTCAATGCGCCGAACATCCAGACGGACGGAAGCGTAGAACTTCAAAGCATTGCCGCCGGTTGTGGTTTCGGGGTTGCCGTACATGACGCCGATCTTCATACGCAGCTGGTTGATGAAGATGACCACGCAGTTGGTTTTGTTGATGGTTCCCGCCAGCTTCCGCAGGGCCTGGGACATCAGTCTCGCCTGGAGACCCACAAAGGTATCGCCCATTTCGCCCTCAATTTCCTGCTTGGGAACCAGGGCTGCCACGGAGTCCACAACCACGGCGTCAATGGCGCCAGAGCGGACCAGGGCGTCGGTGATCTCCAACGCCTGCTCGCCGGTATCAGGCTGGGAAACCAGCAGATTGTCAATATCCACACCCAAGGCGGAAGCGTACACGGGGTCCAGAGCATGCTCGGCATCCACAAAGGCCACCTCGCCGCCCCGCTTCTGAGCCTCTGCCAGGATGTGCAGGGCCAGAGTGGTTTTACCGGAGGATTCAGGTCCGTAGATCTCGATGATTCTGCCCTTGGGCACGCCGCCGATACCGAGGGCCGCATCCAGTGCAAGAGAGCCGGTGGGGATGGCCTCCACGTTCATCTCGGGCCGGTCGCCCAGGCGCATAACGGTGCCCTTGCCGAAGGTTTTGTCCAGCTGGCTCAGGGCCGTTTGCAGGGCCTTTTTCTTGTCCGAGGCGGGAGACGGTGCTTCATACGGAGTCTTTTTTGTAGCCATGTTTTATATTCCTTTCCTGCCGTACTGAGCCAGCACGGCGCGTTCTCTTTCGTTAAAATCCAACGTCCGTTCCAGGACAGTAAATCCGCTTTCCTTCAGGATGGCGCAGACCGCGTCCCCCTGACCCATACCGAACTCGCAGCACAAAAAGCCGCCGGGTTTCAGCAGCCCCCGGAAATTCTTCGTAATGGCCCGGTAGAAATCCAGGCCGTCCGTGCCGCCGAACAGGGCCATATGGGGTTCGTAATTTTTCACGCTGTCCGGCAGCTGCTCCATTTCGGAGGCCGTCACATAGGGCGGATTGGAGACGATCATATCGAACTTGCCCAAAAACGCGGGCGGTTCCTCCATGGCGTCCACCTGGACGCAGCTGACCCGGCCGCCCATATGGTTGCGCTGGATGTTCTTCCGGGCTACTGCCAGAGCAGGTCCCGAAAGGTCCGCCAAGGTCACCCGGGCGTCCTTCACGCGGCTGGCCACCGCCAGACCGATGCAGCCGGAGCCGCAGCAGAGGTCCAGGATCCGGGGATTCCGGTCCAGAAACAGCCCCCGGCGAATGGCCAGCTCGGCCACGGCGCAGGTATCGTCCCGGGGGATCAGCACATCGGGGCTGACGTACAGATCCAGGCCGTAAAAGGTCCACTCTCCCAATACATAGGGCAGAGGCTCCCCCGCCAGGTACCGATCCACCGCCGTATCCACCTGAACCGTAAGCGCTTCCGGCACGGGCCTGTTCTGGTCCGCCAGAAAGGCCTCCTGGGTCATGCCGGAGAGGGTGCTGACCAGATCCCTTGCCATAGGCCCGGCGGCCTCCGGAGTCTCCGTCAGCATCAGCCTGTCCCGGGTCCTGACATACAGATCACCGTAGGTCCTTACCACCGGTCAGTGCCCTCCTTCTCGGGCAGCACGGCTTTGACGGCCGCGATGCCCACTTCGATCATGCTGTCGTCCGGCTCGTTGGTGGTAAAGTGCTGCATAAGCATGCCGGGTTTGGTAATGACCCTCGTAAAGCCATTGTCATGGCGGCCCGCCCAGCGGTTGATCTCGTAGGTAATGCTGACCACCAGCGGCAGCAGCAGGAGCTTGAAAACGATCATCAGCAGCCGGTATCCGAAGCTGCCCCGCAGAGCGTTCAGCCCCGGGAAAATGGCAAGCAGCAGCGAGGAAGCAATGGAGAAGATCAGAATGGAGATCACCATGACCACCAGCAGAAAGCTGGTTCCGCAGCGGGGATGGAACCGGGTCATTTTCCGGACATTCTCCACGGTCAGAGGAAGTCCCGCCTCATAGCAGCGGATGGTTTTGTGCTCCGCGCCATGGTAGGAAAAGACCCGCTTCATCTCCCCCATTCTGGAAATCAGAATCATATAGCCCAGGAAGATGGCCATACGGATCACGCCCTCCACCAGGTTCAGCAGCAAAACGCTCTTAATGGCCTTGTCAAAAAAGGAGGCGACAGTCATAGGCAGCAGGAAAAACAGCAGAATAGAAAGCCCCAGGCCCATAGCCACCGCAATGGCCACAATGACCTTCTGGAATTTCTCGCCGCCCAGTGTCTTTTCCAGCCACTGGTCAAATTTGCCGGGCTGCTCCTGCTCTTCCTCCGGCACCAGCTCGGCCGAGCGCATCAGGGCCTTGACGCCCACCACCTGGGAATCGAAGAAGTTGAAAACGCCCCGGATAAAGGGCTTGCTCTTCCAGGACTCCGGCGGGTTTACCTTCCGGTCGCTGACCTCCAGGGTCAGGCCATCGGCCCCCCGGACGACAATGGCGTCCTTTTCCGGGCCACGCATGAGGATTCCCTCGATTAGGGCCTGGCCGCCGATGGAGGTTTTGAATTTTTCTTTTGTTTCCATGTATTTCCTTTCCGCTGTGGGTTTTTGTACATATTGCGCAGCCATTCCGCCCGGGAGTGCATACCGCCCCTCATCCGGCCTGCCTGCGGCAAGCCGCCTTCTCCCGGGAGAAGGCTTTTTATTCCTGGGAGGCGGGCAGGGCGATGGTCACAAGGGTGCCGCCGCCCCCGGCGTTCTCCAGGGTCAGCGTGCCGCCGTGAAGCTGGACGATCTCGTCACAGACCGCCAGGCCGATGCCGGTGCCCCGGGCCTTGGAGCTGCCCTTATAGAATTTCTTTTTCACCAGAGGCAGCTCGTCCTCCGGAATGCCTGGGCCATGGTCCCGGATGCGGACCACCACCTGGTCGTTTTCATAGGCAATGCTGGCCTCGATCTTCTTGCCGTCCTTGCCGTGCTTGGCGGCATTGTCCAGAATGTTCAGGAACACCTGCCGCAGACGCTTGGGATCGCAGGGGATCTCGGGGATCTCCTCGTCGTTTTCCAGATATTCCAGGGTAATGCCGTCCTGGGCCAACCGGCTGCCGTACATGAAGATGGTGTCCTCAAACTCGCCACGGATGTCCGTCTGCTCCACATTCAGGGTCATGCGGCCGTCCTGGAGTCTCGTAAAGTCCAGCAGCTCCATAACCATTTCCGTCAGGCGCTTGGCCTCGGAGGAAATGATCTTCAGGCCCTGGGCCGTATCGGCGTCCAGGGATTCGTCCGCAAGCAGGGTCTCGCTCCAGCCGTTGATAACGGTCAGAGGGGTCCGCAACTCATGGGAGAGCTGGGAGATAAACTCCGCCTGCATCTTCTCGTTCTGGCTGATCTTAACGGACATTTCGTTGATGGTTTCCGCCAGATCTGCGATCTCATCGTTATATTTGGTCTTGATCTGGGCGCCATAGCTGCCGTTGGCGATGCGCTTTGCCTTTTCGGTGATCTGCTCTACCGGCAGCATGACGGAGCGGATGAAGAAGCTGCTGAACAGCAGCACCACCACCAATGCCGCCGCCAGCACGGTGACGCTGATAAAGGCAATGCTGACGATCTCCCGGTCCATAACGGAAGTTGAGGTGACATAGCGCAGCACGCCGATTACCTGGCCGTTGCTGTAGATCATGGGGCTGCTCACAGCCATGATCCGCTCCCCCGTATCCGGGTCCCGTCCCACAAAGGGCTGGATGGTGCGGGTGGACACCGCTTCCGCAATTTCCGGCGTTCTGGGGGACACCGCCGCCCAGCTGCCATAGGAGGAGGCCACGATTTTTCCCCACTGGTCAATGAACTGCAGCTCCAGAGCGTCGCCGTTTTCAAAGGTCTCGGCATAGGTGATGCAGGACTGATAGAAGGTGTCGTAATCCTGGCCGATATACTCCTTGAAAAACTCCGTGGTGCTGCGGGCGCGGTTTTGCAGGTCCGCGTCCATATTCCGGTAGCAGTAGGCCGCGTAGGAAGCCGTAATGGCCGCTACGCATACCAATCCCACCGCCACAATGACCAGGGTAATATTCGTCAGCCAGCGCTTATGGAGGTTTCCGATTTTTTTGAATTCCAGTTTCATGCCGGGTTACGCGCCCCACTTATACCCCAGACCCCATACCGTGGTGATATAGGTGGGGTTGGCCGTATCATCCTCGATTTTGATGCGCAGACGGCGGATATTCACATCCACGATCTTCAGCTCTCCCTCGTAGTCCTTACCCCAGACGGCAGAGAGAATGTCCTCCCGGGAAAGGGCCCTGCCGGGATTCTGCATGAACAGCTTCAGAATGGCATACTCCACCTGGGTCAGGCGAATGCGCTCGCCGTTCTTTTCCAGGGTATGGTTCCGGGTGTTCATTACGAAGGGTCCCTGGGTCAGAAGCTCGGGGCTGGCCGCGCTGTCCCCGCCGATGCGGCGGTACAGCGCGTCGATCCGGGCTGTCAGCTCCGCCGGAGAGAAGGGCTTGGTAACATAGTCGTCCGCGCCGGTCATAAGTCCCGTGACCTTGTCCATTTCCTGGGTCCGGGCGGTGAGCATGATAATGCCCATCTGCTTATTGGTGGCACGGATCCGGCGGCAGACCTCAAAACCGTCGATATCCGGCAGCATAATATCCAGAATGGCTACGCCGATATCCGGATTCTCGGAAAGCCGGTCCAGAGCCTCCTGGCCGGTGCCTGCCTCGATCACATCGTAGCCAGCCCGGCGCAGATTGATAACCACAAAGCTGCGGATATTCACTTCATCTTCCAGAATTAGTACCTTTTTCATTTTCTATCCTTCCTGTTTCCAATCCACGCCGATCAGGCAGAAATCTCTTGTCAAAGTCTCCTGGGTAATGCCGTAGGTCCCGGAGCCAACCTCCAGCTTTCCGGCGAAAATCACATTTTCTCCTCTGTACAATGGGAAGCGGTTGTTCTCCGTCGCCAGGTTTTCCCGTTCCTTTCCCGTAAAGGAATAGATGGTGAAGAGCGGCGCGGCTCCCTCGTTGGTTTCATCCCATATGTAGAAGGTGTAGCCGCTGCCGTTTTTGGAAACCGCCAGCCGCTCGGCGGTCATGGCGTCCAGGTCCAGCCGCAGATACCAGCCGCCGTCCACATTGTGGAAGGTGAAGAGCTTTTTGATCTCGTAGCCCTCCGAATCGATGGAATACCAATAGACCAGCTGCTGACGCTTTCCGTCCGATTGGTCCGGGGCCGCCCGCAGGTCCATAAGGCTTGGCAGCTCCATGACCCCATCGTCGTCAATGTCGTCCATATACAGGAAGTAATTCCGAAGGGTCTGGACGCTGTAGGCCAGCTTATTGCCGCTGTTCAGGTTGACCAGATCTCCATTCTGGACCGTCAGCACATCGGTGACGATGGCGCTGTCGTTCATGGAGCTGGAAATATACAGGGCCGTCTCGCCACTTTGCAAGCGGCTGACCTTTGTGCGCTTCACCTGCTCAATGCGCTGAGACAGGCGGATCTCCTTGGAGCGCACCATGGCGTCATTTTCATAGGTATAGAGCACAGCGGTACCGGCAGAGACATCCGTCTCCCCTTCCCGCAGCACCAGCAGGTCCGCCCTGCCGTTGGAATCCATATCGGTTGTATAGAACTTGGCATAGATGGTGTTGATCAGCTGATTGCTCTGGCCATCCGCGAAGGAAAATACCGCAGCGATACGCATCATCTGGTCGCTGAGCCTGCGGCCCACAACAAGCTCGCAGCCGGGGCGGCCGTCCACGTCCACATAGTCCACCTGCTCAAAGGCGGAGCCGTTCATTTGCAGCATTTCCAGAAGCACGTATTTCCCGTTTTCCGTCTCGTGGAAAACCAGAATTTTCAGAGGCTTTTCGGAATTTCCCCGGGCAAACACCAGATATTCCTGCTTGCCGTCCCCATCCAGATCCGCGCTCTGGACCATCTGCTGATTGTCGCCGTAGGACGGTGAGGCAAATTCCAGGCCCTCCATGGCCTGCTCGATGGTATTTTGCAGAATGGTATATTCCTCGGTCCTGCGGGGAATGCGATACATCTGCTCCACCGTACGGAAGCCGCAGCCGGTGAGAAGTGACGCCAGCAGTACCAGTCCAATCGCAAAGAATCTCTTTTTCAAGGCATCAGCTCCCTCCATCAGGTATCTCTTGTCATTATAACACATTTATTTGGAAATGAAAAGCTATTTCAGCACAACATTCCCGTCTCCCAGGACATTTTTCAGCTCCCGCAGCATGCTTTCCCGGAATTCACAGGCTGTCCCCCGGCGTGCCCGGGTATCTTCAAAGAACAGGACCGTCTTCTGGGTGCCCGGGAACATATTGAGAATGGCCCTGATCTTGGGATAGAGCTTTCCGCCCTCCCCCGGCAGCCGCAGATACAGTGTCTGGGGCACCTGGGGCTGGGGTTCCTTTGGCTTTTCGGCAGCATAGTCGGAAATGGGACGCACCCGGTTCACCAGGATCTGGGGGTCCTTGTCATCCCGCAGAGAGAGCCTTCCGGTGACAACCACGGCGGAATTCTCCCGGATATAGCCGCCGTACTGGCCGATCACACTGGCAAAGGCCAGCATCTCAATGGAGGCCGTATCGTCCTCCACGGTGACATAGGCCATCATGGAGTTATTCCGGGTGGTCTTGGTCTTGACGGTCTGAATGATGCCCGCTACGGATACGATCTGATCGTCCTGGAAGTGCTTTTCCTCGTCCATCAGATCGCCGATGGGAATCACATGGGTGTTTTTCAGCAGCTTGCGGTAATCGTCCATGGGGTGGCCGGAGAGGTAAATACCGGTGGTCTCCTTCTCCATGGCCATAAGCTCCGCCCGGCTGTACTCCTCCCTGCGGGGAATGTCCATTTTGCCGGGGTTCTCGTCCTCCAGCATAGCGAACAGGCCCATCTGGCCCTCCAGGTTCTGCTTCCGGCTGGCGGCGACGGAATCCATCATGGCTTCGTAGACCCCGATCAGCTCGCTTCTATGATAGCCAAAGCCATCCATGGCGCCGCAGCGGATCAGGTTCTCCACGGCCCGCTTGTTCAGTTCGCCCTCGTCCATCCGTTCCAGGAAATCCTGCATGGAGCGGAAGGGGCCGCCCTCCCTGCGCTTGGCCGCCATACTGCGGATCAGGCCCCTGCCGATGTTCTTCACCGCGCCCAGGCCGAAGCGGATGCCCCCCTCCTCTACGGAGAAATGGTCCTCGGAGTGGTTGATATCCGGCGGCAGCAGGGCGATACCCAGCTCCTTGCACTCGGCAATGTAAGCGGAGATCTTCACGGCGGAATCCAGCACAGAGGTCATCAGCGCCGCCATATACTGCCTGGGATAGTGGCATTTCAGATAGGCTGTCTGATAAGACACCACCGCGTAGCACACGGCGTGGGATTTATTGAAAGCATAGTTGGCGAAATCGACGATCTCGTCATAGATGGACTGGGCCGCCGCTTCGCTGACGCCCTTGGCAATGGCGCCGGAAATGCCCTGTTCCTTGTCACCGTAGACAAAAACCTTTCGCTCCGCCTCAATAACCTTCAGCTTTTTCTTGGAAATGGCCCGGCGGATGTTGTCCGCCTGCCCCATGGTATAACCGCCCAAGGTCCTAAAAATCTCAATGACCTGCTCCTGGTAGACAATACAGCCGTAAGTCACCCGCAGAATCGGCTCCAGCAAAGGGGTTTTGTACGTCACCTTGGAGGGGTCCAGCTTGTTGGCTACAAATCTGGGGATGGAGTCCATAGGACCGGGGCGGTACAATGCCACGATAGCCGTAATATCTTCAATAGAGCTGGGCTTCATGCTGATACACACGCCGGTCATCCCGGCGGACTCCATCTGGAACACGCCGGAGGTCTTGCCCTCGGAAAGCATCCGGAAGGTCTCCGGGTCATTGTCCGGGATCCGGTCAATGCGGAATTCAGGCTCCCTCTGCTGGATCTGCTTTTCCGCGTCCTGGATCACCGTCAGGTTCCGCAGGCCCAGGAAGTCCATTTTCAGAAGGCCCAGTTCCTCGATGGTAGTCATGGTATACTGGGTGACGATGGTATCGTCGTTTTTGGACAGGGGCACATAGCTGCATACGGGATTCGCCGTGATCACCACGCCCGCAGCGTGGGTAGAGGAATTGCGGGGCATCCCCTCCAGGCGCATAGCCGTATCAATGAGCTTTTTGACCCGCTCGTCCCCGTTGTACATTTCCCGGAACCTGGGGGACTCCTCCAGAGCGGATTTCAGCGTCACATGAGGCCCCGCGGGCACCAGCTTTGCCACCACATCGGTTTCGGCAAAGGTAAAGTTGAGGGCACGTCCCACATCCCGGATGGCGCCCCGGGCGGCCATGGTGCCGAAGGTCACGATCTGGGCCACATGGTCCGCGCCGTACTTCCGGTACACATAATCAATGACCTCCCCCCGGCGCTCCTGGCAGAAGTCCGTATCGAAATCGGGCATGCTGACCCGCTCCGGGTTCAGAAAGCGCTCGAAAATCAGTCCATACTTCATGGGATCCACTTCCGTAATGTGGATGCAGTAGGCCACAATGGAGCCCGCGCCGGAGCCGCGGCCGGGGCCCACGGGAATGCCCACGCTCTTGGCGTAGTGGATGAAATCCCAGACGATCAGATAATAGTTCACATAGCCCATGGAGCTGATGACCTTGATCTCGTACTCCATGCGCGCCCGGTATTCCTCCGGTGCGTCCGGGTAGCGCTCCCGGAAGCCCTCATAACAAAGCTTCCGGAAGTATTCCTCATTGGTATAGCCCTCCGGCACGGGATAGGCCGGAAGATGGTACTCATGGAAGGTAAATTCCACGTTACACCGCTGGGCGATTTTAACCGTATTTTCAAAAGCCTCATCGCAGCCGGGGAACAGGCCGCGCAGCTCTTCCTCGCTTTTCAGATAGAATTCCTGGGTCTCAAACCGCATCCGGTTCAGGTCGTCCACGGATTTTCCGGTCTGGATGCACAGCAGCACATCCTGCATATCCGCGTCCTCTTTGCGCAGATAGTGGGCGTCGTTGGTGACGACCATAGGCAGCCCCGTCTCCCGGGCCAGGCGCTGGATGCCCTGGTTCACGGGACGCTGGGCGGCAATGCCGTGGTCCTGCATTTCCAGATAGAAATTGTCCGGTCCGAAGATCCGGGACAGCTCCAGAGCCGTCGCTCTGGCCTTATCGTAGTCCTCGCTCATCAGGGCCTGGGGGATAGCGCCTGCCAGACAGGCGGACAGGGCGATCAGGCCCTCGTGGTGGGCTTCCAGCAGCTCCAGGTCTACCCGGGGCTTGCCGTAAAAGCCGTGCAGAAAGGCTTCCGACACCAGATAGCAAAGATTTTCATAGCCCGTTCTGTCTTTGCACAGCAGGACCAGATGGTAGGGATCATTGTCCAGGCCGTGGACCCGGTCCGTCATTTTCCGGCGGGCCACATAGACCTCGCATCCGATAATGGGCTTTATGCACGCGGCCTTAGCCGCTTTATAGAAATCGATACAGCCGTACATAACGCCGTGGTCCGTCAGGGCAATGGCCGTCTGGCCCAACTCCTTGACCCGGTCCATCATGCCGTCAATGCGGCAGGCACCGTCCAGAAGGCTGTACTCACTGTGGACGTGCAGATGTACAAAGCTCATTGGGTGGCCTCCTTTGCCATGGAAACAATGCGCTGCAAACGGTGGTTCATGGCAGGCTTGGTGATGGGCGGCTCCATCATGGCCGCCAGCTCGGAAAGGGACGCCTCCGGGTTTTCTTCCCTTGCCTTGGCCGCCTGGGCGATCTTTTGGGGCAGCCTTTCCAGCTCTCCCCGGTCCCGCAGGATCCGGATGGCGCTCAGCTGTTCCTGGGCCGCCTCCACCACCTTAGACGTATTGGCATCGTCACAGTTGCAGCAGCGGTTGACCTTGTTGTTCAGCTCCTTTTCCAGCTTGGCCTCTATAATGCCCATGGAGGCAACGGGCGCGCCCAGAAAGGTGAGAAAATCGGAGATCAGGTCGCTCTGCTTGAGATAGAGCACCTGGGCTCCTGCCCGGGAGGCCGTTTTGGGGGAAAAGCCCACGGTTTCGTGGAGCAGCGTATAGCACTCCCGTGCCACGCTCTGGTGGGTAGTGGTAAATTCCAGGTGGTAGGCTTTGGCTGGGCTGGTCACGCTGCCGCCGGCCAGAAAGGCTCCCCGCAGGAAAGCAGCCTTGCAGCAGTCCTCCTCCACCACAGGCAGGTTGATATGCAGCGACAGCGTATCCCCCGGGGTAAAGCCAAAGGCCTCCATAATCGTACCGATCTTCTTCGGATCGGTGATCTGAAACACCTGCTTTCCGGCGCCCCCCTCCTCCGGCAGCTGGTCAAAGCTCACGCCGAAGGCCTTGCGGAAGAGCTTCGGCAGGAGCTTTCCAAAGTCCTGACTCTCCGTAATGATCTTGATCTGCCTGTCCTGAAAGCAATTGCAGAAGAGCAGAATGCCGAAGCACTCCGCCAGGGCGCAGCAGCTATTCTGAGGGTATTCCCGGCAGATCTCCGCCTTGGCGGATGCGGAAAAGGATTGCATGGCTTCCCTTCTTTCTGTTACCAAACGCGAACCTCCGGTTCCAGCTGTATACCGGACTTTTCTTTTACAATACGGGCCACGTCCGCAAGCAGCTGCTTTACCTGTTCGGCCGTGGCATTGCCCAAGTTCACGGCAAAGCCCGCGTGCTTTTCGGAAATGGCAGCGTCCCCCACCCGGTAGCCCCGAAGCCCCGCTTCATCAATGAGGGCGGCGGCATAGCCCTGGCTGGGACGCTTGAAAGCGGACCCGGCGCTGGGATAGTTCAGTGGCTGAGAGGCGGACCGCTTGGCCTGCAGCTCCTTCGTGCGCCGGCGGATCTGTTCCGGATCCCCGGGCGTCAGCTCCAGAAGGGCGCTGACCACAATATCCCCGGTTTCCTCCAGGCAGCTATGGCGATAAGAAAAAGCCATCCCCTCCCGGCTGCGGGTATAGCGGATACCATTCCTGGTCATCAGCTCCGCTTCCACGCAGACCTGGGCGATTTCTCCGCCGTAGGCCCCGGCGTTCATATACACGCCGCCGCCGATGGTGCCCGGGATGCCGTGGGCAAATTCCAGGCCGCTGAGGCCCTCCTTCGCCGCGAACATGGCACAACGGGTCATGGTGACACCCGCCATAACCCGGATATGGGTCTCGTCCACCCGCTCCATACCGTCCAGGCAGTCCTTCAGGCAGACGGTAAGGCCGGGTAGCCCCCTGTCCGGCGCCAGTACGTTGGTTCCTGCTCCTAAGATAACCGGTTTGCAGTCCAATAAAGCGGACTTATTCAAAAGCTCGGAAAGTTCTTCTCCGTTTTTCGGAAAGGCCATCACCTCCGCCGGGCCGCCGATGCGGAAGGAGGTATGCTTTGCCAGGCTTTCGCCAAAGCTCAGAGATATTTCCGGGAAAAAGGCAGCGGTTTTCCGCTGAAAATCGGTCAATTCCGTCATAAACGCCTCCGGGTGTATGAATCCAGAACAGTATACCACACCCGGAACGATTATGCAATGAAAAATCCCGGGGCCATGCCCCGGGATATGTGAACTTATTTTGCGCTGCGGAGCTGCAGGAGCTTGTCCTTCAGCTGCTGCTCCATTTTTGCCATCTCCGCCTCGGCGGCCAGGCGCTGGGTGCGGCCGTCGGCCTGGATCTTCATCACATCGTCCAGGGTCTGGATCAGGTCGGCATTGGTTTTCTTCAGGGTCTCGATATCCACAATGCCCCGCTCCGCCTCCTTGGCCGTCTCCACGGAAGCCATGTGCAGCTTCTCCGCGTTGGATTTCAGCAGGGCGTTGGTCACATCGTTGACCTGCCGCTGGGCCTGGGCGGCCTCGGTGGAATGGGCAATGCCCAAGGCCAGAACCATCTGGTTTTTCCACAGAGGGATGGTATTTACCAGGGTGGTCTGAATTTTTTCCACCATAACGGTGTCGTTGTTCTGGATCATGCGGATCTGAGGAGCGGTCTGGATGGAAATGGTCCGGGTCAGCTCCAGATCGTAGATCTTCTTCTCAAACCGATTGCACTTCTCCGCCAGATCCCGGGCGGCCTGGGCATCCTCCGCCAGACCCGTCTGCTGGGCTTTGGCCTCCAGCTCCTTGAGCTTGCCGTCCCGGACCTCCTGGAGCTTCTGCTTGCCGGCCATAATATACATAGTCAGCTCCTTGAAATAGGCAAGGTTCTGCTCGTACATTTTGTCCAGTACGGCGGAGTCCTTCAGCAGCCGCACCTGATGCTGCTGCAAAGCGTCGCTGATTTTCTCCACATTGACCTCGGCCTTGGCGTAGCGGCTCTTCATCAGCTCCAGCTTGTCCGCCTGCTTTTTGAAGAAGCCCAGGAAACCCTTCTGCTCCTCCTTGTCAAAGCCCTGCAGCTCGCCGACCACATTGACGATCAGGTCGCCAACTTCGCCCAGATCCTGGGTTTTTACATTGGCCAGGGCGGCATCGGAGAAGTCGGCCATTTTCTTCTGGGCAGCAGCGCCGTACTGTAAAATCTGGGTCGTGTTCTCCAGATCGATCTTGGCGGCAAAGTCCGTGACCATCTTCTGCTCCTGTTCCGTCAGAACAGGCTGCTGGATGGGTTCTACGGCGGGAGCGGTCTCCTCCTTTACGGTCAGCTCCTGCTTGTCCTCCAGCTCCGGCTCCAGGGTCAGGCTGGGAACGGCGTCCATATCAAATTCGTTGCTCATAGTGCTCTCCTTATTCTACCGGTTTATTTTTGGAAAATTCATCACCCGTCAGCCCCTCCTGGGCCAGCAGGGTTTGCAGGACGGAAATATCGCTGGAAACGTCCATGGCCGTGTCCTGGAACACAGAATCCAACAGCTTTTCAAAGGCCAGATTCAGGGTGTCCAGGGTGGCGTCGATCTCCTTCTTGGATGCCTGAATCGTTTCACCCTGGATGGGCTGACGATCCATGTCCGCATAGGCGTTCAAAAGCTTGATGGTCATGGGCAGATAGTAATCCATGAGTTTTTTCAGGTCCGGAATGATCTCCGGGTGGGCCTCCGCCCGCTCAAAAATTCTCTGCACGATGGATTCCATCCGGGAGATCTTCGCGGAGATCTCCTCCCCCGGGATCTCATCGTTGCACCGGCGGATCTCCCGCAGATAGGCGTTGCCCCGGTCCAGAACCTCCTGAACCTTGGGGGAAACGGCGCTCTGCACCTGCTCCGCCTGCTCCTTTTCCTGGGCCTTCTGGCGGGCCTCCAGCTCCAGGCGGCTGGTCTCGTAGTGCTGATAGGTCTCGTCGCTGGTAATCAGGTTGTTCTCTTCCCTGTCCAGGTGCCCTTCCAGAAACAGTCCCTCATCGATCATGCCGTGAAGCTCCTTGCGGACGAACTTCACAGGTTTCCCCACGCTGCGGGCCAGTTTTTCCAGAGCGATATGGGTCTTTTGATCCAGAGTTTTCAGATAGACCTTATAACGGCTGACCTTTCCCAGGGAACGAATGCCCCCGGTCAGCAGGAACGTACCGCCCACCAGGCTCGCCAGACCGCCGATCAGAGGCGCGCCGATTGCCCCTGCCGCCATACCAACCAGATGAAAAATCCCGGAGATCAGCGTAAATGTAAAGCCCGTAATGGAGAGGATTCCGCCGAACACGGTTTTGAGAATTCCCTTGGCCGTCTCGCCGTTGGCGCTGCCGTAAAGGACGGGAAGATCGGTTTTCCGGACGGGTTCCGGCCGGACCGGTTCCACCGTAATGGTCTTTTTGGGCTTTGTCGCCCCGGACATGTCCAGCGCCCGCCACAGGGCGTCGGACCCGGTACGGGCTGCCTTGTCAATGGTGCTTGTTATATTGCGGCTCAGCTCCTGATAGTTCTGGGAATTGATCGCCTTATCGATGATATCTTCAATGCTTCGGCCCAGAGAATCCCAGTCCTGGTTCTGATTTTCGTTCGCCATGGTGTCCCTCCCGTATATATTCGTTCTATTATAGCTTTTCTTCCGGGAAAAAACAATAGGGAACCGAAAAAACAACGAACAGATACCAAACATCCCCGGCGTGATTGCCGGGGATGACCCTTATTTGTTTGTCAGCTTGTTCAGAATCGCCGTTGCCAGGACGATCACGCCAATAACCAGGAAGATCCCGGCCATGCCCTTGGCAAGCATGGGCAGCGTCTGGGCCAGCGCGTCAGGATGCAGCATTCTCTCCACCTCCTCAGACACCCATCAGGGTGAGGATCAGTCCGCCCGCGATGACCGAGGCGATCTGGCCGGAGACGTTGACGCTGATGGAATACATCAGCAGGAAATTCTGATTGTCCTCTTTCAGTCCCATCTGGTTCACCACTCTGCCGCTCATGGGGAAGGCGGAAATGCCCGCCGCGCCGATCATGGGGTTGATCTTCTTGCCCTCCGGCAGGAAGAGGTTGATGAGCTTGGCAAACAGCACGCCGCCGATGGTGTCCCCGATAAAGGCCACCAGGCCCAGGGCCAGAATCAATAAGGTATCCGGCCGGACAAACTGCTCAGTGGTCATCTGGCTGGCAACCGTAAGGCCCAGCACAATGGTAATGAGGTTGGTCAAAGTATTCTGAGCGGTTTCGGACAGGGCATTCAGCACACCGCACTCCCGAAGCAGGTTGCCGAACATCAGAAATCCCACCAAGGAAGCGCTGGCCGGAGCCACCAGTCCGGCGACAACGGTGACAAGGATTGGGAATAAAATCCGGGTCAGGCGGCTGACGTTGCCCTTCCGGTAGGGCATCCGGATAAGGCGCTCCTTTTTCGTCGTCACTAGGCGGATCACCGGCGGCTGGACAATGGGCACCAGGGCCATGTAGCTGTAGGCCGCTACCATGATGGCCCCCAGATATTTGGAGCCCAGCAGATTGGCGACGAAAATGGCCGTGGGGCCGTCCGCCGCGCCGATCACGGCAATGGATGCGGCGTCCTTCAAATCAAAGAAGAAGCCCGCCAGCACCAGCGTCAGGAAAATGCCGAATTGCGCCGCCGCGCCAAACAGAAGCAGCCAGGGCTTTTCCAGCAGGGGTCCGAAATCGATCATGGCCCCGATGCCGATAAACAGCAGCAGCGGAAACAGCTCGTTGGACATGCCCGCCTGAAACAGAACGCTGAGGGCGCCTTCCACATCGCCCTGGGTTATGGCCCCGGACAGGGGGAGATTGACGAGGATTGCCCCAAAGCCCATGGGCAGCAGCAGACTGGGCTCCATCTTCCGGGCAATGGCCAGATAGATGAGCAGTCCGCCGATGGCCCACATAAGGACCATCTGGGGTGTAATGTTTGTGAGATTGGAGAAAAGCGCGAGAATTTCCATAAATACCCTCCTTACAGGTGCGCCGTGAAGAGGATAAAAAAGAAGACCTCTACCACAGCAGAAAACTGTGATAAAAGTCTCAAGCTTACCGCATGGCCCCGGGCTGAACGCCGTGATGACGAGACCACACAGCGGGTCGCCCCGCCCTTTACTCCCTTTTACCTTGGGAATATTATATGTATTTCCAGTTAAAAAGTCAACCGAAAAATGCGCCCCGCGGGAAAAATCCGCAGGGCGCAGATGGGAATGACGGATCAGAGATAGCGGATGAAGAACTTCTGTGCTGCCTGCACCCGTTCCTTCTCGCCGCCTTCATGGGCAAAGCCGGGGAGGATCTCCAGCTCCGCATGGACGCCGTTGTCCTGCAGATTCTTCTGCAGACTCTTCATGCGGTCTACGCGGTTGTCGCCATAGGGGGAGTCGCCGATGAACTTGTTGTCCAGCTCGCCGACCGTGATCAGAACGGGCACTTTCCGGACAGCATCCAGGTCTACATCATAGCCGAAGTAGTCCTTGAAATCCAGAATGCCCCAGAAGTAGTCCGCGTCCGGGTTCAGGAAGGTGGGCCGGCCGGGTGCGCCGATGGAGCAGGCCTTCATCCGGTCCGGATGGGAAAACAGGAACCGGTTGACAAACTGGCCGCCGCCGGAATGGCCGAACATAAAGAACTTATCCGTATGGACGCCGGGATAGCGCTTGGCCATGTCCTCGATCATATCCAGCAGGATCAGATCGTACCGGATCCCGTCGCAGGAAAGCAGCTTATAGCTGTTGAAGTCATCCCTCTGGATCAAGCCGCCGGGGAACATAGGTGCCAGAACTGCCATATGGTACTTGTCAGACAACTCTTTGGCCTGCTTGATATATTCCTCCACAGCGCAGCCGGTGCCATGGATAATGACCATCAGGGAATAGTTGTGCTCGGCCTCGTCATAGTAGCAATCCGGCAGATGGACCCAGTAGTGGAACCGCTGGTCCGTGGGGCAGTGCCAGAGCATATTCAGATACGCGTTGCCGAATAGATTTTTCTGCTGCTCCAGGGTCAGGTTGGCAGCAAGGGGGTTCGTATTTGCCATGATAAGCCTCTTTCCTTACAGGAATTTTCCGAATACAAAGCTTGCGATCACCAGCATGATGGCGCCGCCGATTCTGGAGGAGATCTGCGCATAGGACATGAGTTCCATACGGTGCGCGGCGCCCAGGCACTGCACGTCGCCGGAACCGCCGCCGTTGGCCATGCAGAGGCCCGCGGTCAGCATGGATTCCACGGGATAGAAGTGGAACACCTTGCCCATCAGGAAGGTACCGATCATCGCGCCGATAACGGTAGCCATGATGATCAGGATGTAAGCGGGGTTGGTAAAGACCTTGGCATAGTCGCTCAGGTTGGTGCCGATGCCGACGGTGATCATCAGCGGGAAGGACATGTACTTGACAAAGAACATCTGCATGCCTCTCGCGCCGGCCTTCACATTCTCAGGCAGGATATTGGAGACATTCAGGATCGCGATCAGGATGACCATGAACGCAAAGGTATGGATGGTAAAGCCCAGGTTTGCGTGGTTGATAATGGAGACATTCTTCGCGTACAGGTTGGCAATGTTGTAGCACACAACGCCCAGCGCCAGGCCGGTGGCGTAGTCGCCCATGGTGGGCTTCACTTCGTTTGCCTTGTTCTCCAGCTTCTCCTCGCCTTCCATCAGGCGGCCGTTGCCGGTGAGAGAGGGCTTGGCCTGGCCCAGCTTATTCAGCAGGGCGCTCATGAACACGGCGCACAGGTTGCCGATACTGATGATGGCGAAAGCGGATGCGTACCAGGTAGAGGCATCGCCGCCGGTCGCGGCAGCCCACATCTTGCTCATGGGGGTGATGCCCGCACCGTTGCCGCCGCCCATGACGGGGATGGCATAGGTTGCGATGGCATCGATGGCGCCCACACCGGTGATTGCGCCTACCAGACCTGCCAGTGCCAGAGCACCAACAACGCCAGCCAGAATGGTGGGAATAAAGCCCGCGAAGGACTTGATCAGCATTTTGCGGTCAACGGACAGCACAGAACCGGTGATCAGCACCAGAATGTACAGATCCAGGAAGCCGGTGGAACCATTGAACGTGTTCAGTGCTTCCTTGGTGCTCTCGCCGACCAGATTGAAGGTGTTCAGGGCACCGGCCACCAGGCAGGCAAACAGCATACCGCCGCCGAACCAGGTCTTCCAGACAGGAATGTGGTCGCCCACCCAGCCAAGCAGGGTACCGATGATCATGGCGAAAGCCAGCGCACCGACCATATTGGTCAGCATCCAGTCATTGGCGGCCATGAGAAGCATCAGGGCACTCAGAATCAGGTACATCCACAGCGGGAAGCCGAGGATTTTTGTCTCTTTCAGTTTGTTCACGATTGACCCTCCTATTTTCTTTTTCTTTGTACAGTTTGAACGCTTTACCGGTAAATTTCACAATGGCATTATATATCACGCAAGCCGAATTGTGCAATAGTTCCACCATTCCCCTTTGCGCCGTCAGCCATAACCATTTGGAATCAGCCGATGAATATAAAAAACACAGCCCCGGAAAATCATGTTCCGAAGCTGTGTTCTTTGTGAATAAGTTATGACGCCGATTCCAAAAGGTTATCGGATTTTCGCGGAGATCCCGACCATAAACCGCCACACCGTTTCCGCGGCCGGAGAAAGCTGCCGGCCTTTCTTTCGCGCGACCACAACATAGCGATAGAGGTTGTCCTCCTTTACCATGCCGTAGATCTCATTCTGGCCTCTTTTCGATTCCCGGATGGTCATATGGGGCAGCAGGGCGATGCCGCAGCCGCTGCCCGCCACCAGGTAGCGGGTATCCACATAATCGATCCTCTGGGGATGGATCGGCGTGATGCGGTACTTTTTGAAAAAGGCGTTCTCCGCGTAATAAAGCCCCTGCCCCGGCGTTGCCAGCACATAGCGAAGGGCTGGATTCCGGAACCGCTGAGCGTCAATATACAGCGGATTCTCCAAACTGTTGCCGGATGTATCCAGGCCTTCCAGAATGGGGGAATTTCTGGGTATCACAAAAATCAGCGGATCCTCCTGGACCGGCATATACTCCAGCTTTTCCGAACGGACCGGTTCCGTATAGATGGCCAGATCCGCCGTCTCCTTTTCCAGGTCCTCCTCGCATTGGGTTGAGGAACGGTTTGTGTATTCCAGCGGGATCTCCGGGTGCTCCAGCATAAAGGACGCCGCCTGAAATCCGGCATAAGCACCGCCCCGGTGGGTCGTGGCGATGAGAACAGGCTCTGTCTGCACAGGGCTGAACTGCCGCAGGCTTTCCAGAAGCTCCCGCTCCATATCCACATAGCGGTGGGCAAACTCCAGGAATATCTCCCCCTGGGGCGTTACGGCAATGGGGCTTCTGGCCCGGTCGAAAAGCTGAAAGCCCAGCTCCTTTTCCAGCTTGTTCAGCTGCTTGCTCAACGCAGGCTGAGAGATAAACAGATGTTTGGCAGCCAAGGTGATGTTCTTGCTCTCTTCCACTTCCAGACAATAGTGGAACACATTGGTATCCATTTGCAACCTCCCGTATTTCTATGGAAACGCCTGATGTTTCAGGATATCAGAATTCTTTCAGAATTTCCAGAATCTGGGCCTCGTAATCCCCCTCAAAATCCTCGCTTCGTCCGGCAGAGCGGACATTGCTCTCCGCCCCCCGCTCCGGGGCAGGGTATTCCCAGATGTGGTAGGAAAGGCCCTTGTGGACAAAGTGGATGCTGCCGCTGTCGTTGTCCTCCCAGTATTCAAAGGGCATATTTTTTGCCCGCAGGCAGTTCTGAATGGCTTCCAGACGCATAGAAAAGGCTCCTTTTGTGTTTGCTTTTATTATACAGGGAAAACAGGAAAATGCAAGTACCGTAAAGTCACATTGCCGGACGGACAAGGCGGCGGAACCAACGAAGGTCGTCGCGCCGGAGCGTCCCCGTCAAAAACAGCGCCGCACACAGCGCCAGGGCATACAGTCCGCAGGCGGCGATCCCGCTGCCATGGGCGCAGACCCATAAGGTCCCAACGGCGCAGAAAACAGCGGGCACAGCAAACCGCAGGTCGATCCTTTCCCCGGTAATGGAAAGCAGGCGCTGCATGCTGAGAATAAAATTGATCACATGGGTAATGAGAAAGCTGGCATAATATCCCCGGATGCCGAAAACCGGCAGCAGGAAAAAGAGCAGCGCCACATCCAGCGCGCTTGTAAAAATATTGATGGCCATGGCCCACTTCTGCTGCCCCAGGCCCTTGGTCATGGCGTCGGTGACAGCATCGCAGTAGAGCATAGGAGCCAGAGGGGCGAACCAACGCAGAAGCGCCCCCGCCTGGCTGTTCTTGTACAGCCGCAGGCAAAGTGCGTCCGCCGACAGAAACAGCCAGCCTCCGCAGAGCAGCCCATACAGCAGAGCCACCCGCAGGCTTCTGTGCAGGAGATAGCGGATGCGCTTTTCCTCCCCGGCACAGTGGCACCGGGCCATTTCCGGGATCAGCAGCTCCGACAGCCCGAAGAGAATGCAGGCGGGAAACATGAGCACTGGAAAGACCATACCGGTGACGATCCCAAAGAGGGCCAGAGGATTGCTGACCGCCAGAGCCAGCCGCTTGGGCACCAGCATATGCTCCAGGGTGGAGATGCCTGATTTCGCGGTGTCCGCCAGGGCCAGAGGTCCCGCAGCCCGCAGCACCCGGCGGCCCATGGGTTCCCGGGTGCCCTTGGGGATGCGCTGCCGGAGCGTCAGAACCGTCAGCACCAGCAGCGTCAGGCAGCTGCCCATGGCGCTGCCCAGGATCACGCACCGGCAGGCCCGGCCGGAGTCGCTGCCCGCCCAGAAATGGAGGCAGACCATGGTGACCGTCATGGAGAACAGCTGCTCAATGACCTCCACGATGGCCAAAGTACCGATGCGGTTCTGACCCGTAAAGAAGCCCGTCATCAGGGCGCACAGACAGCTCACCGGCAGAAAGCAGGAGAACAGCCGCAGCGCCGGGGTCACGGCGCTGTTGCCGATCCAGGAAGCGGCAATTTTCGGGGCCAGCAGGTACAGCGCCGTCCCAACGCCCAGGCTGCAAAGGATGCTGTAGCCCCCGCAGCCGGAGAGCACAGACCGCAGCCCCCAAGGGCGCTTTCTGCCCAGCTCTTCGGCGGTCAGGTACATGGCGGCCGTCCGGATACCGCCGATGCCCGCGATCATGGCAAGGCTTCCCACGGACATGGTCAGCTGCAAAAGCCCGATCCCCTCCGGGCCGATCTTCCGGGACAGATAGACCTGAAACACGGTCCCGGCCATGCGCAGGGCCAGGTTCACAGCGGTCAACAGCATGGCGCTGTAAAACAGCGGTTTTTTTCGGGCCAAAGAAGCACACCCCCTTGTCCACAGGGTATGCGGACAAGGGGGTGAATAGAATTGTTACTTTGCCGCGGGATTTGCTTCCAGGCAGAAGGGGCTTAAGGGGCACTCCCCGCATTTGGGGCTGCGGGCCGTGCAGATTTCCCGGCCGAAGAGGACAATGCGATGGCAGAAGTCGCTGCTCTTCTCCGGGGGCAGAATTTCGCGCAGCTGCCGCTCCACTTTTTCCGGGTCCTTGCCCTGGCTCAGGCCCAGTTTGCCGCAGATGCGGATGCAGTGGGTATCGCAGACCACGCTGCCGGGGACCTTGTAAATATCACCAAGCAGCAGATTGGCCGTCTTCCGGCCCACGCCGGGCAGGCGAAGCAGCTCCTCCATGGTGCCGGGGACCTTCCCGCCGTAGTCGCTGAGAAGCATCTGGCAGGCCAGGACGATATCCCGGGCCTTATGCTTGTAAAAGCCGCAGGAGCGGACATAGTTTTCCACATCCTCAATGGGGGCCGCCGCCATAGCCTCCAGGGTCGGGTAGGCAGCAAACAGGGCGGGCGTCACCAGATTCACCCGGGCATCCGTACACTGGGCGGACAGCCGGACGGCGATCATCAGCTCATAGTCCTTTCCATAATGCAGGGCGCACATGGATTCCGGATAGCGATTTTCCAGAATTTCCAGAATGGCCTGAACTTTCTCATCCATAGGATCAGCATCCTTTTCTGTTTTTCTCCAGAATACCACATTTCCGCCCGATTTTCAATCACTTAGAAAAAGGGATTTTCTTCCGCCTGGGCAGTGAGGGCGGAGACCTCGTAGGCAGTCCGCTCCTGGGCGCCCTCCTCTGTAAGCTTGGTATAGACCCGGCTCTGAAGACGGCCCTGGATGGACAAGCGGTCCCGGGTGCGGCATCTTGCCCCCAGCTGGGCCGTAGAGCCCCAGAGAATGCAGGGAATGTAATCCGCCCGCCGGGTGGTCCGGGGTACCGCCAGCATTACATCGCAGATCTCCCTCCCCAGAGGCGTTTTCCGATAATTGGGTTCCCGGCACAGGCTGCCGCAGAGCAAAATATCATTGGCAGGCGGCCCCTCCTCGGCGGTCAGCGCCTGGGCAAAGACAAAAATCAGCAGTCTGCGACCATCCTCCCGGCGGAGGTTGTGGGAGCGGATCTGCCCCGTTACCGCCAACATACAGCCCCCGGACAGATCCAGGGTCTCCAGAATGCGCTCCCGGACAATGACCGGCAGAGTATCCACCGCCCCGGAGAGCCGCGGGACCTCCAGGAGAAAGCGATAAAAACGGTCCCCGCCGCTTTCGTGGGAAAAGGCGGGCAGTTCCAGAAGGCTGCCCCGGAGAAATGCCTGATTGGTTGGATATTCCATAAGTACCACCCCAAAATTTTCGTAGGATAGCACATCCTATGCGCCCCCGGGACAAACAGAACGTCCGGCTGTTGACTTCTCCCCGGCCGTAGGATAAAATAGACGCGGGAGGTAGCAAGCATGACACAATGGCTCAATAACATTCGTGCACCCGAAAAGCGGTACACCGTCCGGCAGGGCATACGGCGGATCTTACTCTGCCTGCTCCTGGGCGCTGCCCTGGGGGTACTGGCAAAGCAATTGGACCTGATCGGCTACAGCGGCGCAACCTTCTGGGAAAGAGCGCTGGAATGGCTGGATCTTGGGAATTTTCTGTCCGATCTCCCCTTCTGGCTGGCGGTCGGACTGGCCATTGCGGTCTATGCTCCTTCGGCTTTCCAGGCCGGGGACGGGGTGTTTTTCTTTTTCCTGGGCATGTGCGGCGCATACCACTGGTACAGCATCCACTTCGGCGGCTTCAACCCCAGCGGGTACATGCGCGTCTGGTATGGCCTGACGATCATATCGCCGGTGCTCGGCTGGCTGTGCTGGTACGCCAGGGGCAAGGGGCCGGCTGCGGCGTGCATCCAAACGCTGATTTTTACGGTACTGCTGCTGAACTGCTTCGGCATTGGCTTTTGGTACTTTGACTTCTGGGGGATCCTCTACACAGCCGCGTTTCTGATCTGTGTGTTTATGTTGAACGTAGGGCCCAAACGAACCCTTGCGTGCCTGGGGATCGCGGTTCTGCTGGCATTTCTGCTGAGAGGTACTGTCTTATGAAAAAACTGGATCAGTTTTTACACACTCTGTTTTGGACAGCACCCGGGGTGTTTGCGGGCATTGCCCTGTACGAATACATCGATTTCAGGGCCCGCCCCGGGCTGTACGCCATGCAGTCGGCCCCGTGGTATGTGGGTTTGCTGCCGCCTGGGGTGGTGTGTCTCATGGTTATGGCGGTGGCCTGGGTGCTGCGCAGGGTGATCCGGAAGTGGCTTTGAGGGACACGCGAAAGCGCCGCAAATTCAGGAATTACGCAGAGGTCAACGGAGTGTCCGCCTCTGCGTTTTTGTTTTCATCTGATAGCCAACACAAAAAATTTTATTTGGAACACGCAACCTGTTCCTTCCCTGAATCGTTTGGTATACAGAAAGTACTTTCTAACATACAAAGGAGCTGCTTATGAAGCTTTCAGCTGAGGACGCGTTCCGTCAGTTCGGCGACCGGGTGTTTTCCGCCGCATTCAGCGCAACGGGGAACAAAGAGGACGCCGACGACGTAGTGCAGGATACATTTCTGAAATACTGGAATACGGACCAGGACTTCGCGGACGAAAACCACATCAAAGCCTGGCTGCTGCGGGTAGCCATCAACCGGTCCCGGGACCTGCTGCGGTCCTTCTGGCACAGAAAAAAGTGCCCTGGGAGGACTACATGGAAGAGCTTCCTTTTGCGGAGCCGGAGGACAAGAGCCTATTTGAGGCGGTTATGGAGCTGCCCCGGAAATACCGGGTCACCATCCATCTGCATTACTACGAGGACCTGTCCGTTTCAGAAATTGCGGGAATTCTGCATACCACCGAGGGCACCGTGAAAAGCCAGCTGAGCAGAGGAAGAAAGCTCCTGAAAACCAAACTGATGGAGGCGTGGGACGATGACGAATAAGGAGAAATACCGGCGTGCCTTTGGTGTGCTGCACGCCTCCGACGATTTTTTGACGGAGGCAAAAACCATGAAAATAAAAAAATTCACCGTGCGCAAGGCAGTCATTCTGTGCGCCGCGGCTGTGCTGATCCTGGGCATGGCGACGGTCGGCTACGCGGAAAACATCGGCGGCATTCGCCGGACCATTCAGCTCTGGATTCATGGAGACCAGACCGATGCTGTCATGGACATTGAAAACGGAAGCTATACTCTTTCCTACGAGGATGCCCAGGGCAGCCACGAGCAGAGCGGCGGCGGCGTGGCCATCGACAACTTTGGCCGGGAGCGGCCCTTGACGGACGAGGAGCTTCTGGAGGAACTCAGCAGCAACGTGGACGTGGAATATAAGGACGATGGTACCGTCTGGGTCTATTATCAGGACCAGACCATGGAGATCACGGATCTGTTTGATGAAAACAAGGTCTGCTATGTCCAGATCAAAACCGGGACGGAAACGATCTACGTCACTGTAAAGTACGGCGGAAACTTTTCCTGGAGCAGTTCCGGCTATGTCCAGCCGGAGGAATTTTCAGATTAATACAGCGATGCCGCCGCATAAAGCGGCAGCACAATATAAACAATGCACCCAGTGAATTTTCACTGGGTGTTATTGTTCTTTCTGGGAATATGTGTTATCCTATCAAAGGAGACGACGCGCTTGGGGCCATCTGCCTATCCATAGCGGACCATACACCTGGGACGTACAATGCTGCGCCCTATCCAGAGTCTATTTCGTCGATGCCAGACGCAATAGAAGATCAGGCGTGATTCCCAAATCCCGCTCCATATCGTCAGAGACTGCTTTCTCTGTAACTCTGTCCTCTGTTATGACGGCGAAAGCGTAAGCCTGTAGGAAAAATTCCCTGCCACGCTCTGGTTTTCCTAGGAAGCAATACGCCTCTGCCAATTCGCTTAGAAATTCTACCAGGGGAAAATAATAGGAGTTTTCCAGGCAAAGACGTCGGCCTTCCTCAGCAAAGCATACGGCCTGCGCATATTGCTCTTCAAGCATCAAAGCTCGCACATAATTCGATATGACCGGGCAAAGGTAGGACTTTGGTATTGGAATTTCGTGGAAATTCTTCTTTACATATGTGTACAATTGCTGAAAGAATGACGCTGCTTCGGCTTTATTCGGCTCCAAAAGGTAGGTTATTCCAAGCTGGTTCAATATTCTTATCTCAAATGTAGAATACCTCCCCTCCGCAATGTTATGCACATCGAATTTGGGACAGGTCATGCGAATAACATCGAACAGCTTCTCCCGTTCTTCCAGGGGTGTATAGGGCCTGCCCTCTTCCCCGAGGACCAGCCGCGCGCAGGCAATTCTCTGCCGCGTAAACACGTCAAAATGCGCTGTATCCGCCTTTAGCTCCTCTACGATTTGCGAAACCTCTTTTCGGATTCTGTTTTCGTCAGTGCTGTTCTTTTCATATTGCGCAACCAGCGCATCCATTCTTTTCAACAGAAATTCCGTATGCTGCTCCGCGTTAAAGGCCCACAGGAAGTAACGGTTTTCCGGCAGGTCCAGTCTGCCAAGAATCGCCCGCAGCAGTGGAAGCTTTGGGCTTTGTATACCGCTCTCAATTCTGGAGATGGAGACAACGCTGCAAATGCCATCCGCCAAATCTGCCTGGGTCAGCCCCAATGCCTCCCGTTTTTGCCGGATAACATCTCCAATATATGCTTCACTCATGTTCCTTCCTCCCGCTTTTGTAGATTTCTTATGATAATACAACATCTTTCAAACATTTTCAACACTTTTATCGCAAATCGATAGCCACAATGGATTGAAATAGAGAAAAAGTCTTCATATATCCTCGAGATATGAAGCTGACATCGGTCCGGCATATATGCTATATGATACATATGCCGGATGCTTCGTAAACAAATTTTAAGAAAAGGATGCGAAAGAATGGATAGATCTATTGGCGCTGTATTCCGGAAATCTCTGGTCATGGGCTGCGCCTATCGGTTGTTCCGTGCCGGAAGCTCGCTTTGCTGCGCCTGGCTGATCTCTCAGCTGTTTCAGCGCGCCGTAGCGGCGGACTTCGGGGCGGTGGCCAGACTGGCAGGGCTGCTCTGCGCCGCGGTGGCAATAGGGAGCTTCGGATGCCTCGGATTGACGAAGAAGAATGAACGCGTCTGTGCGGTGGAGCGCCAGGATTTTCGGGCGCTTCAGCAGCAGCGAATCCTGAGCTTCCGCCTGCCGGCGGCTTCCTCCGGAGAAATGGAGACACGGCTGAATGAAGATGGCGGCGTTATCGCGGACCACTACCAAAAAATACTGCCGGACGCCGTAGAGGGCGTCACCATGATCGTAGGAAGCGTTCTCCTGATGTGCCGGACCAATCCATGGATATCCGTGATCCTGTTGGGGTGCAGCCTGCTGCAAATGGTTCCCACCATCGTATATCAGAAATGGGCAAAGCGGATCTATGAATCCATTGCGGACCACGAAGAAGAGGAATGGGATTGGCTGGCCCAGGGCGTGGAGGGACTGCGCACGCTGAAGCTCTACAACCGGGAACAATGGTACATTGGCCGCTACCGTGAAATCGGCCGGATGTGCGTCACAACAGGCGGACAGGCGGAATTTACCGGCGGCATCGAGAACATCATTTTTGAGGGGATCCACGCTTTCCTCAGCTACGGAGCCTATTTTCTGCTCGGCGTGTTCCTGTTTCGCGGGGCATTGACGGCGGGACGGGCCCCCGGCATGATCGTGCTGAGCGGCTATCTGTTTTCCAATGTAAACGCCTTATTTAACCTGAGTATTCAATCGGCGGTATTCCGGACAGCAAAGGAGCATCTGACCTGCCGCGCGGCCCCGGCGGCAGCCGAAGCAAAGGGGGCGCTCCTGGAGGTTTGCAATGTCGGCAAAGCGTTCAAAGAGAAAACCGTGCTTTCGCGTCTCAGCTTTACCATAGAGTCTGGTCAGCGTATCCGGGTGCAGGGGCCTAACGGATCCGGGAAATCCACCCTTCTGCGGCTCATTACAGGCGTTTTGTCCCCGGACAGCGGAGAGATCCGCAGACAGGCGGAGATCGCCTGGTCCATGCAGGAGGAGCCGGAACTGCTGCTGACGGGGGACGCGCTGCTGGCGGCGGTCCGGTCCACCGGATGCCTGGACGAAGATACGTTCCGGCGGCATTGCCGCGGCTTCCGCATTCCGGAGGCGCTGTTTGCCCAGCCCGTGGGCAGCTGGTCCATGGGCGAACGCAAAAAGCTGTTTCTGGCGCTGGCCCTGGCAAAGAAGGCGGAGCTTCTGATTCTGGACGAGCCAACCAACCACATAGATACGGACGCCCGCGGCTATCTGAAAGGCCAGCTGGCGCAATATCCCGGGGCTATGCTGGTCTGCACCCATGACCCATATCTGGATATTCCCTGGGACCGCGTAGTGGATCTGAAGGGAGGCGAGCGGATATGACCGGTTTTTCCGCAAAGCAGGCCCGCAGGGAATGCCGGAGCTACATCTGGCCCTGCACTATTTTGTATCTTCTCAAGGATCTGGGCGGGTTTGCGGTGCCGACGGTGGCCTCCGTGCTGATCGGCAGCATGGCGGACAGCCTGCTGGCGCTGGATATGGCAGCCGTAAAGAGGCAGCTTCTGCCCTTTCTCGCCGCCCTGCTGATGCAGACCGTGGTGGTGCAGCTGCTGGAAATAGCGGGAAATATCACCGTCGTCAAAAGATGCTACGCCTATACTGCGCATCTGATCGCACGCTTTCTGCGCCGGCCCCTGGCGCAGACGGAGCAGATCCGTCCGGGGGCCTTTGTAGAGCGGGTCACAACGGATATACCGGGTTTCTTTTACAACCAGATCTGGAAATATACCGCCCCGGTCTGCTTTTCTCTCTATGGCCTGCTGATGGTCGTTTTACTGCTGCGGGCGAAGATCGAGCCGGTGTTTGCGCTCGCGGTGCTGACCCTTTCGGCAGTGCCAGTCATCCGCGCGAAGATCATTGCGCCCAAGCGCGCCAAGGTGGATACGCTTGTCCGGGAATTTGAGGAGGAACGGAAGCGGGAGGAATACGCACTGTTTCAGTCCCGTGAATTTGTCCATGGCTTCCATCTGGAGGGCTTCTTCCTGGAGGGGCTTCAGCAGCGGTTCCAGGCGTTTCTTGCGGGGGCGCACAGCGCCCGGCGCAGGCTGAACGCCGAAGACGCGGCACTGGAGCAGCTCTGCCAGTATGGCGTTCCGCTGGGGGTATTGACGATTGGGGCGCTGCTGCTTGCCCGGGGCCGGTTAAGCGCCGGAGAACTGGTGGCGGGATATCTGCTGCTGCCGACCATAACCCGGTTCTACAAAACGGCAGCCCGGCAGATTCTGGAGCGCCGGGCCGAGCCGGAAAAGCTGGGCCGACTCCAGATATTTTATGGAGATGAACAGGAACGGCTTTCGCCGGAGAACATCCCGGAAAACGGGGAAGCATCTGCGGCAGAGCTGCGCATGGAGGACATCCGCTTCGGCTATCCCGGCCAAACGAAGCCGGTTCTGGAGCATTACAGCCGTACATTCTCCGCGGACGCCCGGGAAACTCTCTCGGGCGCCAACGGAAGCGGAAAAACGACCATACTGTCGCTGCTGTGCGGGTTATATGAACCCCAGGCGGGCAAGATCACGGACGCGGCGGGAAAGACGCTTCCCCCGGAGGTCCGCAGGAGGCTTATCACCATGCAGGAGCAGAACGGAAAGCTTTTCTCCGGAACGGTTGCGGAAAACCTGTTCCTTTCTCCGGAGCAAACGGAGGAAGGAACGGCAGTCCTGCGGAGAATGGGGTTTGAAAAGCCCCTGGATCAGGCGGTGCTGTCCAATGGAAGCAACCTGTCCCCCGGCGAACGGAAAAAGATCATTCTGACCCGCGCGCTGCTGCGGAATACGGCGTTTCTGGCCCTGGATGAACCCTTGAACCATCTGGATGCCCAGGGCCGGGAATTTCTGAAGCAGTATCTCGATCAACGCAAAACCGGACTTATCCTTGTGAACCACCAAAAAGAGGACGGCCAGGAATGACGGTTTTCCTATCTGAATAACACACCAAAGCCCGGCTCCGCACGAGAGCCGGGCTTTTTCGGGAACTGCTGCAAAATTTCATAACGAAATTCGCCGCCAGAACCTGCCGGACAGCAGCAAAGCCAGCATCAGGATTGCCGCGCACCGGAAGATACGCGCCTTCATTTCAGCCTTTCCTCGGCACTGCGGAGAATGGCCGCTTCCGTTTTCTCAGCTGCGGCTCTGTTCCCGGCGCTGACGGAGGCATAGAGCTTTAGCTTCGGCTCCGTACCGGAGGGGCGGACCACCAGAGAGCAGTTCCCTTCCAGCAGAAATTTCAGCACGTCCGACTTTGGCAGGCCGTCCAGTCCGGCGCTGTAATCCAGAACCTTTTCCACTTTCTTCCCGCCGAATTCCGGGATCGTTTCCCGGAAAGACGCCATAATGTGCTGCATTTTTGCAAAGCCCGCGCTGCCGTCGAATTCATAGCTGTGGAGAGTGTTCAGGCAGTAGCCATAGGTGCGGTACAGCTCCTCCAGCTTTTCCAGCAGACTCATGCCCCGGGTGGCGTAGTAGCTGAACATTTCGCAGATCATATAGGCTCCGTCTACGCCGTCCTTATCCCGGACGTAGGAGCCGGTCAAGTAACCATAGCTTTCCTCAAAACCGAAGATGTAGCTGTCCTCCCGGCCCTGCTTTTCCAAAAGACCGATCTGCTCGCCGATGAACTTAAAGCCCGTCAGCACATTGACGGTTTTCACGCCGTAGTGGGCAGCGATGCGCTCCGCCAGATCCATGGTGACGATGGTCTTGACCATAACAGGGCTTTCCGGCATTTTGCCGTGCCTGACGCGCTGAGCGCAGATATAGTCCAGCAGCAGCAGGCCCACTTCGTTGCCGTTGAGCAATTGATAATTCCCGGCCCGGTCACGCACGGCGATGCCAACCCGGTCACAGTCCGGGTCCGTTGCCAGCAGCAGGTCCGCGTTGGTCTTTTTCGCGTATTCCATGCCCAGGGCCATGGCCTCCCGGATTTCGGGGTTGGGATAGGGGCAGGTGGGGAAATGTCCGTCCGGCTGCTCCTGCTCGGGCACCACCGTAATATTGGTATAGCCCATTTCTTTCAGAGTCCGGGTAACGGGCTTCAGGCCGGTGCCGTTCAGGGGACTGTAAACAACGGCGACATTCTTGTTCACCTCTTCCCCGAAGAGCACGGACTGGGCCTTGACTTTTTCTACAAAGGCGGTATAAACCGCTTCGGGGATATAACGGATGTTTCCCTTTTGCAACTCTTCCGCAAAGTCTCCTGCCTTTACATCCCGGAAGATATCCAGCTTTTCGATCTCCGCCAGAACCTCCGCGGCGGCCTGGGTCGTAATCTGGCAGCCGTCAGGGCCGTAGACCTTATAGCCGTTGTATTTGCTGGGATTATGGGAGGCGGTAATCATAACGCCCGCGGAGGTTTTCAGATATCTTGCCGCGAAGGACACCGTAGGCACCGGCATCAGGGTGGGCCAGATAAAAACCCGCACCCCGTTGGCGGCAAACACACCGGCAGCCACCCGGGCGAACAGGTCGCTCTTGATGCGGCTGTCGTAGCCAATGGCCACAGATGGAGTATCAAAATGGCCCTTGAGGTAATTTGCCAGGCCCTGGGTGGCCTTTGCCACAGTATAGACGTTCATCCGGTTGGTTCCCGCACCGATCACGCCCCGCAGGCCGCCGGTACCAAAGGCCAGATCCCGATAAAAGGCGTCCTCTTTCCGGGCAAAGTCCATGGTTTTCAGCTCTTCCGCCACATCCGGGTCCGCTACGGCTTTTTCCAGCCAGCGATTGTATTCCTTCTCGATTTCCATACGGTTATCCTTTCACATCCAGAAATTGAGCCTGCCCATGGATGGTCAGCGTCACGGAATCCGCCGGGACAAAAACGCAGTCTCCCTTGTAAAAAGGGATAGTCCCGCCGTCATAGGCGATGGTCCCGCAGCCGCCCACGCAGAGCAGCACCCGGAAAGCCAGCTCGTCCGCCCGGTATTCCACCCGCTGCCGCCGCTCGGTATTGACCAGCATCCGGCAGACTTCAAAGTACTTGCACCGGCACAGCAGCTCCGAGGCCACGCCCTGCCGGTATTTCAGCACCCGCAGAGGCTGCCGGGGTTCCGCGCTGCCCCGAAGGTCCGCCACGTCCAGCGCCTTTTCAATATGCAGCGGCCGCTTCTGCCCATTCTTGTCCACCCGGTCGTAGTCATACAGCCGGTAGGTCAGGTTGGAGCTTTCCTGAATTTCCGCCACCAGGGCCCCGGCCCCAATGGCGTGGATGGTGCCCGGCGGAATAAAAAACAGGTCGTCCTTATGAATGGGCACCTTTTGCAGGTACTTCATGACCGTGCCGTCCGCAATGGACCGGCGTAGGGTTTCCTTCGTACAGTCCTGTCGGAGGCCATAGACCAGCTTGGTGTCGGGCTTGGCGTCCAGCACATACCACATCTCGGTTTTGCCCAGCTGGCCGTTTTCATGGAGCCTTGCGTAATCGTCCCCCGGGTGGACCTGAACAGACAGGTCTTTTTTCGCGTCAATAAATTTAATAAGGATGGGAAGCCCCGTTTCGCCCCGGTGCCGCGCTCCCAGATAATCCGGGTGGGCTTTCAGCACCTTCGCCAGAGACTGCCCGTCAAAGCGGCCCCCGGATACAAGGCTCTGGCCATCCGGGTGGGTGGAGCACTCCCAGGTTTCCGCCAAAGGGGACAAACGGATATTCTTTTCAAAATCATCGTTCAGCCGGTTCCCGCCCCAGAGGTAATCCTTTCCGGCAGGGCGCAGCAGCAGCGGTTCATTCTTTTCGGACATGGGCCTCTCCCCTGTTTTGTCGTTACGCCAGCTCAAATTTCTGCTTGTCCTGGGCGTTGATTTCCTGGCCCAGCTGCACCTCGATGAGCTTCAGCTCCGTATCGGCCAGCACCGTATGACGGCAGCCGGCGGACATGGTAATAACATCCCCGGCGTGGACCTTCTGCTCCATGCCGTCCACAACGGTCCGGCCCTCTCCGGCAATAACCACCCAGACCTCGTCCCGGTGCTTATGACTGTGGTAATTCATGCTGTGGCCCGGGTTCAGCGTTACCTTGATGGTCATAGAGGCGGATTCCACGTCAATGACCTTGAAACTGCCCCAGCTCTTTTCGGCAAACATAATCTGCTGCACAAATTTGTCCACAAAAGGCTTGATGTAGGAGCTTTGCTCCTTGTCGGACACCAGAATACCCTCCGGGGAAGCGGAGATAATCACATCGTGCAGGCCCATGGCCAGCACGGGCACATCCATCTCATTGATGATATGCACCCCGGAGCATTTGTCGTTCAGCTCGCCCTTACCGATAATGTTTTCGTCCATGGATTCCGTCAGGGTGTTCCAGGTACCCAGATCCTTCCACATACCGGCATAGCGCACCACCTGAATCCTCGGCTCGTGTTCCACTACCGCGTAGTCAAAGGAGATCTTTTTCAGGGTCTCATATTTGTCAAACAGATCCTGGTAGTCTGTGAAATCCATGAGTTCATGGGCCTTTTTCATAACATAGCCCAGCTTATAGGCAAAGACACCGCCGTTCCACAATGCGCCCTGGGAAATGTACTCGGCTGCCACATCCGCCGTGGGCTTTTCCTTGAAGGTTTTTACGGAGGCCACATGGTCTCCGCTCTCCGGAATGATATATCCGTATTTTTCGCTGGGATAGGTCGGTTCGATGCCCATCAGCACCAGGTTGGCCTCGCCCTTGTCCGCCTGGGCGGACAGCTCCTTCAGGGCTTCAAAATAACTGTCCTCCACATAGGGGTCCACCGGGCAGACAACAACGGATTCCTCCGGGGAAACATGCAGCACATCCACCAAGTAGGCCGTGGCCAGAGCGATGGCCGGGAAGGTATCCCGGCGGCATGGCTCCACGCTGACGCCCACGTTCTCCCCCAGCTGGTTGTGAATGGCGGAGACCTGGGTCTTGCTGGTGGCGATGGTCACAGTAGCATCGGTGTCAACTTTTTTTATCTGCCGGTAGACCCGCTGGACCATGGACTCGTAGCCGCCGTCCTCCTTCTTGAAGAACTTAATAAACTGCTTGGAGCGGACATCGTTGGAAAGGGGCCACAGCCGTTTTCCGGAGCCGCCGGAAAGCAAAATGATATTCATAAATCTTCTCCCTCAGCGCTCGGCCCGCATGGGATTATGCAGGAAATCCTCATAGGCCAGGCGGATGCCGTCCTCCAGCTCTGTTTTGTAGGTCCAGCCCAAGGCCGTGGCCTTGGAAACGTCCAGCAGCTTTCTGGGGGTCCCATTGGGCTTGCTGGGGTCCCACTTGATCTCGCCCGTGTAGCCTACCACCTTGGCCACCAGCTCGGTCAGCTCCTTGATGGTCAGCTCCTTGCCGGTGCCAGCGTTGACGGTCTCATTGCCGGAATAGTTGTTCATCAGGAAGACGCAGAGGTTCGCCAGATCGTCTACGTACAGGAATTCCCGCAGCGGGCTGCCATCGCCCCAGCAGGTGACGCTTTCCGCGCCGCTGACCTTGGCCTCGTGGAAGCGGCGGATCAGTGCAGGCAATACATGGCTGTGGGTGGGGTGATAGTTGTCATTGGGTCCGTAAAGATTGGTAGGCATAACGGAAATATAGTCCGTACCGTACTGCCGGTTCAGGAACTCGCAGTATTTCAGGCCGGAAATTTTGGCAAGAGCATAGGCCTCGTTGGTCTTTTCCAGCGCACTGGTCAGCAGGCAGCTTTCCCTCATGGGCTGGGGCGCCATCCGGGGATAGATGCAGGAGGAGCCCAGAAATTCCAGCTTCTTGCAGCCATTCTTCCAGGCGGCATGGATGGCGTTCATTTCCAGCACCATATTGTCGTACATGAAGTCGGCCAGCGCGTTCTGATTGGCCACAATGCCGCCCACCTTGGCGGCGGCTAGGAACACATACTCCGGCTTCTCCGCGGCGAAGAAAGCCTCCACCTGATCCTGCCGGGTCAGGTCCAGCTCCTTATGGGTGCGGGTGACGATATTGGTATAGCCCTGGCGCTGCAGCTCCCGGACAATGGCGGAACCCACCATGCCCCGGTGGCCCGCCACATAGATCTTCGCGTTTTTCTCCATCATTTTGCTGCCTCCATCATTGCCTTTTCCCGCTTCGCCAGAGCACGGTCGTGCTCTGCCATGATCTGCACCAGCTGCGCGTAGCTGGTTTTCTGGGGATCCCAGCCCAGCTTCGTTCTGGCCTTGGTGGGGTCGCCCCACAGATTGTCCACATCCGTGGGCCGGAACCATTGGGGATTGACAGACACCAGCAGCTTGCCGGTGTCCGCGTCGTAGCCCTTTTCGTCAATGCCGGTACCTTCCCAGCGGATGGTCATACCGTTGGCGGCAAAGGCCTTCTCCGTGAAGTCCCGGACGGTGTGCTGCTCGCCGGTGGCAATAACGTAGTCGTCCGGGGTCTCCTGCTGCAAAATCAGCCACATGCACTCCACATAGTCCTTGGCATAGCCCCAGTCCCGGAGGGAATCCATGTTGCCCAGTTCCAGATGGTCCTGCAGGCCCTCGGCAATGCGCCCGGCGGCCAAGGTGATCTTCCGGGTGACGAAGTTCTCACCCCGGCGCTCGGACTCGTGGTTAAAGAGGATGCCGTTGACGGCGAACATACCGTAGGCCTCCCGGTACTCCTTTACCATCCAGAAACCGTACTGCTTGGCAACAGCGTAGGGAGAATAGGGATGGAAGGGCGTAGTCTCCCGCTGGGGGACCTCCTCCACCTTGCCGAAAAGCTCGGAGGTGGATGCCTGATAAATGCGGCAGGTCTTGGCAAGGCCGCAGATGCGGACTGCCTCCAGGATCCGCAGAACGCCCAGCGCGTCCACGTCGCCGGAGTATTCCGGCACATCAAAGCTGACCTGCACATGGGACTGGGCCGCCAGATTGTAGATCTCATCCGGCCGCACCTGGCCGATAATGCGGATCAGGCTGGAGGAATCGGTCAGGTCCCCGTCATGGAGCCTGATTTTTCCCATAAGATGGTCGATGCGGGCGGTATTGGAAATGGACGCCCGGCGGGTAATGCCGTGGACCTCGTATCCCTTTTCCAGAAGGAACTCGGCAAGATAGGACCCATCCTGGCCGGTAATACCGGTAATCAGCGCTTTTTTCATTGTGTCAAACCTCTTTCGGTCGTTTTTGCTCTATTATAACACATCACTTCCCATTTGTCGCCCCCTAAAATAAGAAGAAATCCGGGGTGCTTTTAATCTTTCAATGAAATCTATGGGGCACGCGCAAAAAATCCCCCCATTTTCTCACATCGAAAATGGGGGGATATGGAAGCTTTACACCGGAACGGCAGTCGACTTCTCGCTGCCGTTATTTATACAGATACCTTTCCGGTGATTTTATTTCCAAAGCCCATACCGTTGTCATATAAGAGCTCTGCGGCGACATTCTTTCTGTACGAATAAATCTTTCTGCCATCCTCAAACGTATTGTCAGAAAACTGAATGTCTGGACCAATCTCATTATCCTTTGCAAACCCATGACCGCATACCCGGGCACCAGCCATGTTGATCGCCACATCATACTCATAGAAACGATTTCCACGTACACAAAGATGATTGATCCGGTTATTGGACGCAAAAGTGGTATAGGGCATTGTCATTTCCTTCTTCACTTCACCCATATTCCAGAAATCGCCTACTCGCCCCTCAAGGTTTGCCGCGTAAATACGAAGCGGCAGCTGCATTTCCAGGAATTCATTGTTTTCAATCAGCAGACCTTCGATAGAACAGTCAGAAAGGTTGCTGGGATAAGGCAAATCCATTGTTCCGTGATGTGCCTCCACGGCAATGCCGATCTCCCGGCCGTAAATCTTGTTATTTCGGACAGTAATGTCCTCCATATGGCAGTCCACGCAGGTGATAACCGAGGTCTCAGAGCGGGTATTCAGCAAATGAATTGCCATTTGGGCTTCATAGGGTCCCGGCTTTGCGGGGACAAAGGTGTTTCCCTCAATAAGCACATGCTTCGTACAAATTCTGGTAACATCACCACCAAAAATCTGCTGTGCAGCGGAAATAATCATACCTGTATTGAAATAGCTGACGTAGTTGTTGCGATACACCACATTCTGCATCAGGATGTCCCTGCGCCCCGGGATTCCGGAAGCGATACTGAGTCCTACATCGTGGATACCCTCAATATGATTTCCCTCCGCGAGGATCCCGTCCGCCACAACATTTTCCACCATCGCGTAAGAGCTTTTCTCCATCTCTTTGTCTACAAAGAAAGCGTGGTTGCAGGCGGCAAAAACCAGCAGACCCTGCGCAAAAAAGCTGCCGTCTTCATTGGGACAGGTTTTGTTCCTGTTCCAGCTGATATTGGAGAACCGGACGTCGTGCAAAGCCTGGTCCGCCTCATCATAGCATGCGCCAATGAAGTCAGTCGCTACAGGACAATTTGAACGGCGCTGGGCACAGGGTGCGACAAAAAGACATTCTTCCACAGCCACACGATCCATCGTAAGTCCGCTGCCCATAATCCCAGAGTTAATGCATTCATGGGAAATATCCTGGAACGTGCAATTGCTTACCAGAATATTCCGCACATCCCCGTCCGTTGCCAAAATCGCAATACCGATGTGAAATGCTTCAAATACCAGATTCTTTACCGTCACATTCTGACCCGCAATGATGATGGCCGTACCTGTCCCGTCGGCACTGAGCACCGCCCCATTGCCCCGGATTTCCAACCCGGCGGATCCTGTAATTCTCGGCAGCGAGGAGCAAAGCATCTGGTTTCCCTCAAGCACTACACTCCCATTTTCAGGAAATTCAAACACCACTGGCTCATTTTCCATCTGATTATAAGAAGCAATCGCCTGATAAAGCGACTGCCCATCTTTTATTTGATAAATCATCCAATTTAATTCCTTTCATTTGATCGACTCCGTCATCTGCTTGGACGGGTCCCTTAAGAACAAAAACATCCCACACACAACACAGGAAAAAACGCACAGCGCCAGATAGGCCGCCGAGTAGCTTCCCCATCTGTTTTTTACCGCAAACACAGCCAGCGGTGCAGCAAAGCCCCCTAGCCCCCCAAGGAAATTGTAAATCCCATAGAGCATCGGGAAACGTGCGTCTCCAAAATAGTAGGAAACCAGCAGCGGAAACAGAGCATTTTGGAAACCAAACCCGAACCCCGTCAATGCCGCCCCGAATACCAGGCTACCGTAGGAACGGGCAATGCTCAGCAGCAAGCAACCCAGGATCAAAGGCGCAAAGCTCAGCAAGCCAAGCTGTTTCCGGGGTAACGGAACAGTATCCGCAATTCCGGATGCAATACGTCCAAAAAGTCCTACGATGCTGAAAACCGAAAGTAATACCGCCGCACGTTCCACCCGCAGCCCGCACTGAACCGCGTGCAGCGCAATATAGCTGGTAAATGCCGCCATCACCATTCGCGCGGTTAAAATCATCCCGCCCAGCGCATAGAAATTTCTGTCACGAAACGCTCCATCATTTGACGTCCCAGGCTTCCCTACATCTGGCTCCGGCTCTTCCAGAGGAATCCCCCTCTTCTGCCGCCAACGGTATCCATCCCGCACTTCTCCAATCTTTTCCGGTTTTTCCTGAATAACCACAGCAGCCAGCACCAGACTTACAACAGCCATCATTCCAAACGCCATCCAGCTGACCTGAACGGAACTACGCAGCAGTCCTGCGGTAATCAGCGGCATCAAAAAGCCTCCGATTGCTCCGGACGTCATAATGATCGACATGGGCACGGCTCGATTCCGTACAAACCATAGGTTAACCAGCACAGATGACGCAATAAGGGCGCCGCCAGAGCAGATTCCATAGCCTATAAACAGAAATGGGTACACATGTTGGTCTATCGTTGCCAAGGACGGTACGCCATAGCATACCGCACCTACCAGAGCGCTGAAAAGAATACTTTTCTTGGGACCGGTAAACCGCATCAGCAGACCCGAGGCCACACAGATTATCGCAATGGCAATGTTATAAACGCTTGTACACATTCCAACAAGGCGCTCATCCCACCCGCTCTGGTTTACCAGCCTCGTCAGAATGATACTACAGCCATAACTTGGCGGCGCGGTCATCAGCAAATACAGGAACCAGGTAACCGCTACAATTTTCCAACCGTAAAAAACTTTATTTCTCATCAATTAACATTTTGACTGCCCCCGTCAGTCCATAATCGTATCATAGTATTGCTGCCTGGCAACGAAAGCGCCTCCCAAAATGCACAGGTCAGGACGTGTATAATCCTGCTGTGTATAGCGGATCTCAAAACTGTTGTTCTCAAACATCGACATAAACTCATGAACCCGCCGGCGGACGCTGTCCAGGAAGAAGTCTCCCGCCTGGTAATATTCGCCAATAATTGTTACCTGATCCGTATTGGTAAATACCGCCAGATCACATATCACAGCCGCGAAATAACCGGCAATTTCGTCAAGAACAGCCTGCGCAGCCGCATCGCCCTGCTCTGCCGCCGTAAAAACAACTTCAGGACTTAGTCTTTCGGCCGCATTCATCAGAGACCGGGGATTTTCTTCCGCAGCCACCGACGCCATAGTTACCAGGCGTTTTGTCTGAACCAGCGCCTCAAAGCACCCTTGCTTACCACAGCGACACCGTACGCTGCTATGTGGATCCAGCACAATGTGCGCAACCTCGCCGATTCGTCCAGCATTACCCGTGCGCAAAACGCCGTTTTCAAACACACAGCATACAGCATTTTCATGTACGTACAGCAGGGACGCATTGGGGCTGAAGCCCGATGCAATATTTTTTTCAACGATGCCAATAAAATGCAGCGGCATATCCACTACCACACAGCATGACAATCCCAGTTTTCGTCTCAAATCCTCACGAATGGGAATCTCGTTTCCCCACTCCGGATGGAACGTGTAGTACCGTAAAATTCCTTGGTCGGTATGAATCGATCCAGGAATTGACACAGCAATACTGCAAACCGCATCCTTACTTAAGGCGTTCTCCGCTACCAGTTTCTCAACGCAATCCTTTATAACGCTCAAAAACATCTCATATCCAATATCCGAGGCCACCGTAACGCTTCCCTCGGAAATTTGGTCACACTTCAGGTCAAAAAGCTTGTAATAGATATGATGCCGTCCAGTCTGAATTGCTATGACATATTTGCCTTGCGTATTGATTTGGTAGAGCTGAGGCCGCTTTCCTCCCTCATCTGTAGACGTGCCTTTGCCCATGTTTATTACAAGTTGTTTTTCACACAGCGATGTAATCAGTTTCATTACAGTCGTCTTGCTGAGTCCCGTAACATCTGTTATATCCTGAACGCAGAGCGGACTGCCCTTCTGGAAAAGGCGAAACACAGCAGAGAGATTCTGGCTCCTTATATTTTTGGGCTTTATGCCGTTGAACATTTCATCCATTGCCACATTTTCCTTTAACCTTTGAATTTCCATTGTCAGTACACCCCTGTTATAATTTTTATAAAATTATAACACAGCCGCTGCGCAAAGAGAAGTATTACCTTATTTATTTTGATAATTTTGTTGCCTTGTGGCAGGATACAAAATGCTGCGGCTCCACCTCTGAGAGCTCCACTGGCCTGGAACAGCTTTCATCCGCATATGGACAGCGCGGCGCAAACCGGCACCCCGGTTTCGGGTCAATAGGGGAGGTAATCTCACCTTTCAGCGCGATTCTCTCCTTCCTATGCAAGACATCAACTGTAAGAATCGCTGAGAGAAGTGCCTTTGTGTACGGATGCAGCGGGCGCTCAAAAAGCGCATCCGTTGGAGCCGTCTCCACCAATTGGCCCAAATACATCACGCTGATATGGTCAGAAATATGCCGAACCACAGACAAATCGTGCGTTATAAACAGATACGTCAGCTTATATTCGTCCTGCAGATCCATCAGCAAATTCAGGACCTGTGCCTGAATGGATACATCCAGCGCAGAAACCGGCTCATCACAGACGATAAACTTGGGATTCAGTGCCAATGCGCGGCCGATGCCGACACGCTGTCTTCTTCCACCGTCCAGCTCATGCGGGTAGGACATACGCAGCCGCTTCTCAACCCCCACCAAATCCATGATCCGTTCCGCCTCTATATCGGCATCCCGCTTGGAATACCGCCCTGAAAGCAGCAGCGGCTCCATGACGGTTTCCTTCACTGTATATCTGGGATCCAGCGAGGAAAAAGGATCCTGAAAAATTATCTGCATATTATTGCGAAGCTTTCTCAGTTCCCTGTTGTTCACATGGGTGACATCCTCACCATTGTAGAGGATCTGTCCGCCCGTGCTCTCCAGCAGATGGATCACTGTTCTTCCCAAGGTGCTTTTCCCACAGCCGGATTCTCCCACCAGGCCCATGGTCTGCCCTTCCTGGATACTGAAAGACACTCCGTCAACAGCATGAACCATGCCTCTCTGTGAGGGAAAATATTTTTTCAGTTCTTTGATTTCGACCAGATTTGCCATTAATCATTTCCCTCCCCGTGCATCAGATGAATGCAGCGTGCCGTATGCCCCGGTTTGACCTGAGAAAGCCTCACCTTTGCCTGTGCGCACGCTTCCGTTGCCAGAGGACATCTGGGGTAAAACGCACATCCAGACTGGATCACAGTCGGGTCAGGCGGCAGACCATCGATTGGAGAAAGACGCCGGACGCTCTTGCTCAAATCCGGGAGCGCGCCGAACAGTCCTTTTGTGTAGGGATGCACAGGATTTGTAAACAGTTCAAGCTTATCCGCGCACTCTACGATTTCGCCGGCGTAAATTACCGCGACCTTATCGCAAACCTCTCCCACTACACCCAGATCATGGGTAATCAAAAGCATAGAGGAATTCATCCGCTCTTTCAGATTGGCAATCAGATCCAACACCTGCGCCTGAATGGTAACATCCAGCGCCGTGGTGGGCTCATCCGCAATCAGCAGCTCCGGACGGCAGGCCAGCGCCAGCGCAATCACGACACGCTGCTTCATGCCGCCGGAAAATTGATGCGGATACTCATCCGCCCGGTCTTCAGAGATACCAACCATCCGCAGCATTTCGATTGCCTTTTGGCGAGCCAGCTTTTTATCCGCTTTCTGATGCACCCGGATTGGTTCCGCTATCTGGTCAACAACTTTTTTCACCGGATTCAATGCGGTCATGGGATCCTGAAAGATCATTGATATCTTCCGGCCACGCACATGCTGCATTTCTTCCTCACTGAGTGAAATCAGCTCCTGCCCATCAAAGCAGATCTTTCCGCTGCACTTTTTTGTAGAGTGGTCTGGGAGGATCCGCAGGATGGCTTTCGCAATGCTTGTTTTACCCGCACCGGTCTCTCCCACAAGCCCCAGCGTCTCTCCGGCGTTCAGCGCAAATGATACATTGTTGACCGCATATACTGTCTGTCCGGAGGAACTATATTCTACCGAAAGGCCATCCACTTCCAGGAGTGGCCGCGTTTCTTTTTCCATATTTTTCCTCCTCAATCCTTAAGCTTTGGGTCAAGCGCATCCCGAATGGCATCCCCAATCAAATTGAAGCAAATGACAGAAATCATAATAAAAAGGCCGGGGATCATAACCATGTGCGGGTGATCCTGCATAAACTGCCGGGAAACAGACAGCATTGCGCCCCACTCCGGAGCAGGCGGCTGAATGCCCAATCCCAAGAAACTCAGGCAGGCTGCCGAGATACCCGCGTTTGCTATACCCATGGACATCTGGACGATCATTGGTGAAATGGCGTTCGGGATCACATGCCTCGTAATAATGCGCACTTTGGAGCAATTGGTCGAAATCGCCGCCTCAATAAACTCGTTGCTTCGGATCGTCAGAATATTTGCGCGCATCAGTCTCGCGTAATTTGGAATGCCCGAGATTCCAAGCGCAAGGATCGCCTTATCCAAACCAGGCCCAAATACGGATGCAAACGTTACAGCCAGAAGCAGCTGTGGGAACGCCTGAAAAACGTCAAGCACACGCATAATCACGCCATCGACCCAACCACTGAAATAACCGGCGACCGCTCCCAGTAAAATGCCAAAAAATGAGGAAATCGCTACGGAGAGAATGCCAATGCTCAGTGTATAACGCGCGCCGTAAAGTACCCGGGCCAGGATGTCCCGGCCCAAATCATCACACCCGAAGGGATGCTCCAAAGATGGGGGTTGATAGCGGACCGCCAGGTTCATTTCCGACATGCTGTATTTGAGAATATGCGGAGATAAGAAAGACATGACGAACATCAGGACAATTACGGCAAGACCAATCATCGCCCCCGGGTCCTTGCTGATTTTGCTCCATACATATGCAAAAGAGCCGGGTTTCAAGCTTACCGCAGTAGTTTTTTCCCGCTTCATTTGATCCTCCCCTTTTTACGCATATACAGCGCTTTGATGCGCGGATCAATGAACGCGTACAGCAAATCCGTAAGCAGCATCAGTACACTGAATGTGGCCGCAATACAGATAACGGAGCCAGCCACAACATTGTAGTCCCGTGTATTAATACCTGTCATCAGGTATGAACCTAGGCCAGGTATGGAAAAAACCGTTTCTGTCACCAGAGCGCCACCCATGGTCTGTGCCAACAGACTGCCGCCTACCGTAATGATTGGAATCAACGCGTTGGGGAGCGCATGTTCGTAAATCACCGCATTTTCACTGAGTCCCTTGGATCGGGCAGTCGTAATGTAATCCGAGCGAATTACCTCCAGCATGCTTGCCCTGGTCTGTCTCGCAATATTCGCCACACAGGCCAGGCCATTGCAGAAAACAGGCAGGATAAAGCCTTTCCAGCTTTCGATTCCGGAAGACGGGAGCCATCCAAGCCTGACTGAAAACAGCAATACCAAAAGCAAAGCCAGCCAGAAGCCGGGCATAGAACTGAAAATCAAAGTAAAGAACATAGAAATCCGGTCAAACGCCTTGTTTGCGTGTATTGCGGACATAATTCCGATAGGGACGCCAATGATAAACGTCAGCAAGACGCAGAAAACAGCCAGTTTCAGCGAGTTAGGGAACCGGGCAATCAATTCCTTGGCAACGGGTGTACCATAAACAAATGAATTTCCAAAATCAAAATGCAGAACAATGTTTTTCACATATTCAAACAGTCTTACCGGAAACGGTTTGTTCAGGCCCATTGACTCCCGGACCGCATCAATCTGCGCCTGCGTGGCGCTTCCTCCACCCATAGCAATCGTAACTGGATCCCCGGGTACTAGATTGATGATTGAATAAACCAAAACCGCCACACACAGCAGGATCGGGATCATAATTAACAATCGTTTTAGAATGTATTTACCCATAGAAGGCCTCTCTTTCCTTTTGGGGACCAGGGTCAAGCCCCGGTCCCCAATGGAATTACTTCACAACAGACCGATAGTTTTCGGCTGTCAGACTCGCGCTGATGTTGGGATTGTTCGAGGCTTCAATGCCAATTTCCGTAATGCCATCCTGCGCGACGGTAAACTGGTATTCCGTAAATACAGCAATGCACTGATACTGATCTCTCAGATAAATATTGAATGCATCGCAGGCCTCCTGTGAATAATTGTTCGCTGCTTCCAGCGCCAGTTCCTCCAGCTTCTTGTCGTGGCTGAAATTCACAGCGCCATTATCCCAGCCGGTACTGTCAAAGAACTGCGTATACATAGAGGTCGTAAAACCGTTTTCACTCTTTTTGAAGTCATAGATCATATCCCATGCGGTAGGATCGTACTTCATTGAGTTGAACAAGCCCTGGTCATAACCCATCAGGTCGATATTGATTCCAATATCCGCCATATTCTGCTTGAAAACGGTCATCGTTCCGTCCTTTGCGCTGTTCGAGGAATAAAGGACCCGCAGTGTCAGTTCGCCGGGTTTGTACCCAGCTTCAGCCAGCAGTTCTTTCGCCAACTCAGGATCATATTGGTAGTACTCAAGATCCGGATTGTATCCCTGCATGCACGGAGCACCAATGCCGCTCAGCGTAAAAGAAGAGGCATCTGTTTCACCGGCTCCCAGGCGCATGGAGTCACGGTCACAGCCGACCGCAATTGCGTGACGCAGCGCGATATTGTTTGCCAAGGGAGAATTGACCTCAGGATTCGGATCCATATTCATAAAGAGGATCCGGCTGCCAACCAGGGCAGATTTCGCAATGGTCCATCCTTCTTTAGCTGTACCGTCCTCGTTCATGAAATGCCCAATGCTGGCCGTAACCACTCGAGCCGCGTCTACATCTCCACTCTCCAAAGCTGTTACACGCTGTGCCGCTTCGGAAACAACCAGATAACGAATCTCATCAAAATTAGGCTTCTGCGGTGCCGGAATTTTGGATTCATCAGTCTGCCAGTAATTGTCCAGCTTCTTCAGCACAACGGTAGAACCGCTGACGGCCTTCTCTACGTAATAAGGACCAGTAGTCGCCGGGTCCATGCTGCGCTCCTCCGCAGAGGCGTTTTCATACCATTGCTTGCTGATAATTCTGGCACTGCAAAGCACCAATTCCTTATACCCTACAGCACTAGTGCTCAGATGGAAAATCAGAGTGTTCTCGTCCACCACTTCAATACGATCCAACGCTGCCGCCACCGCAGAGCCATCGCCGGAAGCACAATACTGATTGTAACTGAATACTACATCCTCTGCCTTGATCGGATTTCCCTTGCTGTCATGAATGTAATCATAGAGCTTTACTTCTACAGTTTTATCGTCTATAATGGTGTAGGATTCAGCCATGTCCAGCTCTGCTTCCTCCAGAGGCTGACCAACATGGTCTTGAACCATCAGCATGCTGTAAAGCTGATACTTGGTAATTACAGTGAGATCGGCGCCCAAGCCAAACGCGCCCAGATCAAACCCCACATCGTTCGTCGTCATAGTCACGGACTTCAGGTCTTGATTCGCTCCGGTCTGTGCAGCTGTGTTACCGTCAGCGGGCTGGCTGCTTCCACCTGCGGTTCCAGCGCAGGCAGCCAGCCCAAGCAGCATCGTGCTCGCCAGCAATAGGGACAGTAATTTTTTTCTGATTGTTTTCTTCATGATGTTCCTCCTGTCTTTTGATAACCAGGTTGCGCAACCTTGTTTTCTAATTACATTATATAATCTTATTTCCTATTGTCAATCTATCATATTCCCTAATTTTCGCATTCTTCTTTTGTGTAGATTCCATAGTTTATTCTCTATGCGAATGCCTTTTTCTGCATTTGCGTGGTCCCCAGATCAAAAACGAAATGATTCCATCTCAACAAAAGGCCCGCATACTGTGAGGCACAAGCACAGTATGCGGGCAAAAATCCGGCAGGAGCCAAACGCTCCTGCCGGATTTTTTAATCTCTGCGGAACAGATCCCGGGTGTAGACCTTTTTCTGGACATCGTCCAGGCAGCTGTCGTAGCGGTTGGCGATGATGGCCTGGCTGCGGTTTTTGAACTCCGTCAGGTCATTCACCACCCGGCTGCCAAAAAAGGTGGTTCCGTCCTCCAGGGAAGGCTCATAGATGATGACTGTGGCCCCTTTGGCCTTGACGCGCTTCATGACGCCCTGGATGGAGGACTGGCGGAAATTATCGGAATTGGCTTTCATGGTCAGGCGGTAGACGCCGATCACGCAGGTTTTTTCCGCATTGGCATCGTATTCATTGTCCTCATCGTAACCGTAATAGCCCGCCATCTGAAGCACCCGGTCCGCGATGAAGTCCTTCCGGGTGCGGTTGGACTCTACAATGGCCCCGATCAGGTTTTCCGGCACATCCTGGTAGTTGGCCAGCAGCTGCTTGGTGTCCTTGGGCAGACAGTAGCCGCCGTAGCCGAAGGAGGGGTTGTTGTACTGGTCGCCGATGCGGGGGTCCAGGCACACCCCTTTGATGATCTGCCTGGTATCCAGGCCCTTCATCTCGGCGTAGGTATCCAGCTCATTGAAATAGCTTACCCGCAGAGCAAGATAGGTATTGGCAAAAAGCTTGACGGCCTCGGCCTCCGTAAAGCCCATGATAAGGGTATCGATATTCTCCTTGATGGCCCCCTCCCGCAGAAGGGACGCGAAGGTTTCGGCGGCCCTGACCAGCCGGGCATCCTTCAGGTCCGTTCCCACAATGATGCGGCTGGGATAGAGATTGTCATAAAGAGCCTTGCTCTCCCGCAGAAATTCCGGGGAGAAGAGGATATTCTTGCAATGGAACTTCTCCCGGACGGATTCTGTATACCCAACCGGGATCGTAGATTTGATAACAATAACCGCCTCCGGGTTGCAGCGCAGAACCAGCCGGATCACGGTCTCTACGGCGGAGGTGTCAAAAAAGTTCTTCTGGGAATCATAGTTGGTGGGGGCGGCGATAATCACAAAATCCGCGTCCCGATAGGCGCTTTCCGCGTCCAGGGTAGCCCGCAGATTCAGATCCATTTCCGCCAGGTAACGCTCGATGTATTCATCCTGAATGGGGGATTTTCGCCGGTTGAGCAGCTCCACCTTCTGGGGAAGGATATCCACCGCCACGACTTCATGCTTCTGGGCCAGCAGCACCGCCAAAGAAAGGCCCACATAGCCGGTTCCCGCAACCGCAATTTTCATAATGATTCTCCTCGTATAATAAGATTTGCAGATAGTTATGTGCATCTGCTTAGTTCACTCAAA
>CAVLCF010000061.1:0-62720 GCA_963661735.1 bacterium | reverse complement strand
CGTTCTCGTGCGCCCTTTTTCAATCTTCACTGGATCGGTACTCACTTTCACACTATTCACCTCAAAAGCAGTAGAATGTCATGCCCATATCCGCCCGAACTTCCCGCTGGGAAATCTGCTGGGGTTCCGCGTACATTTGCAGATACCGATTGACCTCCGCATCTGTCAGCGAGCGGAATTTTTCACCGGCATCTCCGATAATGAAGAAAGGTCCCGCAATGACGGAACCATTGCTGAGTCTCCGGTTTCCTTCCATTCCAAGGAGCTTTCCTTCATCGTTGCAGACCAGTATCGTCCTGTCCCCGTGGGGATACACACATTCGATAAGCCCTCCTACTGCCTTTTGCATGGACATCAGATTCTCCCCAATATCCGCTTCATAGGCTGGGTAGTTCGGCTCCACATAGACACAGCGCAGCAGATGTCCCGGTTTCTGTGTCTGGGAAGGGTCAAAGGCCACCTCTATGACCCCCTCCCAGCCCAGGAAAAAGCACCCTTGTTCTGTGACAAACACATCCGTAGGCTGAATGGACCGCCCCCGGAACAGGGGATTGCCTTGCTCCTGAAATTGGCGCACTGCCTCAGAAATGTCCTTCCAGTTCCCCTCTCCCCGAAAGACCTCGTCATAGAGGGATGCATTGGTAACAGGTTTATCCCTTCCTTTGTCTATCCAGACAGGTGTGCTGCCCGCCCGATCCTTATTCAGTTGGTAAATACGCAGTTTCATATTCCATCCCTTTCTTTTCCTTCCTGCTGACGTATGGCCCACAGCAGGTGCAGATGCGCCATAGCCTCAAATTGTTCTTTGGGAGAAAGGCTGTCCAGAAATTTTTTCAACCGTTTTTTCTCCGCATCAGGAATCCCATCCGGGTTCAGGAGCTGTTCACGGCGCACCAGGATGGCACAGGAGGACACCGTTTCAAAGGAGATCACATCCCCAGGAAGGAATCCGATCTGCTGCCGAAGCTCCCACGGAATCGTAATTTTCCCCTCCTTACCCAGAATACGGAATGTCCTCATTAAAACGCATCCTCGCAGCTGCCCTGTCCAGGACAACGGCAGCAGTTTCCAAAGCAGACCATGCTCTCCTCGGTGTCGATGGACTCAATAATCAGGCGTCCACGGGAGATGCTGTACTGAATAGTAGAAAAAGGATCCAGCCCCAACTCCTCCAGCACTTCTGTCGGAACAGGAAGCAGGGTGACGTCATTTACTTGGTTCTTCTTTTGCATGATGTTACACGCTCCTTCAAAATTTCTTCTACCGGGATGGTCTCTCCCAGCAGTTCATTCAGGGACATCTGTAGGGGAACCTCCCGCTCCCGTTCCAGAAGATCATAGTTGCCGATGAGCAGCTCCCCAAACTGCTTACCGGGGGCATATTTCTGTACCATGGGGTGAATGCGCTTGAAGTCCAGAATCTGATACTCCCTGAAAAGATACCGGATTTCCTGGCAGTCCACCTGAGAAACCAGCCACTTGCCCTTGCATTTCGCCAGCGTATCCCGGAGCTGCACATGATGATCCCAGCCAAACTCCGCGTCATAGACATATTCGCTGTCATAGTAGGGCGGATCGCCGTAGAAGAAGCTGTCCTCCCGGTCGTAGTGGGGGATAAGCACCTCAAAGCTCTGCTGCTCGATAATGACGTTTTCCAACCGCCGGGACATTTCCCAAATCTGCGTAAACAGGGTGCGCACGCTGAATGGCTGACAGGCGAAGCTCCGCCCGGAGCTGGAATAGCTGTTGCGCACGCGCATCAGGTAAGCAGCCGCCTGCCGGACATCCCGGTAGTCCGAGCGCTTCCGGAGGGATGCTTTCAGCTTCTCTGCTTCTTCCGTCAGAGCGGCAGGTGTCGTTCTGTCGATGATCTCCAGCTGATCCGGCAGATGGATATTGGGTTCATTGCCGCCGTCGTGGAAGTGGAGCCAGCTGACAAACTCCTCCCTTGAATTCAGGGGCAGTAAGTCCAATTCCAGCAGCAGCTCTGCCGGACGATTCTTCACTACCCGGAAGAAATTCACCAGTTCCCCCTCGATGTCGTTGTAAACCTCAAATTTGCTGGGTTCCTTCCCCAGCAGCACAGCGCCGCTGCCGCCGAAGATATCAATATACCGTCCGAATTCTCTGGGAAACACGGACAGGATGATCGGCAGCAGGTTCGTCTTGTTTCCAATACGGGTTATGGGTGTTCTGATAGGTTATCTCACGCTCCATTCATAATAGAAAAGGCCGGTACAGTGCCTGCGGTCAGGCTGCTGTACCGGCCATTAAGTTTGCATCCTCTTTGAAGGGGAAAAGCATACAGGTCAAGCCGTCATGCCGGAAGGTGTAGGCTTCTTCGAAGCCAGCGCCCTTTTTGAGAATGCCTTCCTTGGCGAGAATCTCATTGATGCCATCCACCCATTCCTGTGGGTCGCCGCCGCAGCCTTGAAGAATCAGGCCTTCCTGATCTCCCATATGGCGGAGCTGCCCTGTCGGGATTGTCCGTATGCTCACAGCTCCATCTCCCCCATTTTCATTCCCTGCTCCTGAATAATTTCCTGCTGGGTCAGTTTGCGGAAGCTGTCTTCACCGGGAATGAGAGAAAGGCTGCGCCCATTGTCCCAGGCAACGGCGAGTGTGCCAGCATCATCCACATATCGCACGGTTCCTCTGGTTCCAGATTCCACTGGGGAATATGGATCATTCATGTTGTTCAGCATAACACGTGTGCCGGGTGGATAATTCTTTCGGATAGACTCCACATGCTCACGGCCGGGAAACGGCATATTCATTTGCTTTTTTCCTCCCTATCAGATAATTTCATCAATCGCGTGCGCATACACTCCCCGTCCCCGCCCTGGCACAAAAACCCATGGCTGGGGAACGGACACCCCTCGCACAAAGGAGTCTCCGTGCATACAGGCTTTTCCGCAAAACCGGGAGGTCCGGTATGGTCACGGTATTCCGGTCTGGTTCTCATTGGTTTGGAACTCATTTGATTCTTCACTTTTAACCTCCATATTCCCCGGCGCCCTTTTTCATGCGCTGGTTATTGACTCTGAAAATAAAAAAGCCGCTCTCCTTGTTACGGGAGAACGGCTGAGAAACAGGGGCTGGAAGCCAGCGCCCTTTTTGAAAATGAAAAAGCCGGAATTCTTATGGCTTCACGCCACAAAAATCCCGGCAGGTTTCCAAATGATAAATTTCTGAAAACTCTATAAAAAAACAGCGCCCTTTTTCAAATTTCCTCCGAAATCAAAAAGGGCGCTGCTCATACTACGTATGAATCAGGCAAAACCGTTTCCAACCAGCTCCAAAGATGGGGGGAGATCAATGGAAGCTCAAAAACTCGTATTAACATTTTACCCTGAAAATCTAAGGAACCTCTGAATAAATCGTCTGCGGCTGGAGAGCGGATATTTTCCGCCCGCTCTTCAGCATCAAAAGCAGGAAATACATCCAGTATTCCTCTGCTTTTGATGCTTCGACCGGCCCAAAAATCTCTCGCTCCCAGCTCTTGCCGATTTAATCAGAGGTTCCCTAAACATTACATGCACTAAAATAGTAAATAAAAAGAAATGTTCACTTTTGTCCGAACTTTTTGCGTCCGAGATCAAAAGTGAACATCACTTCTGGAGGTACCGCCCAGATTTGAACTGGGGAATGAAGGTTTTGCAGACCTTTGCCTTACCACTTGGCCACGGTACCATATAAAAATGGAGCGGGTGACGAGGCTCGAACTCGCTACCTCCACCTTGGCAAGGTGGCGCTCTACCGGATGAGCTACACCCGCATCTATTGTCCAGCCTTACGGACTGGACAACTGGTGCCTCCGGTCGGAATCGAACCAACGACACGCGGATTTTCAGTCCGCTGCTCTACCTACTGAGCTACAGAGGCGTCTGGCGCAAAACTGCGCAGATGCGAAAGAAGAAAAATGGCGACCCGGAACGGACTCGAACCGTCGACCTCCAGCGTGACAGGCTGGCGTGCTAACCGACTGCACCACCGGGCCAGATATATGGTGGGAACAACAGGGCTCGAACCTGTGACCTCCTGCTTGTAAGGCAGATGCTCTCCCAGCTGAGCTATGCTCCCGTACCGGCCGTCGTTTGTGACTCCACATCAGCGACAAGATGTATTATACATGAATGGAGCCGCTTTGTCAAGCAAAAAATCCCATTTCTTTGAAAAACTTTTCGAGTCAGGAAACGGCGTTTTTTTCGCCGTTTCCTGCATAAATCAAATTTTCTTCAGCAGCTCCTGGATGTCCTCCGGCGTGAAGGTATATACCGTGTCGCAGAACTGGCATTCCACCGGAAATGCCTTTCCCTCCCGGACAATGTCCCCCAGCTCTTCCCGGCCAAGGCTGATAAGTGCCTGCTCCACCCGATCCCGGCTGCAATAGCATTTATAGGCAACCGGCACCGTCTCCAGAAACACCACGCCCAGATCCCCGCAGACCTGGCCCAGGATATCCTCCGGGGTCATGCCCTGCTCCAGCATAGGCGTCACCGCTCCGGCGCGCTGAATGCCCGCTTCCAGCTTGTCGATGCTCTCGTCCGGGGCTCCGGGTAGCAGCTGAATGAGATACCCGCCCGCCACCTTCACGCTGTGGTCCCGGTCCACAAGGACCCCCAGGGCGCAGGCCGTAGGGATCTGTTCACTCTGGACAAAATAGGCCGTTACATCGTCGCCGATTTCACCGGACACCAGCTGCACGGAGCCGATATAGGGTTCCTTCATCTGCAGGTCCCGGATCACCGTCAGTGTGCCGTCCGTGCCCACGGTCGCGCCTACGTCCAACTTGCCGGGGTGCTTTTCCACCAGCGGCACATTGGGTTCCGTAACGCAGCCCCGGACGTTGCCCACTGCGTCAGACACCACCGTAATGGTTCCGATGGGGCCGCCGCCCCGAATCTGCAAGGTCATAGACCCGTTTTCCACCTTCTGCATATTGCCCATCATGGAGGCCGCCGTCAAAGCCCGCCCAAAGGCAGCCGTGGCGTTGGGAGAGGTCTTGTGAATAGCGGCTCCCCGCTGTACAAGCTCGGTAGAGCGGACGGCGGCAACCTTTACGAAGCCATCCATACTCATACCGCGAACAAGATAATCGCTCATCTGATAATTCCCTTTCTCGCTTTGATATAAACGCGCTGCTCCCCCACCTCGGGAGGTCCCATGCGGCGGTCCCCGTAGACGGTAATTCTTGTAAAGCCCGCCTGCTTTAAGTAATCTGCCAGGGTTTCGGCGGAATAGGCATTTTCCCGGTGCTCCTCAAAGGAGCGGCTCCAGAGCTTTCCCTGCCTTTGAAACAGGTCCATGCCGTAAGAACAGACATTGGTCTGCTCATCGAATTCACCCCGCCAGACGCAGTACACATCGTCATCCTCGTCCAGGAACACCTGGCCGTCCATAGCCCGGAGTTTTTCCGGCGTGTTCACGTCAAAGATAAAGATGCCGCCGGGATTCAGCGCCTTATAGACCCGTCGGATGGCCTCCCGGCAGTTTTCCGGCTCTGTGATATAGTCCAGGCTGTCCAGAGCACATACCGCCAGGTCCACGGCCCTTGGCAGACGCAGCCGCTCCAGACGCTGACAGGAAAAGAATGGCCGGGGCGTCAGGTCCATGGTCTTCTGCTGGGCTACCGTCAGCATTTCCTCGGACATATCCACGCCGGTGGTGGGAATGCCCATCTTTGCCAGAATGGCCGTTACGGAGCCTGTGCCGCAGGCCAGGTCCACCGCCGTCCGGGGGCGGACTCCCTCGTCCTTCATTATCTGCTTATAGAATTCCACCGTAGCCTCGTAATCCACGTCATTGGTCAGGCGGTCATAGCTGACCGCCAGAGCTTTATAAGCATCCATAGTGCCTCCACATACTTTGAAGGGGCGGCTGTAAGCCGCCCCTGAAGGATTTTCACTTACTTCTTGAAGATGCTGAAGATCTCGTCGATATCGCTGATGTCGCCGGACTTCACGGGCTTTTGGGTACCGGCCAGCGGCGCGCCGATATCATCGGCAGGCGTCATAGCACCGGCCTTGGGGGCGAAGGTGCCCTCGGCGTTCTCAAAACCGGTGGCGATCACGGTGACACGCATCTCATCCTGGCAATCCTCGGAGCAGGTCGCGCCAAAGATGATGTTCGCCTCGGGGTTGGCGGCCTCCTGCACGATCCCGGCAGCGGTCTCCACATCGTCCAGAGTCATCTCGGAAGATCCGGTGATGTTGATCAGCACGCCGGTAGCGCCGTTGATGGAGGTCTCCAGCAAGGGGCTGGAAACGGCGGCGGTAGCGGCCTGCTCAGCCTTCTCCCGGCCGGAAGCGGCGCCCACACCCATATGGGCCCGGCCCGCGGACTTCATGACGGCGGAAACATCCGCAAAGTCCAGGTTAATGATAACATTCTTGGAGAAGCCAACCAGCTCGGAGATGGAGGTAACGGCCTGCTTCAGCACATCGTCCGCAATGCCGAAAGCGTTGGCGAAAGTAATCTTCTGGTCGGTAACGTATTTCAGGCGGTCGTTGGGGATGATAATCAGAGAGTCCACCTTGCCCTTCAGGTCGGCGATGCCCTGCTCGGCCTGACGCATCCGGTTGGCACCCTCAAATTTGAAGGGCTTGGTCACAACGCCAACAGTCAGGATCCCCGCCTCATGGGCAAGCTCCGCCACGATAGGCGCCGCGCCGGTGCCGGTGCCGCCGCCCATGCCGGCAGTGATAAAGACCATGTCCGTTCCTTCCAGGGTCTGGGCCAGAGCGGAGCGGCTCTCCTCCGCGGACTTCTTGCCGATCTCAGGCTTGGAGCCCGCGCCCATGCCGCCCGTCAGCTTCTCGCCGATCTGCACCTTGTTCTTGCAGACGGACTTGTTGAGGTCCTGCTTATCCGTATTCACGGCCACAAATTCCACGCCGTTGACACCGGACTCGATCATCCGGTTGATAACATTATTGCCAGCGCCGCCAACGCCGATCACCTTGATCTTGACGACGCGATCCTGAATGGTTTCAGACATACATTCTTTCCTCCTATGTATCTTTTTGCAGTTTGAGCCCGACCGCTTCTGCATAATATCCGAATCGTACCTTTCTATTCTAGCTTGTAATGGGTGATTGGTCAATAGAAAATCTTTGAAATCCACAAAAATTTCATGGATTTTTCTTTGAAATCATCCGCTCAGGAAGTAAAGGGCGTGAAAACCACCTGATCCTCCCGGATGGTAAAGCTCACATCCAGGATGCCCGTGGTATACTCCGCCATCTGCAAAATGGCATCGTACATGCAGGCGATACGGTAATTGATGCTGTGGACTGTGTCCGCGCCGTCGCCCAGATTCACCTGATACTGGGTGCCGTACCAGAGGATGATGTCATCGAGATAGGTAATATCGATGCTGGCAACAGAACCCACGATATCATTGTCCTCCAGGGCCTTCAGGACCTCCAGCAGAGCGTCCATTTTCTGGGCCCCCGTCACAACATTCGCGGCCGTGGCGGTGGGCAGCGTTGTTTCCTCCGAGGCGGCGGAGGCATCCGTACTGTCCGTCTGCGCGGTCCGCTCCGTGGCGACAGCGGTCTGGCCTACAACAGGATCCGAAATGGTCAGCCCCGTGATCTGCGTGTACTGGCTGGCCCGGACGGTATTGGCCATTTCCGTGACCTTGCCATCGGCGCTCATAAGCCACCAGATGCCCGTATCGTCCTGAATGGCGTAGACAACGCTGTCTTCCTTAATCTCAATATTAACCGTATCCGGTAGTTTTATTCCAATTCTTACACTTTTTACATAGGGCAGCTTTGCCAAAATCTGGCTGGTAGCCCGGGCCCGGCTGAAGGTCAGAAGATTATCCCCCTCCGAAATGCCGGATGCCTCCTGAATGGAGTAGGGGCTATAGACGCCGGTTCCGGAAACCGTAATGACCTTTACCTTGAAGAATACGGAAAGGCCGATCATAAAGGCCGCCACCACCGCCAGAACGGTAATGAGCTGCACGATCAGCCGGTCCCGGTTAAAGGAAGCGGGCTGGGTGTAGATGACCGCAGGTGTATTCAGGCGGCTCTGGCGTCTGCGGCGTTTCTCCTCCTCCGCCGCCCGGCGCTCCTTGCGCTGCCGGGCAATATCCGAATCCTCGGCAAAGCTGTCCTTACTGTACCGGACCTTTTCAAACCACTTGAGCACCGGATTCTGGGACGAGAAGAAGGTCTTTACGTTTATGGACCGCTGGGCCTTCCGCTTCTGGTTTGCCCTGCGGTAGGGCTGATAGCCGGAATCCCCGGTGTTCTGTCTGGGCTTCCGGCCGGAAGCCGCGGCTGTACGTTTCCGGGGTTCCGCGGGCGCGCGCCGGACGTTCTGTCCCTCCGCTTCGGCGGTGGGTCTGGGTCTGGGCTGCCGGGGGCGCTCCCCCGCCTGAGCGGGTCTGCGCTTTTCCTGGCCGGAACGCGCCCCGCTCCCGGCTTCGCTCTGGGGCGGGCGGCGCTTGGCCGCAGGGCTGCCCTGACTGCTCTGTGCCTTTTCCGGAGCTTTCTTCCGGGGCGCCGGACGGGCGGCAGCCTCGCCCGGGCGGCGGGGACGCCCGCCCACATCGGAGGCGCTCATCCGGGGTGCGCTCTGCTTCGGCGCTTTCCGGGGCTCTTCCCGGCTGTTTTCGTTTGTATCCATGCTATGTTCCTCCGGGCCTTGCTCAGGCCTTGGTCAGTTCCTCGGCGATATCGCAGATGCGCTGGGCAGAATCGATGCGCACCATGGTTTTCAAGGTCTTGCTCATGTTTTCCCGCCGCGCCGGGTCCGCCAGCAAACGGTTGATCTCGTCAAAGAGCACCTGGGCCGTGCAGTCCTTTTCCAGGATCGTCACAGCGGCGTCCCTGTCGGACAGGACCCGGGCGTTGTGCTCCTGGTGGTTATTGGTAACATTGGGCGAGGGGATCAGAATGCTGGGTGTACCGGAAACGCCGATCTCATTGCAGGTGGCGGCCCCGGAACGACTGATGACGATATCCGCCGCGGTCATCTCCACGGGCATATCGTAAATATATTCCCGCATATCGATGCTGGGGGTATGGGGCAGATCCACGCCGTCCTTCTCCAGAAGCTCCGGCATCCACTCCCAGCCGAAACCGCCGGTGGCATGGATATGGTGGAAGGGATAACCCGCTTCCTTTTCCAGACACATCAACTCCGCCACAATCTCGTTCATATGCTTGGCCCCAAGGCTGCCAAAGGCAGAGAGCACCACCGGCTTGTCCCCCAGCCCCAGAGCCTTCCGGGCACTGGCCTTGTCGTTGTACAGGAAGCCCTGCTGCACCGGCATGCCCACGACCTCCACCCGTTCGGGGTGGCTATAATATTTTACGCTCTCTTCAAAGGCCACCAGCACCCGGCTGGCCCGGTTCGCGATCATCTTGGTGGTGACGCCGGGCACGGCGTTGGACTCATGGACGCAGGTAGGGATGCCCATTTTGCTTCCGGCATAGAGGGCCGGGAAGCTGGCATAACCGCCGGTGCCGATAATCACATCGGGCCGGAATTCCTTAAAGATTTTTTTACAGGCGGAAACGGCCTGGAGAACGCAGTTGACGGCGTGGATATTCTGCCTGAGGCCCGCCAGGCTCTTTTTGCGGCTCAGACCGGAACCCGGCAGGGTCCGCAGCTCGTAGCCCGCCTGGGGAACCAGCTTTTCCTCCATATGGCCCACGGCGCCAATGAACAGGACCTTACAGTCCGGGTGCCGCTGCCGCATTTCGTTGGCAATGGCAATGGCGGGATTAATATGTCCGGCGGTACCGCCGCAGGTAAAAACAAGATTCACTTTGCTGCCTCCCGAATGGTTCTTTTGTTCCCGGAACGGGATATATTCAGCACGATCCCCATCTCCCCCAGATTCACCGCCAGCGCCGTGCCGCCGTAGGAAAAGAAGGGCAGCGCAATGCCGGTGGAGGGCAGAAGATTCGTGACAACGCACAAATTCAGAATGGTCTGAACCGCGATCAGGCTGGTAAGCCCCGCGGCCAGGGCCGTGGAAAATCGATTTTCCGCCTGCCGCGCAATGCGGTAGCCCCGGAAAATCAGCAGCGCAAACAGCGCCATAATGCCCAGCGCGCCCACAAGGCCCAATTCCTCGCAGACGATGGCAAAAATATAGTCGTTATACTGGAACGGCAGATAGAGGTACTTCTGTCTGCTTTTGCCCAGCCCCAGGCCGAAAAAGCCGCCGGAACCGATGGCATAGAGGGATTGCAATATCTGGTACCCCGTGTCGCCGGGGTCCAGCTCCGGATGCCGCCAAGCAGTCACCCGGTCGCCGGCGTAACCCATAAATTGGATATACACCAGCAGGAATACCGCCGCCCCGGCGGCCCCCAGCAGAAGCCACTTGGGATGGGTCCCGGCGATATACATCATAACCACCGCCACCATGCCCATGAGCATAATGGCGCTCAGATGCTTTTCCAGCGCCAGAGGCACCAGAATTCCCAGCAGCGCACCGCCAAAACCCAGAACCCCAAAGCGAAAAAGCTTCGCCTTCTCCCCATAATTCTGGGTCAGCCTGGAAAGCAGGACGATCATGGCGAATTTCGCCACTTCCGAGGGCTGAAATTGCAGCCCCGCGATATTGATCCAGCGCTTCGCCCCATTCACCTGCTGGCCGATCACGAGAACGCTCAGCAGCAGCACAATGCTGACAAAATAGACCGGCCAGGCCAGCCTGTACCAGACGGCAGCCGGGACCCGGCTGAAGGCCCACATGGCGATCAGCCCCAGGGCCGCGCATACGGCCTGCTTCTGCAGATACCGGGTGGTGATGGCGTAGCGGGTATCATAGGCGCTTTGGGCCGAGCTTGCGGAATACAGCACCGCAAGCCCCACCGTCAGCAGCAGGAGCGTCAGGACCAGGAAGGGAATGTCCACAGCTGCGCCGTTTCGGCGGTCCTCTTTGGCAAAGAGCTTCGCTCCCGCCATATGACGCTCCTTTCAGGGGAATTAATGGGTCAGGCCGGAAATGCTGAACCAGGCCGCCAGGCACATCAGGGCGGACACAGCGGCGAAGGTCAGCACGATTTTCTCTTCCTTCCAGCCGCTCATTTCAAAATGATGGTGGATGGGGGCCATCTTAAACAGCCGCTTACCGTGGGTGGCCTTGAAATAAGTCACCTGCAAAATAACGGAAAGGGTCTCCACAATGTAGACAAAGCCCGCGAGGATCAGGACCAAGGGAATATCCAGGGCAAACGCCAGTCCGCAGACAATACCGCCCATAAACAGAGAGCCAGTATCGCCCATGAATGCCTTGGCCGGATGCCAGTTCAGGCGCAGATAGGCAAGCAGGCCGCCGATCATGCAGGCGGGCAGCAGGGCCAGATTCTCCCGCCCCAGCGCCAGGGACGCGGCGACAAAGAATACCATGACCGGGATGGTCACGGAGGAACTCAGGCCATCGATGCCATCGGTCAGGTTCACGGCGTTGACGGTACCCACGATGACAAACATGGCAAACAGGACAAAAATCGCCGGGTGGATATAGAACCGCACATTCCAGAAGGGAATGTACAAATCGCAGGTCAGAACGCCCTCTCTGTACAGCACGTACAGGAATACCGCGGATACGGCCATTTGCAGCAGGGACTTCTGAACGGCCGTCAGGCCCATGTCCCGCTTCTTCTTGACCTTGCAGTAGTCGTCCAGGAAGCCCACCGCGCCGAAGCAGAAGGCCAGCGCATAAACATAGAAGGGCGTATAGTCCGTCATGCCGAAAGCCAGATTGACCAGCAGGCAGATCAGCGTACCGCCGATAAACATCAGGCCCATCATCAGAGGGGTGCCCGCCTTGTTGTTGTGCCAGGTGGGGCCGATGGAACGGACGGACTGCCCGGCCTTCAGCGCCCGAAGCACCGGCAGCAGAAAATGGCCCAGCAGGGCGGATACGCCGCAGCAGGCAGCCGCGGTAAGCAGAATTCGGATCATACGAGATCTCCTCCGTTCAGGTCTTTTTCGTATTTCATAAAGGCATCCAGCACGCGCTCCATGTGCATACTGTGGCTTCCCTTGAACAGGATCACATCTCCGGGCTTTGCGATGCGCTGCAGCTCACAGGACAGGGCCTGCTGATCCTTGAACGCCTGGGCCCGGTTGTCCGGCATGCCGCCGGTGATGCAGCCGCCGATAACCCGGTCGGCGCAGTCGCCGTAGGCCAGCACAAATTCCACCCGCTCGGCGGCAATGCGGCCGATGCGGTAGTGCTCCGCGGCGGCCCGGTCCCCCAGCTCCAGCATATCGCCCAAAACGGCGATCCTCCGGCCCGGCTTCTCCCCCAGGACCTTCAGCGCCGCCTCCATGGATTCGGGACCCGCGTTATAGCAGTCCTTAATCAGCGTATAGCCATAGGCCCGCAGGGTCTCCTGCCGGCCGGCCAGATTCCGGAAGGAGCGCAGACCCTGCCGGATTCTTTCCTCGGACACGCCCAGCTCCAGGCCCACCGCCACAGCGGCCATGGCGTCGCTGACAAAATGGCGGCCCTCCAGATTCATGATAACGGAAAAACTCTCGTCTCCATGGGTGACACGGAACCGCAGGCCGTCTACGGCGTTGACGATCTCCCGGCACCGCACGGCGCAGCCCTCATCGGAGCCAAAATACACGATCCGCTGCTTCGGCACCTGATTCAGCTCCCGCAGCATCCGGTCGTCTCCGTTGAGCAGCAGGGTGCCGTTCTCCGGCATTCCCTCCACGATCTCCATCTTCGCCTGACGGATGCCCGCCTGGCTGCCCAGATATTCAATATGGGCCGTACCGATATTGACGATCACCGCGATATCCGGCCTGCCGATGGAGGACAGGTATGCCATCTCCCGGAAATGATTCATGCCCATTTCCAGCACGGCGACCTCCGTATCCGCGGGCATACCCAGAATGGCCATGGGCATGCCGATGTCATTATTGTGGTTCACGGGCGTCTTAGCCGTGCGGTAGGTCTTTTCCAGCACCGCCGCAATCATCTCTTTGGTAGTGCTCTTGCCCACGGAACCGGTGACGCCCACCACCTTCATGCCGATGCGCTCCCGCTCTCCCCGGGCAATATCGCCCAGGGCAAGACGCACATCCTTGACGATGATCGCCGGGTAGTCTCCCACGGAGTGGGTGCACAGCACGGCGGCTGCCCCCTTCTCCATGGCGGCAGGGATGAAATCATGCCCATCCCGGGCGCCCTGCAGTGCCAGAAACAGCTGGCCGGGCTGTAAGAGCCGGGTGTCGTTGTTGGCTCCCAAAAATTCGATATCCGCGTACTTTTCTTCCACAGTGCCGCCGCACCAGAGGGCAGCCTGCTTCAGGGATATTTTACTCATGCGCTTTCCTCAATTCCGACAGGTAAGATTGGACCTCTTCCCGTTCGTCCAGATGATACTTATGGCCACCGATGTCCTGATATGTTTCATGGCCCTTCCCTGCCAATACAATTATATCATTTTTTTTGCCAATGTCCATAGCATATCTGATGGCCTTGCGCCGATCCTCTATAACCGTGTATTCCCCCATATCCGGCGTGATGCCCTTTACAATGTCCGCAATAATGGCCATGGGATCCTCCGTCCGGGGGTTGTCAGATGTAATGACGGCAAAATCCGCGTTTTTAACGCCGATTTCCCCCATAATGGGCCGCTTCATGGGGTCCCGGTCGCCGCCGCAGCCGAAGACCGCAATGAGCCGACCCTTGCAGAAGTCCCGCACGGACAGCAAAACTTTTTCCAGGCCGTCCGGCGTATGGGCGTAGTCAATGAGCACCGTATAGGGCATCCCAGGCGTCGGCACCACCTCAATGCGGCCCTTGACCCCGGAAACCCTGCCCAAAGCTTCGGCACATTCGGCAAGGGAAATGCCCAGCTGCTTCGCGACGCCCAGCACCGTCAGGGCATTGTAAACCGTAAACCTGCCCGGGATGGGCACCGCCACGCGGGCCGTCTCTTCCCCGCAGACCGCCGTAAATTCCACGCCCTGGGCATGGAGCGCAATGTCCTTGGCAAACAGCCCCGCTTCTTTATGGGCCGATACCGTCAATACCGGGCAGGCAGCCGCCCCCAGCATCCGGGGAGCATAAGGATCGTCCCGGTTGATGACCGCCTTGTCGCAGCGGCGGAACAGCTCCGCCTTGGTGTCGCAGTAGGCGTCCATGGTCTTGTGGAAATCCAGATGGTCCTCCGTCAGGTTGGTAAAGGCCGCCACATCGTAGTGGACCCCGCCGATGCGGTCCAGGGCGATGGCGTGGCTGGAAACCTCCATGACGGCGTACCGGCAGCCGGCATCCCGCATCCGGGCGAAGAGCTGCTGCAGCTCCAGGCTTTCCGGCGTGGTCCTGTCAGATGGGACGGCCTCCTGGCCGATGAGATTGCCCATGGTCCCCACAAGGCCCACCCTGGCCCCTCGGGTCTGCTCCAGAACGGACTTCAGAAGCAGGGTCACGGAGGTCTTGCCGTTGGTGCCCGTAATGCCGATGAGCTTCATGGACCTGGCCGGATTTCCGTAAAAATTGCATGCCGTCCGGGCCAGCGCCAGCCGGTCGGAGGCGACCAGTACATAGGGCACATTCCCTTCCGGCTTTTTTGCGGTAATGACCGCCGCGGCTCCCTTTTCCAGCGCCATGGGGATAAACCGGTTGCCGTCGGATGCAAAGCCGGAAATGGCCGCGAACAGGCAGCCCGGCTCCGCCTTTCTGGAATCATAGACAATAGAAGTGATTTCCGTCTCCGGGTCGGCCTGGGTTTCCAGCACCGTCACACCCTGCAAAAGCTCCCTTAATTTCATAATAAACGCTCCTGTATCTCTAATCTTCTGCCGAACCGTCGGCAAAGCGAATGGTTATAGTTGTTCCGGCCCGCACCTGGGTCCCCGCTTCAATGTCCTGAGCGATGGCCGTAACCCCCGCTTCCGCGTCCGGGTTGCCGGATACCAGAATGTACAGCCCCAGCGATCCTGCCAGATCGGCGGCCTGTTGGCGGGTTTTCCCCAGGAAATCCGGCACCGTTACCTGTCTTTCCTCCGGCGTCTCTCCAAAGTACAGCAGCACCTGGCTGCCGCCGGGCAGGCTCTGGCCCGCCGCCGGGATCTGCCCCGTGGCCGTCTCCCCGCTGCCAACGCACCGGGCGGACAGCCCGGAATCCTTCAGAAGCTTCTGGGCCTCCTTCGCTGTCAGTCCCGCGCAGTCCGGCAGGACGATCTGCCGCCCGGGCAGGTCGTCCTCGGTATAATTCTGCCGGACGCCCAGGTATGGCAGAATGTCCGCCATAATGGCACCAACCGTTGGCGCCGCCATGACGCCGCCGGAAATATAAATGCCGGTACTTCTCGACGGCGTGTCCAGGGCCGCCAATACAATATACTCCGGATCTTCCATTGGCGCAATCCCCACGAAGGAGACAATTTTATCCAGGACCCGCTGGCCGTTTTCATCAAAAACGTCAATTTTCTCGCTGGTCCCGGTCTTTCCGCCGATGGAAAAGCCCGCTACGTTGGCATTTTTCGCGGTTCCCTCCGTCACAACTGAGCGGATCAGCGTCCGCATGGTCTCAGAGGTCTCCGGAGAGATGGTCCGGCGGACCACCGTAGGCTCCTGCTTCAGAACCGTATTGCCGTCCTTGTCGATGACCTCGGAGACAATATATGGCTCCAGCAGATTCCCGCCGTTGACCACGGAGGCGATGGCCCGGACCAGCTGCAAGGGCGTGATCTTGAAGGTCTGGCCGAAGGAGCCTGAGGTCAGGCTGGCCGTGCCCCATTTGTCCGTGTTTGTCACCAGGGCCTTGTCGAAAAACACGCCCTTGCTCTCGCCGGACAGGTCGATGCCAGTCTTTTCCAGAATGCCGAAATTCTTCACATAGTCATAAAACCGTTCGCCCCCCAATTTCAGAGCGATGTGGGCAAAGGCCAGGTTGCAGGAGTTCTGCAAAGCCTGGGGCGTTTTCTCCGCCCCGTGACCGGCGGAACGCCAGCAGTGCAGCAGCTGGGATCGTCCGGGGATCTGCTCGGCCCCCTTGCAGTAGAAGGAAGTGTTCAAGTCAATGGCCCCGCAGTCCAGGGCCGCCGCCATGGTCAGCACCTTGAAGGTAGACCCCGGCTCATAGCCGTCGGACAGGACCCGGTTTCGCCACTGCTTCAATCTCGCCTGGGTCAGGGCCGCCTCGTAGTCCTGTTTTCCCTGAACGTACTCCGGACTGCCCTGGGGATACTGGGTATAGGCGTTCCGGGCCTCTTCCAGGTCCGCCCGCACCGCCTCATCCCACACCAGCTGGTAATTGTTGGGGTCGTAGCTGCCCAGGGTGGCCATGGCCAGAATCTCACCGGTCTTGCAGTTCATGACCAGCCCGAAGGCCCCATTTTGCACATCGTAGCGGTCCATAGCCGTCTGAAGCTGCTTTTCCAGGATCTCCTGGATCGTGGCGTCCAGGGTCAGGACCACACTGCACCCGGATTGCGAGGCCGTGAAATTCTCATAGGAAAAGGGCATATCCATTTCGTTGTTGCCCTTGGTGGTGATTACTTTTCCGGTCCTGCCGGAGAGGAAGCTGTCGTAGGCCGCCTCGATGCCCTCGCTGCCCTGACCGGAGAGATTGGTAAAGCCAATGACCTGGGCGGCCAACGTTTCAAAGGGATAGGTCCGCAGGGCGGCGGGCTCCAGATGGATGCCGGAAATATTCTTTTCCTGAATGTAGTCCCGGATCTTGGCGGCGGTGTCCTCCGGGATCCGGCTGCCCACCTGCTTATAGCGGCGGCGAAGGTCCTGCCCCTGTTCCAGGATCCACTGGGCGTCCTTCTCCAGCAGCGGACTGAGGAAGGCGGCGATCTGCGCCAGGTCCGCCTGGGATTGCTTCAGCTCGTGGGGGTCCAAATAGACATTCTCCACACTCTGAGACGCCGCCAGGATATTCATATTCCGGTCGTACACATAGCCCCGGTTGGAGGCGGCAGCCGTAGAGCGGGTCTGGTTGTTCAGGGCTTTGGCGGCATAATAGTCATAGTCCACCACCATCAGCCTGTACAGTCTGGCCGCCACGGTCAGAAAGCCCAGCACTCCCAGCATCAGCGCCGTCAGCCGGATCCGCCAGTGCTGGGCGCTGTCCATTCGAACCCTTCGATAAATCGGTTTTCCCAAGGCGATCCCCTTCCGGCAGCGGATAGCTTTCAAAATGGGCGGCAAGGGAATCCCTCGCCGCCCATTCGCAGCTGCCGTTTTGAGTATATGCCTGGGCGGATGCCTTCATGCCCTCAGGGTGTTTCCTCCGTGGGAGCCAGGAGGCCGGACAGGAACCATAAGAAATTCTCCCAGGCGGTAGGCTCCTGGGCGCGCTCGGGAACCGTGACCTGAATGCTGATATGCTCGGCATCCTCGGCAGGGATCATGCCCAGCTTTTCCGCCTGCTCCCGGACCGCGTCCAGGTCCAGGGAGGTGCGGTAGGCATGCTCCAATCTGGCATTCTCCCGCTTCAGCTCCGTCAGCGTATCCATTGCTTCGTTATAGCCCTGCATGCAGGCGGTAAGCTGTAGGGCGCCAATGACCAATGCCACCAGCACCACTACAGCCAGCGCAATACCGCCTACAGCTACAGGGTCCACATAAATTCGGCGCTCCTTACCGGGCTTCAGCCTGGGCAGGACGGCCTTTTTCGGAGTTTGCTTCTTTTTCGGCGCTTTGACCTCGCTGCCGTATACGTAAAACTGGCCAACATATTGAATAACAGGTTTTTGATCCATGTTTTTGCCTCCGGCCAATGTTATCGTTTCTCACAAATGCGCAGTTTCGCGCTCCTCGCCCTGGGGTTCCGTTCCAGCTCTTCCTCACCGGATACAATGGGCTTCCGGGTAAGTACCGTCACCTGGGGCTTCCGGCCGCAGACGCACACCGGAAACTCCGGCGGGCAAATGCAGCCCTTGGCCCCGGCGGCCATGGCGCTTTTCACGATCCGGTCCTCCAGAGAATGGAAGGTGATCACCGCCAGCCGTCCCCCAGGATTCAGGCAGGGAATGGCGGCGTCCATGGCCTTTGCCACGGAGTTCAGTTCATCATTCACCGCAATGCGGATGGCCTGGAAGGTCCGCTTTGCCGGGTGCTGCTTCTCCCGCAGGGCTGCGGGGGGCATGGCGGAACGGATCACGTCCACCAGTTCCAGGGTGGTGCGGATAGGCACATTCTCCCGTCTGCGGACGATGGCCGCCGCAATGGCCGGCGCGTAACGCTCCTCGCCGTAATCATACAGAACGCGCTTCAATTCCTCGTAGGACCAGGTATTGACCACCGTGTCGGCGGTCAGCGCGTCCCCATTGTCCATGCGCATGTCCAGCGGAGCGTCTGTCATATAGGAAAAGCCCCGGCTTCCATCGTCCAGCTGGGGGGAGGAAACGCCCAGGTCCAGCAGGATGCCGTCCACCCCGGGAATGCCCAGCTCTTCCAGCACCTGCTCCATGCGGCAGAAGTTGGAATGCACCAGCGTGACCCGGTCCGCAAAGGGGGCCAATCGCTTTCCCGCTGCCTCCAGGGCCACAGGATCCCGGTCAATGCCGATGAGCCGCCCGGTGGTCAGCCTCTCGGCGATATGGTAAGCGTGGCCCGCGCCGCCCAGGGTGCCGTCCACATAAATTCCGTCGGGCCGGATATTCAGCCCCTCGATGCATTCGTCCAATAGGACGGAAACATGATGAAATTCGCTCATAGTCCGATTGCCTCCAGGGATGCCAGCAGCTTTTCGGGCGTCAGGTTTTCTTCCTCAAACTTCTGGAATTCCGCCGCGTCCCAGATCTCCGCCTGACCTGCCCGGCCCACGATCATGACGTCCCGGTCGATCCCGGCGTAGGTCTGCAAAAAAGGCGTCAGCGTAAAGCGGAACTGCTTGTCAGGGGTACACTCCGCGGCGTTCATAAAGATCAGGCTGGTAGCCCCCGCCCGCTGGGAAATGCTCAGAGCATTGAAGTTCTCGCTGAGCCGCTGCCACTCCTCCGCGGTATAGACGGTGAGACAGCGATGGCCGCAGTTCACCCCGAGGGTCACATAGAAGCTCTCGCCCAGCTCCTTGCGGAGCTTTACCGGGACGATGAGACGACTTTTGTCGTCCGTCCGGGCTGCGTATTTGCCGATCACTGTCTCACCTCCATCCCTGTTCCTCCACTTTACATCCATTCCACTCCATTTTTGTACAGTATAAATCCTCTTTCGAAAAAAATCAATCGTTTTTTGAGAAATTCTCCCGGAATCCTCTGGAAAATCTTATTTTTTCTCGTATTTTCAAACGTGTGTTCAGTTATTTTGCCGATTTCAGGCGCCGAAGCGCAGCTTACCGTCCTCCAGCCGGGACCGGACTCTGCCGGGCTTCCGGGGACAGCGCAGCAGGAACATGGCCAGCGCGTCCTCCACCTCGGTCTGCACCAGCCGGCGCAGCTGCCTGGCCCCGTCTTTGCCCGCGCAGCGGCTGCTCAAGACCTGGGCCAGACCGCCGGGCAGCGTCAGCTGGATCCCCGCGGCGGCACTGCGCTGCTCCAGCTGCCGCAAATACTTCTGGGCGATAGCCTCCATGGCCCCCTCCCCCAGGGGATCAAAAAACACCGTGGTATCCAGCCGTCCCAGGAATTCCGGTGTGAACCACTCCTGCAAAGCCTGGGCAAACAGGCCCTTCTTTCCGTCCCCACAGAAGCCCAGCCCCTCGCCCCGCAGGCCGCCGCCCACATTGGAGGTCATGACCACAATGGTATTCTTGAAGCTGACGTGCCGCCCAGTGGAATCCGTCAGCTCTCCCTCCTCCATAATTTGCAGCAGCAGCCCCAGCACCTCCGGATGGGCCTTCTCCAGTTCATCCAGCAGCACCAGGCTGTAGGGGCGGCGGCGGACCGCCTCCGTCAGCTTGCCGCCCTCCTCGTAGCCGATATAGCCGGGCGGCGCGCCGATGAGCCGGGATACGGAGTGCTTTTCCATATACTCCGTCATATCCAGCCGCAGCATGGCGTCCACGCTCCCGTAGACCTCCGCGGCCAGCGCCCGGCACAGCTCGGTCTTGCCCACGCCGGTAGGTCCGGCAAACAGCAGGCAGGCTATGGGGCGGCCCGCGTCCCGGATGCCGGAAAAGCCCCGGCGCACCGCCTCCGCCACGGTCTTCACCGCCTTGGGCTGGCCCATAACGTGGGCGGACAGCAGGCCCTCCAGGTTCAGAAGCCGTTCCCGCTCCCCCGCCGTCAACCGGCCCACGGGGATCCCCGTCCGGGCGGAGACCACCCAGGCAATGTCCGCCGCCGTCACTGCCCTGGCCCGCTTGCCGTCCGGGGCACGCTCCATCAGATTCTGGACCTTATCCCGCAGCTCCGCCGCCCGCTCAAACCGCCGCTCCCGTACCGCTTCCCGCAGCTCTTCCTCCAGCTCCTTCCGAGCGGAGGACCCCCGGGCAGAGGTGGTTTCCTCCATTTTTGCCCGGGCCGCCCCCTCGTCCAGCAGGTCGATGGCCTTATCCGGCAGGTACAGGTCCGGCAGATACCGGACGGACAGCCGCACCGCCTCCCGCATAGCCTCTTCCGTGATCCGAAGCCGGTGGTGCCGTTCCAGTCCGGGCTTCAATGCCCGCAGAATTTCCAGAGCCGTCTCCCCGTCCGGCTCCTCCACGCTTACGGGGCGAAAACGCCGCTCCAGAGCGGCATCCTTTTCAATATACTTTCGGTACTCCTCCCGGGTGGTGGCCCCCACCATTTGCAGCTCTCCCCGGCCCAGGGCAGGCTTCAGGATATTGGCGGCGTCAATGGCCCCCTCCGCCGCGCCGGCCCCGACGATGGTATGCATCTCGTCCACGAAGAGGATCACGTCCCCGCTGCGCCGGATCTCCGCCAGCACATCCCGCAGCCGTTCCTCAAATTCGCCCCGGTACTTGGTGCCCGCCACCAGGCTTGCCATATTCAGGCTGTAGAGCCGCTTTTCCTTCAGCTGGGGCGGCACATTGCCCACGGCCATCCGCTGGGCCAGGCCCTCGGCAATGGCCGTCTTACCCACACCCGGCTCTCCGATCAGGGCAGGGTTATTCTTATTTTTCCGGCACAGGATCCCCACCACAGTATCGATCTCCTTCTCCCGCCCGATGACGGGGTCCATATTCACGGCTTTCTGGACCAGATCCTCGCTGAATTGCTCCAAAAGTTTCGTAGATGTTCCCTCCTTTTTCCCGCCCCGCTGCCGGGGCGCGTCCTGAAACAGATAGTCCAGTGTATGGGTAAACAGTGCGTCCGCGCTGACGCCGCAGGTTTTCAGCAGCTGGCCCGCCCCGCTGTCCTCCGCCCGGGCCATGGCCAGCAGCACGTGAGCGGGCCGCACCTCCCGGAAGCCCTGCCGTCTGGCCTCCCGGGCCGCCTGCCGCAGGATCCTTCTGGCCGAACGCGTCAGCCCCTGGGGAAGGGGAAGCTCTGCCCGGCCCACGCCATAGAGCAGCATGATCAGCTGCCGCAGAAATTCCGGCTCGATGCCAAAGGAACGCAGCAGCTGGGCCGTGCCGCCGGACATCTGGCACAGAGCCAGCAGCAGATGGACAGAGCCCACATAGCTGTGGCCCAAAAGCCGCGCCTCTGCCCCGGAGCGCCGGATCAGTTCCTCCGTTTGTCCGTAATAGCCCATGGAATGCCCCCTTTCGGCTTCAGTTTCGCCACCCAAAAGAGGAAATATACGGAAATCAAAAATTTATAAAAAAGGAATTGCATTTTTGAAAATCCATGTTAGAATAAAGGTGCATTGTAGGATGCACACGAAAAAAACGATAGGAGGTATTTTTCATGGCTTACAATATCACCGATGCTTGCCTGAAGTGCGGTTCCTGCGCTGAGCAGTGCCCCGTCGAGGCTATTTCCGAGGGCGAAGACAAGTACGTAATCGATCCCGATGTCTGTGTCAGCTGCGGTTCCTGCGCCGATCAGTGCCCCGCTGATGCCATTGAGGAAGGCTGATTCTTCGGAAATCACCGGCCTGCGCAAGACGCAGGCCGGTTTTCAATATAAGGAACACAATTTGGAAACACTTTTAAATGGCTTTACTCTGGATATCCCGAAGGGCTGCTTCCCTCTGAGCACCGACAGTATGCTTCTGGGCTGGTTTGTAGGGCTTCCCAAAAGCGCCCGGGTGCTGGACTTAGGCTCCGGCTGCGGCACCCTGGGGCTGCTCCTCTGCGCCCGGGAAGGAAAATGCCGCGTCACCGGCATAGAGCTGACGGAGCCGGCCCACCGGGCTGCCCTCGCGAACATCGCCCGGAACGGTCTGGAGGACCGCATGGAAAGTATATGCGCGGACGTGCGGCAGGTTCCCTCCCTTCTTTCCCCCGGAAGCTTCACAACGGTCGTCTCCAATCCGCCATACTTTTCCGGCGGTCCCCGGAGCGCCGCTCTGCCCATAGCCCGGCGGGAAGACTGCTGCACCGTCCGGGAACTGCTGCAAAGCGCCGCCTGGGCGCTGAAATACGGCGGGGACCTGTTTCTGGTCCACCGTCCGGAACGGCTGGGAGAGATCATCGCCCAGGCGGGAAGCCTTTCCCTGGAGGCAAAGGAGCTGTGCCTGGTGCGGCACCGTCCTGGCGGCCCTGTTATCCTGATCCTTCTGCGGCTGCGCAAAGGCGGAAGGCCGGGGCTTATTTTCCGGGAGCTGACACTGACCGGCGAAGACGGGCAGCCCTCCAAAGAATATAAGTCCATTTATCATATAGAATAGGAGGCCCCTATGGCCGGAATGCTGTATCTCGTCCCCACCCCCATCGGGAACCTGGGAGACATCTCCAGGCGCGCCCGGGAAACCCTGGAAAGCGCGGATTTCATCGCCGCCGAAGACACCCGGGTAACGCTGAAGCTCCTGAACCATCTGGAGCTGAAAAAGCCTCTGGTGAGCTATTACGAACACAACAAGTCCTTTAAGGGCGAAAAAATTCTGGACCGGATCCTGGCCGGAGAGACCTGTGCCCTAGTATCCGACGCGGGAAGCCCCGCCATTTCTGACCCCGGCGAGGATCTGGTCAGGCAGTGCGCAGCAGCGGGCGTTCCGGTCTGCGCCATCCCCGGCCCCTGCGCCGCCATCACCGCCCTGAGCATCTCCGCTCAGAGCACAGGCCGGTTTTGCTTCGAGGGCTTCCTCTCCACGGCCAAAAAGAGCCGCCGGGAACACCTGGACAGCCTGAAAACCGAGCAGCGGACCATGATCTTCTACGAGGCCCCCCACAAGCTGCTGAATACCTTGCAGGATATGGCAGAGGTCTTCGGTGCCGGCCGGTCCATCAGCCTCTGCCGGGAGCTGACCAAGCTCCACGAGGAGGTCATCCGGACCACCCTGGGCGAAGCCATCGTCAGGTACACCGAAACAGCACCCAAGGGCGAATTTGTCCTGATTGTAGCCGGCGCGCCGGAGGAGGTCAAAGAAGTTCCTTCCGAAGCCGACGCCGCCGCCCGGGTAAGAGAGCTTCTTGCCCAGGGTCTTTCCCGCAAGGACGCGGTGAAGCAGACCGCCGCCGAGCTGGGGCTGCCGAAAAATACGGTCTACGCCCTGGCGCTGGAAGAGGAATGATAAAAATCACCGGGAAAGGGTCCGCGGAGGGCCTGTCCCGGTGATTTTTGATATTTCGTTACAATTCCTCTGTCTTGAAGGTCGCGTACCCCTCATAATAATAGCTATGGTCGATCCCCTTCATGTATATTTCGCGGTTGTCTACATCATCTGTCAAAGCGGCTTTCAGCACTACCTTGATCTCCGTATCCCGGATAGGGCTGCGCTCCATAGCAAGCAGGTAGTCCTCTTTATCGACTTTGCTCCAATCCACCACCTGCCCGATGCCTTTTTTCAGCATCAGATCCAGCCATATTCGCATGCTTCTGCCGTTACCTTCCCGGAAAGGGTGCGCTATATTCATTTCCACGTACTTTTCTATGATCTCCTCAAAGGTAGACTGGGGCATTTTGTCGATGTTCGCAAGGGCCGCCTCCAGGTACATCAAAGGCGCAAAGCGGAAATTGCCCTTTGCCAGATTGACGGTACGTATTTCCCCGGCAAAGTCATAGATATCCTCAAAAAGGTATTTGTGGATCACCCGCAGGGGCGCAAACGTCCCGGCGGGCAGCGCATCCAGCTTGCCGCTTTCGAACAATAAAGCCGCTTTCTTTTTGCTGATTCTTTCCTCCGCACGGGCAAGCTCCGCGGAATCCGTGAGCCCCAACTTATTTTCAAGCGTCATCTAATTTCATTCCTTAGACTATGAGTTTGTTCATATTATAACGCATATAAGTCATAAAATCAATTGATTTTTGGCAATAAGATTCCATTCCTTACCAATAATAATCTCCCGTTCTTTTTGTTTTTTTCCGGCATAGGCTTGTGACAAAGGGGGCTGGGCTATGGTCATGGGGTGGATCTGGACGGGGCTGATCGCCGTAAGCATTCTCTCGGCGGTGCTGACGGGCAGAGGCGAAGTACTGGCCGGGGCGGCCATGAAGGGGGCGCAGTCCGGGGTGACGCTGACGGTCTCCATGGCCGGGGCCGTGTGTCTGTGGTCCGGAGTGGGAAAGCTGCTGGAAAAAAACGGGGCCACAGAACTGCTTTCAAAGCTGCTCTCCCCCATTTTAGGGCGGATCTTTCCGGACAGCCGGAGGGACAAGGTCCTTCGCGGGTATCTCTGCGGGAATATCTGCGCCAACCTTCTGGGGCTGGGCAACGCCGCAACGCCCATGGGCATCCAGGCTGCCAAACGGCTGAAAACCCCGGGGTCCGAAACCGCCGGGGACCAGCTATGCCGCCTTGTGGTGCTGAACACCGCCTCCATCCAGCTGCTGCCCACCAATGTGGCCGCCGTCCGGGCGGCCTTGGGGTGCCCGCGGCCCTTTGACATCCTCCCGGCGGTATGGCTCACCAGCCTGCTCTCCGCCGGTCTGGGCGTTGCCGCGGCGGCGATGCTTGGAAAGCTGTGGAAGCAATGATGGACTATCTGATTCCCTCCATTTTGCTTCTGGCCTCCGCCGTTTCCCTGCGCAAAAAGGAAAACAGCTACGCTCTGCTGCTGGAGGGGGGCGCGGAGGGGCTGAAGCTTCTGAAGGACATTCTGCCTACTCTGATTCTACTGCTTACCGCCGTAGAGCTGTTCCGGGCTTCCGGGGCGGCGGAGCTGCTGCAGGGTCTTTGTTCGCCCCTGTTCTCCCGGCTGGGCATCCCCGCGGAGTGCGCCGTGCTGGTGCTCATCCGCCCCATCAGCGGCAGCGCCGCTCTGGCCGTAGGAACGGACCTGATGCGGACCTACGGCGTAGACTCCCAGATCGGCCGCACGGCCGCCGTGATGCTGGGTTCCACGGAGACCACCTTTTACACCATCAGCGTCTATTTCGGCGCGGCAGGTATCCAGCGCACCCGCTATACTCTCCCCGCCGCTCTGTTTGCCGATCTGGTGGGATTTACGGCGGCAGCCTGGACCACAAGGCTGTTTTTCTGACGGGAAACGCCCGAAATGCTCCAATCAGCGGACTCGCGCCGCTTGAAAAGGCTTCCCCCGTATGCTATAATTCCAGTGAAAAAACAAATTGGAATCTGATGGAGAAGCAGCATGGCAGATAAAATCAAGGAAGCGTATCAGTCGTCAAAAGACATATATGACGATGTTCTCACGCAGGGAAATTTTTTCAGCAGGCTCTATGTAAAGCTATTCTGGAGCGGAACAGACGACAATGAGATCGCCCGGGAAGTCCTTTCTTACATACCGGATGACTTTCACGGCACTATTCTGGACGTGCCTGTCGGAACAGCCGTATTTACGGAACGGAAGTGGAAATCCCTGTCCGGCGCCCGGATAACCTGCCTGGATTATAGCGAGGACATGATCACCCAGGCTGCGAAAAGGCTGCGTGGATACGCCAATATCACCTGCATGCAGGGCGATGTCGGCAATCTGCCGATGGACGACCATTCCTTTGATATTGTGCTGTCCATGAACGGCTTCCATGCTTTCCCCGATAAGGAAAAAGCCTTTCTGGAAACCTGGCGTGTTCTGAAGCCCGGCGGGAGGTTTATCGCCTGCTTTTATATAAAGGACAAGTCCGGCATCACCGATTGGCTTGTGAAGAACATTCTTTCCAAAAAGGGTTGGTTTACGCCCCCGTTTTCCACTGAAGAACAGCTGCGGGATACCCTGCGTCGTCTGTATAAGGACATTGATCTCCATGTTGACGGATCAATGGTTTACTTTTGCTGCACAAAATAATTTCCGCGGATCGGAACCCATTTCAGACCGCGGAGCTGTAAGACATGTCAAAAGGCGTTCGGTCCGGGAACTTCGGACCGAACGTCTTTTTAACTTTTCCATATGAAAATCAGCGTCAAAATCAAGACACAAATCCCATATTCCGCTGTTTATACTGCTTTGGTTGGCCCCAGGATTATTTCTCATAGCTTCTGACGCAATCACAGCTTCTTTGAAAAGGCGCACAAATATTTCATGAGGGGAATTTTGTGCATCAGCACTGCTGCTCCGACAGATAGCTCTCCTTCGCAACTCGGATAAATTCTGAAATAATGCTCCACTGGTGGGACTTCTTTAAGAATCCAAAGCGAACAGGAAAGCAAAAATCCTTTGAAAGCTCAATTACTTCCAGGCTCTTTAATTCTGCTTCCCGACAGGCAGCATAGATAATTGGCTTTGGCGCAAAACAGGCTGCTAAATTGTTCAAGCAGAATTTTAGTGAAGTATTGGTATTATAGCTGCTGCAAAGAATTTTAGGCTGGAAGGATGAATTTGCAAGTAGGTAAGTGCTTGCTTGAAGAGAGGGGCTGTTTTCGTTACCCAGAATAAAGGGGCAATCCGCAAGTGGATTTAGATTTCCACGGAGAACTGCTTCGGACAGCATATCCGCAGTAGCTCCAAGCTTTGCAAGATGTTCTTTGCCAATTACCAAGCAGATTTGTTCCTGGTAAAAATCCTGCATAGCAACTTCAGGCGAGGTCCTCTGAAAATAGGAAATTGCCAAGTCAACATTTCCTGCCAAAAGGCACGAAAAAACATCACTTACTTCGTACAGGTCAACTTCAATATCCGGCCAAACCTTTTGAAAGTCAAGAATCAATTCCGGGAAAAAAATCTGACTGCGTGAGTGCGCAATGCCAATACGCAGTTTTCCCCGCTTGCTCTGAGATATGTCCTGAATCTCATGAAGCATCACCAGATGATCGTTTCTGCATTTTTGAGCATATTGCAGAAAGACCTCCCCGGCATAGGTTAATTCAAGCGGCACATTTCTGATAACCAATTGACAGCCAAGTTCCTCTTCAACAGAGGCAATATGATTGCTCAAAGACTGCTGTGTAATATAAAGCTTTGCCGCTGCTCGAGTAAAATTTCTCTCCTCCGCCAAGGTAATGAAGTAGTCCATTGTTTTGAAATTCATTATTCGCCCCTCAGTCGTTTTCGACACAAGTAATTTTTACCTTATATCACAATTTTTTCTTGTAGTATAATATATAAATAACAGTTTTACAATTACCCATTTAGCAACTATACTAAATTCAGCAAATTTGCTAACAAAAATATTCAGGAGGGAAGAAGGATACATGAAAATAACCAAAATAAAACTCCTGCGCGTAAATCCAACTGAGCGTGGTTGGGGTCCTCTGCTCTGCCGTGTCTATACAGACGCAGGGCTTTACGGTGATGGGGAAGTCGCGTTAAATTTTGGCAATGCAACAGAGGCCGCCTTCGGAATGATGCGGGATATGGCCAGCCTGCTCATTGGAGAAGATCCACTCGCTCATGAGGTTATCTGGAATAAACTCTACAATGGATGCTATTGGGGGAAAAACGGAGGTCCGGTCGTTTTCGGTGGAATCAGCGCATTTGATATTGCTATGTGGGACATTAAGGGAAAAGCGTATAACGCACCCTTATATCAGTTGCTGGGTGGAAAGCAGAGGGATTCCTTAAGAGCATATGCCAGCCAACTGCAATTCGGCTGGGGCGAAAGTACGAAAACGCCAGCTCGCTCCGTGGAAGATTACGCCAAATATGCCAGAAGAGCCGTTGATCAAGGCTACGACTGTGTAAAGGTAAATGTCTTTTCCTACAAAGAGGATCACGGCACATTTTCTCTGGACGAATCCCACGGTCTGCTGCGTTCCGACAATTTAAACCTGGTTGAAGCCCGTGTTGCGGCAGTCCGAGAGGCAATTGGCCCAAATGTGGATATCATTCTTGAAAATCACGGAAATACAGACGCGCTCTCCGCAGTACAGCTGGTAAATCGTGTAAAGAAATATGGTATTTACTATGTGGAAGAGCCCTGCACTTCACACCCGCAACTGTTGGAACTGGTCCATCGTGAAACAGGTGTCCCGGTAGCCGGAGGAGAGCGCATTTATTCTCGTTGGCAGTATCACGCCTGCTTGGCGGCAGGTGCTCTCCAGGTGATTCAGCCAGATATTGGCACTTCTGGCGGTATCACGGAAGTAAAGAAGATCTGTGATATGGCAACATTATACGATGCCGCCATTCAGCTGCATGTCAGCGGCAGTCCAATTGTGATTTCCGCATCTCTGCAAATGGAGGCTGCACTACCGAACTTCATCATTCACGAACACAATGCCAGCGCGGTAGCACCCTCCGTGCAGGCAATCGGAACCATCCCATGCGTCCCGGAAAACGGGCGTTTTAAAGTGTCCGACCGTCCAGGTATCGGAAATGAAATTTCTGAGTATGCATTTCAGAACAGTACCATTCTCACAATTGAGTAAATGTATTAAGGAGGGTTTTCTTTACTATGCACCAAACAGAAAATAAAACTGCAACCGCGGCAGAGCCTGCCAAGAAAAACGGCCTGCGACTTCCGGAAATCTATTGTCTGGGACTTGGACAGGTAATCGGAGCCGGTATCATAACCCTGGTAGGCCCCGCTATCGCACTGACAGGCTATTCCGCATGGCTCGGATATTTTCTTGCCATCATTCTCGGTTTTATATCGATTCTTCCCATAGTTTTTGTCACAGGTACAGTCAGACTGACCGGAGGTTTTTACAGTCTGATATCCGGATTCTGCGGAAAACGTGTCGCCGGAATGTACGCATTTGCCCAGCTGACAAAGTTACTGAACATCTCTCTGTTCGGCGTTTCTCTTGGGACCTATCTGCATTCCATGTTCCCACAGCTCAACCCTACCGCCGTTGGTTTTGTTTTTCTGACTCTGTTCTATATTCTGAATCTTTTCGGTGTAAACCTTATGGCAAAGATTCAGAAATATATGACATGGACGCTGTTTGCAACACTGCTCATGTTTACGATCTCCGGTTTCTTCCACTTTAACAACAATGTATTTGATATCAAAGACCCAAACTTTATGATTAACGGAGCCAAAGGTCTGATCGCATCCATGTTTTTGTTTGTGTTCTCTACTTCCGGTTATTCCTGTGTGATGAATTATGGTCTTTCCGCAGAACAGCCAACACGGGATATTCCGAGGGCTGTCATATTGTGTGGTTTATCCCTGATTATTCTGTACTGCGGTGTTGCGATAGCGGCAGCCTGCTCCGTTCCCATGGGCCAAATTTCGGGACAACCCCTGACAGTAGTCGCACTAAACAATCTGCCTGGGCCGCTGTATATGCTGTTTATGATTGGCGGACCGATCATGGCGCTGATGACAACACTGAATGGAGTAATGCCCTCCAACTGTTTCCCGATCATGATTGCCTGTGAAGATAATTGGCTGCCAAAAGCACTCGGCAGAAAGAACAAGCACGGTGCGCCCTGGATTATCATGACAATCAATTACATTTTTGGAATTATCCCCATCTTGTTGGGCTTCAGCATCACAACAATCACAAAAAATATCACACTTCTGTCATCCATGCTCTCGTTTATGTATTGCTACGCATACTTCAAGCTGCCCACCCGCTACAAGGACGCCTGGGAAAAATCCAGATACCATGTCTCCAATGGTATTTACTACGCAATCTGCACTGTTTGCGTAGCAGCACAGATCATTATTTTCTATAAGTCCGCACAGAGCCTCACACCCGCAATTGCGGCATTCAGCATTTGCGCAACACTTATCTGCGTAATCGCCGGTGCACTGCGCAGCCGCAATCCTAACGTAAAAATCCGTCCGCAGGTCTTTGATGACTAAGCTGCCCCTTCGCACTTTAAAAGGAATGGAACTGGGCTGTTGCACATTCCATTCCTTTCTTTATTCGTAGAAAAGGAGTATTCTAAAATATGAGCAATCGAAGCAAAGGCATTTTCTATATGGTTTTGTCAGCGTTAAGCGCCACACTGATGACGCTGTTTATCCAACTGGCAGGCGACCTGCCGTCTTTTCAGAAAACATTGTTTCGAAATATCATCGCAGTAATTGTTTCCTACAGTGTAATCGCAAAAGGTAACGTAAGTTTGAAGGTAAAAAAGGCGGACTTAAAACTCATTGTGCTCCGTGCGATTTTGGGGACAGTTTCGATTTTTGGATCATACTATGCAGCAGACCATTTGATCATTGCGGATGCATCCATTCTCGGACAACTTTGTCCGTTTTTTACACTTCTCTTTTCATGGGCAATTTTACACGAAAAAGCCACGCCTATCCATATTCTGTGTGCGATTGTCGCATTTATAGGTGCAATGTTTATTATCAAGCCAGCTGGAAATATTGTAAATTCCGGAGCAATCGCAGGCATAATTGGAGGTATCAGCACTGGCATATCCTATGCCATTGTTCGTCTTCTTGGGAAAAGAGCCGTCCCGGGCGCTGTTATTATTTTCTATTTCTCAATATTTGCACTTTTTGCCACACTTCCCGTTGTACTATTTCAATTTCAGCCTATGACACTACGCCAAATCGTTTTCCTGATTCTGGTCGGGCTATGTGCTACAGCAGATCAATTTACCATAACGAAAGCCTATCAATATGCACCGGCAAACGAGATATCGGTATTCAGCTATACGCAAATCATTTTTTCCGCAGTGGCTGGTTATTTGATGCTGCACCAAGTACCAGACCATCTCAGCGTCATTGGGTATTTTACCGTGGTCGGTGCGGCTGTGGCCATGTATATCTATAATCAGAATAGGAACGCCCCGAAAGGATGTGTCTCCAGATGAACTTGGACTTTTCCAGTATGAAGGAAACCTGTCTTCCGAACTTCAAGGGTGGCGAAAAGTGGGTTGAAGCGAAAATTTTTGAGGATAGCCAGAATAAAATCATTCTATTCCGCCTGATACCTGGTGCAAGCGTAGGCTACCATACGCACAACGGAAGCAACGAGATTATCTATGTATTGGAGGGAACCGGTAAAGTGTATTATGATGGTACCGAAGAAACGATAAGTCCCGGAATATGTCATTATTGCCCGGAACATCACAGCCATGGTATTGTTAACGACAGCGAAAGCATACTTCTCTTTTTCGCCGTAGTTGCAAATGTATGAGGAACGTGCCGCTGTGGACCCGTGTCAACTGCCGCTGGTCCACAACGGCACCTCATTTTTATTTTTTACCCGCTTGCAAGGTGTCCCCCCTTTACTATACAGCATGCAGCAGGATTTTCATCCCAAAGCGGAGTTTTTTTCACGACAAAAAGGCATGACCACATGCGTCACGCCTTTTTGCTGTCAGGCAGGCCGCCCATACCTGCGGCAGCATATTGTTACTCCGTTTTCTGCTTTCCGGCCCCGCGGGAGCGTCTTCTTCTCCGGCGGCGGGGGCGCTCCTCAGGGTCGGCCTTTTCCGCCCGGCGGGCGTATGCCTCGGCGGCCTCAGAGGTGGCCTCGTAGGTCAGGCGGCTGACCCGCACAAGCCCGTCCGGCTGCTCGCTCAGGCGGATGCGGATCAGAAATTTCCCGTGCTCCGGGCAAGCGGCCAGGTCCATATACCGGTGGCCCGGCTGGGCGAACCAGCGGGAACCCAGCATCTGCCGCCCGCACTCCGGGCAGAGATTGTCCGGACCGGACATGGCGGCCAGAGCCGCGGTCTTATCCGGCAGATCCCGGAAGACCTCCCGCTGAATGCAGCCGGGCAGCTCCGCTCCGTGGAAGCCGTTCTCATGGTTCTTCAGCGCCGTATCATATTCCAGCGCCCCCCGCGTCAGATCCAGCTTGGCACAGATCAGGGCCGTATGGTAGGCGTCGCCCAGCGCGTCGTGGGCCGGGCGGCTGGCTTCGATACCGGAAAGCTCCATGGCGGTCTTCAGGGCCTTCTGGGAGGTGGAGCCGTCGGTCTGGGCATTGAAGATCATCTGGGCGTTGTACCAGCGGCCTGTCCAGCTTTCGTTCAGACCGTACAGCCGCAGATTCTCCCGAAGGATGCCGATATCGTCAAAGCCCCAGGTCAGAAATGTGATATCCTCGCCGCACCAGCCGCGGAACCGTTCCACAGCCTCCGGGAAGGGCACGCCCTCCTCCCGCAGCCGGGTCTCCTTGATGCCTGTAAGCTTGCTGACCCGGCGGTTCAGGTGCCTGTAGACCTTGGGCCGCACCATGATCTGGAATTCGTCCGCCACCTGACCCGCTTCCGTGATCCGCACTGCGCCGATCTGGATGATCTCTCCCCGGATGGCCACGGGCAGCTGCTTCTGAGAGGAGGGGGACCCGGGCCAGGGCTGATTCCATTCCATATCCAAAACGATATAATCCATCATGAAAACCTCTTGATTCCGTCTTTTTCCGTATCATACCACACGAAAGCCGCATCTGTAAATATGTTCTTCCGAAAACTTCTGAAATTATTCCGATTGCATTTTCAGGCAAGATGTATTATACTTATGGTAGGGTTTGTAGGATTTCCCATTTATTTCCGGAATCAACCCGTTTGATTTGTGGATTCTGTGTAAATTCAGGAGGTATAAATCCATGCCGAATACCAAGGCGGCTGCCGTAACCGAACCGGCAGAAAAGCCCGCGAAAAAGCGCGGAACAAAAAAGGCGGAAACCGCCGAAGCACCCAAAAAGCGCGCTTCCTCCAAAGCCGCGTCCAAGGCCAAAGAAACTGCCCCGGGAAAAAATATTGCCGAAGCGCCCAAAAGGCGGCGCACCAGAAAGGCAGCCGCCCCGGCAGCTGAGAATAGCGTAAAATCCCCCGCGGAACCTGTGCCGGAAGCGCCGGTACAGAACCCTTCGACCCCGGAAGCGCCCGAAAGTACTCTCAATCCCATTCATGAGGAGGCTCAACCTATGTCTGAACCCTATTACACTCCCCAGCCCGGCCCCAGAAGAAGCGTGGCCTTTATCGGCTCAGAGTGCTATCCCTTTGTCAAAACCGGCGGCCTGGCAGACGTGATGTACGCCCTGCCCAAGGCCCTGTCCCGGATGAACTGCGATGTGAAGGTCATTCTGCCCCGTTATGCCTGCATTCCCTGGGAGTACCAGAGCAAAATGGTCTACCGGGGCGAATTCCAGATGTCCCTGTGCAGCGACGGCAGAAGCTTCTATGTAGGCATTATGGAATACGTATGGGACGGCGTTGTCTATGATTTCATCGACAATCAGGAGTTCTTCTCCGACGGCAAGCCCTACACCAGCATCATCGGCGACATTCCCAAGTTCTGCTTCTTCTCCAAGGCCGCCCTGGCGGCTCTGAACTATATGGACTGGATCCCCGATGTGATCCACTGCCACGACTGGCAGGCGGCGCTGGTGCCCGTATATCTGCGGACCCTGTTCCAGACCACGCCGCTGAGCCGGGCAAAGACCATGCTGACCATCCACAATCTGCGCTTCCAGGGCGTTTACAACATTCCCACCATCCGCTACTGGTCCGGTCTTCCCGACTATGTGTTCAATAAGGATGCCCTGACCCAGAACTGGCTGGACGCCAATATGCTCAAGGGCGGCCTGACCTACTGCAACATGATCACCACCGTCAGCGGCACCTACGCCGGGGAGATCCAGACCCCGGAGTACGGCGAGACCCTGGACGCCCACCTGCGCTACCACTCCGGCAAGCTGCGGGGCATTGTCAACGGCATTGACTACGACATCTGGAACCCCTGGACGGATCCCATGCTGCACACCAATTATGACATCACCAATGTCCTGCCCCGGAAGAAGGAGAACAAGCGGGCATTGCAGGAGGAGCTGGGTCTGTGGCAGGACGACCACAAATTCGTCATCGGCCTGATCTCCCGGCTGACCAACCAGAAGGGCCTGGACCTGGTGAACGCCATTCTGCCCCAGATCATGGATGAGCACACCCAGGTGGTGGTGCTGGGCACCGGCGACAAGGGCTATGAGGACGCCTTCCGGTACTATGAAAGCGCCTACAAGGGCAACCTCTGCGCCAACATCATGTATGATGAGGGCCGGGCCCACCGGATCTACGCCGGCGCGGATGCCCTGCTGGTGCCCTCCCAGTTTGAGCCCTGCGGCCTGACCCAGCTCATCGGCATGCACTACGGCACCATCCCCATCGTCCGGGAGACCGGCGGCCTGAAGGACACTGTGCAGCCCCACAATGAATTCACCCACGACGGCAACGGCTTCACCTTCGACCGGTACGACTCCGGCCTCCTGCTGGACGCCATCAACCGGGCCAAAACCTTCTACTTCACCAACCGCTACTGCTGGGACGAAATGGTCCAGCGGGATATGGACAAGAACGTATCCTGGGAGAATTCCGCCTGGCAGTACCGCAACCTGTACCTGGAGCTGACGGCAGACCGGGGCTGAATCCTTTCTAAAGGAAAGCACTGACTGACGGCGTGACCGCTTTTTTCCGGTCACGCCGTTATTTTTTTATATTCCCTCTTGACAAATACATCGAAGCTCGATATAGTATATACAGAACCTCGATATATCGAGGCAAGATAGTGAGGGATGTCTGTGGACAATAAAATCAAACGAATCTACGTTCCCATGACGGAGACCGGCTTTTATATTCTGTTCTGTCTCCGGCAGCCCCAGCACGGCTATGGGATCAGCCAGCAGGTCCGGCAGATGACCGGCGGGGCCGTGACCATCAGCGCGGGGACCATGTATGGGACTCTTTCCAAAATGGAAAAGGATGGGCTGATCGTCTTTGACCGGGAAGAGGACAAAAGGAAGCTCTACCGGATCACGGAACTGGGGACGGAGGTACTGAACCTGGAAATCAAACGCATTGAACGCCTGTATAAAAACAGCAAAGGAGAGGAAATTCATGGCTGAGAAGAAAACATTTATCCGCTTCTTCACCATTGCGGATTACGAGGAAGAAGAACTCTGGCTGCATACGCAGCATCAAAAAGGCTGGAAGCTGGTAAAAATGGTCCCGCCCTGTTTCTTCGTTTTTGAACGGTGCGCGCCGGAGGATGTCACATACCGGCTGGACTTCAAAAACGGAAAAGAAAGCGGCGACTACTTTCAGATGTTTCAGGACTACGGCTGGGAATACATCGGCCAGTGTGTCGGCTGGCTTTACTTCCGCAAACCCACTGCCCAGGGAGACTCTGAAGCAGACCGCTCCCTGTTCTCGGATAGCGCGTCCAAACTTGATCTGATCGACCATATTCTGAAAAACCGTATGCTGCCGATTTTGATCGTCTTTCTCTGCTGCGTGCTTCCCAACTTTGTCCAGAGCATCGAAAACCGGGAACTGCACTCCATTCTCTTTACCATATTCTTTTCTATTCTAACGCTTTTGTACGCTTGGGCATTCCTCTACTGCGGACTGAAATTGCGAAAGCTCCGGAAGCAGTACCGCGGGGATTAAACCCATATCACTGAAAAGAGACACCCGGAATTAGACAAGAGGCCGTAAAACAGTTGACGGAGCGTATCGGCATCGATACGCTCCGTTTCTTATTTAGCTGCACCCCCTTGGCTCTCCCTTTGGGAGAGCTGTCACCGCAGGTGACTGAGAGGGCATTACCGTCGATAGCTTGCGTTCATGGGGCGTCATTTCTCTGCGAAGTCGTCTGGCGTTTTCCAGTTGGCTGTTATCTTTGGGTATTATCATATTTTACCCTCTCAGTCGGCTTCGCCGCCAGCTCTCCCAAAGGGAGAGCCAAGTACCGCATCTATTTCTGTCGCTTCAGCACGGAATCCAGAGTCTTGCCCAGGACGCCGCCCAGGACACCGCAGGCGCCGGCCTCGATCAGGCCCTGAACGCCTACAAGAAGCACCACGAACATCAGCGGATTCGCGGCGCCCAGCTTGCTGACCAATGCCTGAACATAGTCGCTGCGGTAAAAAACAAGCACGATGTAGCCCATGAAGAACAGGGTGTTCAGCAGCGGTGCGCTGACAGCGCCTACAAAATAGCTCCAGGTGCCCTTGGCATCCGCCTTGCGGCAGAGCTTATACACATAGCCGCAGCAAAGGCCCATGAGCATCCGCATGCCCACACACAGGATCACCGTATGCACAGGACTCAGGGCGAAGAAAGTGCCCGTCATGGGAGAGCGGCCGGTAATGGCATCCGTCAGGCTCAGGATCCCGAATACCGCGCCCAGGGCCATGCTTTCCAGGGGGCCGCAGAGCATGGCGGCAACCGCGATGGGCAGGGTCAAAAAGCTCATTTTCAGCGGCCCGATCATAATGGAATCCAGACCGATCGCCCGCATGGCCAGCTCAATGGCCAGCAGCAGGGCAAGCTTCGTCAGTCTTTGAACGCTCGTACTTGTGGTTTTCATATTTAATTCCTCCTGCTGTCGTTCCGTCCTTTGCCGGATACAACGCATTGTTTATTTGCCGCGGCGCTGCCCTTTTCCTCCGCTGCCGTTCCCGAATGGGATACAGCGCGGATGTTTTCAGCGTTTGCCGCAAACATTCCCAATTATAGCAAGCTTTCCCTGAAATGCAAGCTTATTTTTCCGTTTTGTTTAACTGGTAGAGATAAGCAAGACCTTTCAGGATCATATCCGGGTCATAGCTATGGGGGTGGCGCACCAGCTTGTCCACGTAAGCAGCACCGCCGCCGGTGATAACGAAGCTGACGGTCTTCCCCAGCTCCTGTTCAATGGCGGCGACCACCCCATCCAGCAATGCAGCCGTGCCGACGACCGCGCCGGAAAGCATGCATGCCTCGGTGTTCTTGCCGATGACCCGCTCCGGGGTCCGCAATTCCAGCTTGGGCAGCTGGGCCGTATGGGTCCCCAGGGCCTTTAGCCCTGTCTCCATCCCCGCGGCAATGACGCCGCCGCAGAAAACGCCGCCCTCTTTGATGACATTAAAGGTCGTCGCCGTTCCCAGGTCCGCCGTCACCAGGGGCAGCGGATAGTGGGCTGCCGCCCAGGCGCTGTCCGCCAGGCGGTCCCTGCCCAGCTTCTGAGGCTCCGGCACATCCAGAGTCAGCCCCAGCTCACTCTCGCAGGTAACAACCAGGGGCTCCAGGCCGAATATGGAATTCAACGCCTCCCGAACCACGTCCAGAACCCTGGGCACCACACTGGAAATCACAATGCCGGAAAAGAGCGCGGTCTCTTTTCCCAGAAGCCGCAGCTTTTTCAGAAGCCGGACCGTATAGTCCGCCGTGTCCCAGGTGCAGTTCGTGTCCAGCTTGGTGGTAAAATCCACACGGTACTCGCCGCGGTCACTGATTTCAATGCCGCCGAAGGAAACCGTGGTATTGCCGATGTCAACTACCAGAATCATACAATATTCCCCTGTCGGAAGGCTCACCCCGGCGAACGAAAAGCCGTGGGCTGCTGATTTTCATTATACCCGGCTTTTTCCCTGTTGGCAATACCCTGTTGCAAATTCTCCGTATCTTTGGTATACTTTACGTAAACAAAAAGCGGGAAGGGATACTATGGAAAATCTACAGGGGAAATGTGTGCTTCTGGGCGTTACCGGCGGGATCGCCGCCTACAAAATGGCGAATGTGGCCTCGGGTCTGCGTAAGGCTGGGGCCACGGTACACGTCATCATGACGGAGAACGCCACAAAATTCATTACGCCCCTGACCTTTGAGACCTTGACCAACAACCGGTGCGTGGTGGATACCTTCGCAAGGGATTTTCAGTACGATGTGAAGCACATCTCCCTGGCAAAGGCGGCGGACCTGATCCTGATCGCCCCGGCCACGGCCAACGTCATCGCAAAGCTGGCCAACGGCCTGGCGGACGATATGCTGACCACTACGGTCCTGGCCGCCCGGTGCAAAAAGCTGGTGGCCCCGGCCATGAATACAGCCATGCTGGAAAACCCCATTACCCAGGATAACATCGCCAGACTGAAGCAATACGGCTTCGGCATCATTGAGCCTGCCGTAGGCATGCTGGCCTGCAAAGACGTGGGCAGCGGCAAGCTGCCGGAGCCGGAAACACTGTTGGACTGCATCGCCATGGAGCTGGCCCGGGAGAAGGATATGGCCGGGCTTCGCGTCACCGTCACCGCAGGCCCCACCCAGGAAGCCCTGGACCCAGTGCGCTATCTCACCAACCACTCCACCGGCCGCATGGGCTACGCCATTGCCCGGGAGGCCATGCTGCGGGGGGCGGACGTTACCCTGATCTCCGGCCCCACAGCTCTGAAGCCCGTCCCCGGGGTCAAAACCGTGGACGTGATCTCCGCAAAGGATATGTTCCAGGCCGTTCAGGCAGCGCTTCCGGAGACGGATATCCTCATCAAGGCCGCCGCCGTGGCCGACTACCGGCCCGTCAGCGTCGCCGAGGACAAAATCAAAAAGCAATCGGGCGATCTGTCCATCCCCCTGGAACGGACAGACGACATTCTGGGCTGGGTGGCTGAGCACCGGCATCCGGGGCTGTTCGTCTGCGGCTTCTCCATGGAGACCCGGGATATGGTGGAGAATTCCCGGAAAAAGCTTTCCAAAAAGCACCTGGATATGATCGCCGCCAACAATCTGAAGGTGGCAGGCGCGGGCTTCGGGGTGGACACCAACGTCGTCACCATTCTGACCGCCGACGGCACCCAGGAGCTGCCCCTTATGGGCAAGGATCAGGTGGCCTCCAGACTGCTGGACGCCATTCTGGAGAGACGGAAATAATTGTTTGCGCCCCTGCCTGAACGCAGGGGCGTGAATCACGGATATAGAAAGGACATGAAATGAACGCCCAAGTGAAAAAGACCCAATCCCTGACCACCGGCAGCATCCCCGGCTCCATTCTGCGTTTCGCGCTGCCGCTGTTCCTGGGGCAGCTGTTGCAGCAGTTTTACAACATGGCAGACGCCTGGGTCATCGGCAATTTTGCCAGCAACAACGCCTTTGCCGCCGTCAGCAGCGGCGGCAATCTGACTTTTCTGATTATCGGCTTTTTCAGCGGCATTGGTATCGGCGGCGGCGTGGTCATCTCCCGGTACTTCGGCGCGCGAGACAACGCCAACACCCAGAAGGCCATCCACACGGACTTCTTCTTCGGCATCGCCGCCTCTGTCATTGCCACGGCGGCGGGGCTGCTGATCGTTCCGAAGCTCCTGGTCTGGATGAAAACCCCCGCAGACGTGCTCCCCTATTCCCTGCAATATTTCCGGGTGTACTTCGGCGGCGTGACCACCATCGTGCTGTACAACATCTGCATGTCCATCATGCAGGCCCAGGGCGACAGCCTGCGGCCGCTGTACTACCTGGGCATTTCCTCCGCCACCAACGTGGCGCTGGATCTGCTGTTCGTGGCCGGGTTCCACTGGGATGTTACCGGTGCGGCGGTGGCGACGGTGATCGCTCAGGGACTCAGCGTGGCGCTGTGTCTGACCCGGATGCTGCGGGAGCCGGAGGAGCACCTGCGGCTGAATTTCCGGCTGATCCACTGGGATGGGGAGATGATGGCCCGGATCATCCGTCAGGGCCTGCCCACCGGCGTCCAGAACGCCGTTATCAGTCTGGGCAACGTGGTGATCCAGTCCAATGTCAATTCCTTCGGCGCTTACGCCATGAGCGGCCTGGGGGCCTACACCAAGGTAGAGGGCTTCGCCTTTCTGCCCGTAACCGCCATGAGCATGACCCTGCCCACCTTCGTCAGCCAAAATCTGGGGGCGGGCAACATAGAGCGGGCCAAGAAGGGATCCCTGTTCGGGGTCCTCTCCGCGATGATCGCGGCGGAGATCATCGGCGTCATTATGTATCTCTCCATTCCCCAGCTTCTGAAACTCTTCATCAGCGATCCGGAATCCATTGTCTACGGCGTTACCCACGCCCGCATCGACACGCTCTTTTACTGCATGCTGGCCCTGGCCCACTGTTCGGCGGGCATTCTCCGGGGCTGCGGCAAATCCACGGTGCCCATGGCGGTGATGCTGGGCTGCTGGTGCGTGCTGCGGAGCATTTACGTGACGGTCATTCTGCGATTCATCCACGAGTTCCGCATGATCTCCTGGGCCTATCCCCTGACCTGGACGGTCAGCTGCATTCTCTTCGTTATCTACCTCTTCCGTCTGAACTGGAACAAGGCGGCGGAAAGGTTGTAAAAAATCTGTGGGGCTGCCGCAAAATCCTTTTGCGGCAGCCCCATTTTTATTGTTTTATCTTTCTCAAAAGCAGCAGGCATAGGGCGGAAGCCCCGGCGGTGAGCAGGGCCAACGCCGGTCCGGCGTCGCCGGTGCGGGGGTTCGTTCCCTCCGTTTCCCGGGAGAATACCACCAAAAGCGTATTTTCTCCCGCCTCCGGACTGAGCCGCAGCTTTCCGCCGCGCACCCGCGCCGTCACATCCTGCCCGTTCCACAGGACCTGCTTCAGACGGCAGCCGCTGCCCGGCGTGAAAGCCGCCTGCCATGGATCCCGAAGGATCAGGGCAGCATCGCCGGAGTCGGAGAACAGCGCATCTTCAACCTGGACGGTTCCCTCTCCATGCAGCTCAACGGAAAGCTTCGCCCGTTCCGGCACCGTTGTATACAGCGTCAGCGACTGGCTGTCCGCGAAAGCGGGCAGAAGCAGCAAAATGAGAAGGGCGAAGAATGTGCCCGCCCGGAATACTCGATTTTTCAAAATTCCGACAACGGTATTACGTTACAGCTACAACCTTGGAGGTGAAGGTAATCGTGGAGGTATAGTCGCCTGCCAGAGCTTTGTCCCAGGAACGGGGAGTGATGCCGACTTCCATATGCTCCAACTCTCCCTCCGGATTCTTGCGACTGCCATCTTTTTCGAGGTAGGCAGTCGCACGGCTCTTAACTGTTCCGTCTTGCTGGCCCTCAAAGAGCAGTACCACTACCACGCCCGCATAACTAAAGCCACAACTATTGCCTGAACTCCATCTAAGGCTGAACGTATAAGGAATTGTCGTATTGACTTTCTCGCTGGTGAACTCCGTAGTGCCCACTGCTACCTCAATTCTTTTCAACTCTGAAAAACCTGTCGATTCTTCGATCGTCACATTTCCAATTTTCTTTGTCACAAGACCATACTCAATCGTCTGGTTAGCAGGGATCTTCATCGTATAGCTTGCAGCCGGGACCTTGGTAGTCAGAGTCGTTGTGCTGGTAAAGGTGTCCGCGGAGGCCGCCACCGTGAAGGACAGCAGGGTGCAGACCGCAAGGATCAGTGCAATTGTTTTTCTCATGATTTTTGTCTCCTTTTATTTTACCCTCTCGGGAATTTTACAGATTTATTCCATGGTCACAGAGGCGCTGTAGTTGATGACCGCCGCATAGCTGCCCGGGTAGGCGGTCTGCCAGTCGGCGGGGGAAACGTACAGCAGAATCGCCTCCGGCACCGCGCCCTCCGCCGTATGGCCGTTGGGGGTCAGCCCGCCATCCTCCGTCCGGCTGAAATAAAGGCAGTCTCCCGAATTCCAGCCGATCTCCCCGTTTCCGGTGCGGAAGGCGAAACGGTAAGGAATTACCGTGGAGACCCCGGGGCTGGAAAAGCTGCCGCTGTAGCTGACGGAAAGCTTCAACCCCATGCCCTCCCGGAAGCCGGAAGCCGCCGTGACCGTTGGAACACCCAGCGTACAGGACGCGTCCCCATACCCCATGGCGCTGCCGGAGGGAATGCTCAGCTGGTAGCTGGGCTGGGGGACCTCCACCGTAATGACCGTAGAATCCGCGAAAGCCGTCCCGGAGCAGCACAGCACCAGGCACAGCGCAGCCAAAACACAGCCTATTTTCCGCATGATATACACCTCCTATCTGACCCAAAGCGTCAGCCCTGTCTCCGCGCTGTTCAGCGGGGTCATAGAGCCGTCCATGGTATAGCAGGAAAAATGCAGCACGGCGTTGGGGTAGGTCCCCGCCGGCAATGCCTCATTCAGCTTCATGGGTTCCGAGACCTCTCCCGGCTCCACCAGCTCAGACTGCCACAGCACAGTACCGTCCTCCAGGGACAGGGTGATCTGGAAATAGCAGGTATTCTGGCTGGGGTTGGGCAGGCCAACCGTCTGCTGCCGGGTATCCGCTTTCAGGTCGATACCCTCATAGCCGGGGATCGCTATGGAATCCGGGTCCTTTTCGCCGTCTCCGAATTGGTCCGCGCTCACGCCGTTGGGCGTTTCGGCTTTGGGCTTCCCCACCTGGAGAAAGCCATAGACCCCGATCCCCAGGACCAAAGGGATCAGCAGCAGAAGCCAGAGCCATTTTTTCTTTGGGGAAGAGCGTTTCTTCTCTTCATAGCGCCCTTGTTTCATTTCCTCACGCATCTTTCTTTTTGTTTTTCCTGTATGATACCTGAATTTTACAGAAAAAACAATTAACCGGCTGCATAGTGCGGTTTTCCACATTCTCCCCCGTTTTTCCGCAAAATTCTGTTCTTTTTGGGGTTTCTCGAATAAAAAAGCAAAAAAGCAGGAAAATGGGGCTGAAATTCGCTCCATTTTCCTGCTTTTCCATGCATATAATTCAAAATTTTACGGAATATTCTCCGTGTACCGGCAAATTGGATAGCCGGTGCAGCCATAAAACGCGCCGAACCGGCCCCGGCGTCTGGCCAGCGGCGCGCCGCAGAGGGGACACAGCTTTTCCGGCGCGGCGCTGGTCTCCGGCTCCCGGGCCAGCCGCTCGAATACCTGCTGGTTCATCCGGCAGTCGGTCAGCGCCCGGTGGGCGCCGAAGGTGGAAAGGCCGTAGTGCTCCGCCAGGGCCGTCAGGCGGTAGGTGGAAAGTCCTGCCAGGCGGCAGCGGGCAAAGCGCAGGGTATCCACATAGTCATTATCCGGCACCAGACCGAACCGGGTCCGGCAGTCCCGGGCAAGAAATTTCAGGTCGAACCGCTCAATGTTGTGGCCCACCAGCACATCGTCGCCGAAGAAGTTCAGAAACCGGGGCAGGATCTCCTCCATCGTCGGGGCGTCGGATACCATTTCGTCCGTGATATTGTTCACCTGGCTGGCCGCCCAAGGGATGGGCCTGCCGGGGTTGACCAGGGACGAAAAGCTGTCCACGATCTCCCCTCCCCGGACCTTCACGGCGGAAATCTCGATCACATCGTCACAATTGCAGGAAATCCCTGTGGTTTCCAGGTCAAACAGCACATAGTCCGGCACATAGCGGTTCAGGTTCTTTCCCTGGGCGGAAGCAAGCATACAAAGGTTCTCCATTCTCTCTTTTGCGGACAGTATAGCGCCCGGAAACTGTTCTGTCAAGTTTGGCCGGGTTCTTCCGCCTTTTTGTCATAAACCGCGGCCACCTGCTCCAGCAGGTCCCGGATATGTAAATGCTGGGGGCAGATCTTCTCGCACTGGCCGCATTTCACGCAGTCCGAGGCTCTGCCGCCGTTCTGGGTATGGACGCCGTAATAGAATTCGCCGTTCCAGTCGTTGTAGATCTGGCGGGCATTCAGGACGGCGAAGAGGTCTGGAATGTGGATCTTCTTCGGGCACCCGGCCTCGCAGTAGCGGCAGGCGGTACAGGGGATCAGATGCATGCCCCGGAATACCTGGCAAACCTCAGAAAGGGCTTTCCGCTCCCGGTCGTCCAGGGGTTTGAAATCCGTCATGTAATCCGTATTGTCCCTGACCTGCTCTATGGAGCTCATACCGGAGAGCACCATTCTGATATTCTCAAAGCCCGCGGCAAAGCGGATAGCGTAGCTGGCGCTGCTGCCGCCGTGGAGCTCGTCCAGGATTTTCCGGGCCTTTTCCGGCAACTGGGTCAGCCGGCCGCCCTTGACCGGCTCCATAACCAGCACAGGCTTCCCGTGCTTCCGGCAGACCTCATAGCAAAGCCCGCTCTGGATCGCCGGGTCCTCATAGTCCAGATAGTTGAACTGGAGCTGGACGATCTCAATCTCCGGGTGCTCCGTCAGGATCTGGTCCAGGAAATCCGCCGTGTCGTGGAAGGAAATGCCCACATGGCGGATCTTTCCCTCGGCTTTCAGGGCAAAGGCAGTTTCATAGGCGCGGCAGCGCTGATATTGGTCGTAGTTTTCCCGGCACTGGGAGTGCATCAGGTAGAAATCAAAGTAGTCCACCCCGCAGTCCGCCAGCTGGCTTTCAAACAGAGGCCGGATATCCGCCTCGGTCCTGAAATAATTCCCGGAGAGCTTATCCGTCAGAAGATAGCTTTGCCTGGGGTGCCGGCTGGTCAGGCAGGTACGCAGCAGCGTCTCCGCCTTACCGTCCAGGTAGCCCCGGGCCGTATCGAAATAGTTGAAGCCCCGCTCCAGAAACAGGTCCACCATATCGCAGGTCTGCCGGATATCCGCCTGCCCATCCTTCATGGGCAGACGCATAAAGCCGAAGCCCAACTTCTTTTTCATTTTTTCCATAGGGATCCCCTCCTATTGGATTTCTTTCAGTCCTTTTTTCTGGCCAATTCCAGAATGCCGGACATTTTTTCACAGATGGCGTTGTAATTCTCCCGTCTGTGGGGCCGCAGGCACCTTGAGCAATCCTTAATGCCGTCCTTGGTGTAGGTAAAGCTGCCGCCGCAGTTTTCGCCCAGAGCGTACAGCGGGCAATAGCAGAACAGGCAGCTGAAGGTCTCCGGGTCCGCACCCTGATGACAGGGGAAATACTCACATTTTTTATGCTGAAAAAAATCGTAATTGGGCATTGTTCTGTCTCCTTATTCAAATACATTCCAGGGAAACGCCTGGGGCGGCTCCTTGGAAAACTCTATTTTTTCACCGGTTGCCGGGTGGGAAAAAGTCAGGCGGTAAGACCACAGGGCGATCTCGCAGGGGTCATTCAATTCGGAATACTTCCGCTCCCCTACCAGCGGCATCCCGCGGCTGGCAAATTGCACCCGGATCTGGTGGGTGCGTCCCGTATGCAGGCGAACGCGGACCTTGCTCAGCTGTTCCTCTGACCCCAATACCGCGTAGTCCAGGACCGCTTCCTGGACGCCCTTGGCGTACTTTTCCGCTACAAAGGTCATGCGCCGGGCCTTGTCCCGGCCCAGAAGGTCCCGGAGTGTGCCGCTCTGTTCTGCCGGGACGCCATGAACCACGGCAAGATATTCCTTTCCGAAGGTCCCTTCCCGGATTTGCCGGGAAAGCTCTGAGGCGCTGGCGGCGTTCCGGGCCAGCACCATCAGGCCGCTGACCACCCGGTCCAGCCGGTGGACCGTCCGAACGTCGGCCTTTTCGTCTCCCAACGCCTGCCGCACAAGCTCCGGCAAGCCTCCGGGCTCGTCCGTGGACAGCACCCGGGCGGGCTTGACGCAGACCAGAATATCTCCATCGCTGTATAGGATCTCCATAGCTTCACCTCTTCCCGTTTATTGTAGCAAAGCGGGGGCATGTTTGCAAGAATGAGTTTTTTCCGCAGGAATGGGTATCCTGTAAGCAGGAGGGATTTCTATGACCCAAAAACAATATGCCAAGCTTGTAAAAGAGATCAGTCCCAAATCCCCCATCGGGAAGGACTGCGCGTGTGCCTTTGTCATCGGTGGGCTGATCTGCCTGCTGGGACAGTGCCTGATGACGCTCTACGGCAATATGGGGGCCGGCAAGCAGGACGCCGGGACGGCGGCCTCCATGACGCTGGTGGCCCTTTCCGCCTTGCTGACAGGGCTGAGCCTGTATGACGACATTGCCAAAATCGCTGGAGCCGGAACCCTGGTGCCCATTACGGGCTTCGCCAACGCCATCGTCGCCCCGGCGGTGGAATTCCAGACGGAGGGCTTCGTCCTGGGTGTGGGGGCCAAGATGTTCACCATTGCGGGGCCGGTCATCGTTTATGGGCTCAGCGCGTCGGTAGTCTATGGCGTAATTTATTTCTTCGCAACGTTGTAAAAAAATCAACAGGGGCGGAAAGATTGCCGCTCCTGTTGATTCTTTACAACGGCGTCGCCGTTCTCTACTTCCGCATGGCCCGCAGGCTGCCGGAGAGCTTTTTCAGGGAATCCTTTGCCGCGGCGCTGACCTCTGCCAACCGGCTCTGGGGCTGCGCGCCCGGGGCTTTTTCCGGCATTCTTTCCGCGCTTTTCTCCAGACTCTCTTCCAGAATCTTACAGCGCTGGTCCGCCTGGACAGCGTCCGCCTGAGCGGCGGCCAGAGCGGAGCGGATCTGCTCCAGCTCCGCCTGGAGCCGGGCAGCATATGCTTCCTCCCTGTGCAGGTTCTCCCGCACCCGGTTCAGCTCGGATTCCATATTCTGCCCCTGCTGCCGCAGATCCTCCAGCTCAGCGCGCAGAAGCGCAAGCTGCTGCTCCTGTACGATTCCCCTCTGGATCTCCTGCTGCAATCTCTTTTCCGCGTTCTCCTGCTCCAGGTCCCGGCGGCGGAACATCCCCTCCATCTTTTCCAGGAAAGCGTCCACCTCCGCCATGTTATACCCCCGCAGAGTCCGGGAAAACTCCACCTCTCTGACAATATCCGCGTCCATTGCCATCCCTCTGCTTTCTTTTCTTAGTTGGGCACGTTGCCGCGGCTGGCCACATCCAGCACCACATTGCAGTCAAAGTAGCTTGTGAAGAGGTTGCTGTGCCAGGCCAGGGCATTACCTGTGACCATCAGGCGATTCTGATGGACATAGGTAATATTGATCTCGGTCTTGAGCTCCTGGGCCGCGCCGATGAAATAGCGATAGCCCGCGTCATAAAGTACATCAAACTTGTTGCCGGAGTAGCTGTCCAGATCCACACCCTGGGCAAAGATAATGGTGTCCACATCGCCCAGCACGGGAATCGCCTGGTTGGTAAAGTTCTGAATATCCGTCCGGACCTCGTTGACGCTCTTGCTGCGGTAGTTCACATTGGCATAGGTATAGCAGGCGATGGTATAGCCCTTCTCCCGCAGCGCGTCCACAACCACCTTGGCCTCGGCCGCCTGCTGGTCCCGGTACTCCTGGCCCTTGGTAGCCACATAGGAGCTGTCGGTCCGGTAGCCGAATACGCCCTTGGACCCGGAGACAGCCAGAGTCGCCCGGGAGCCCTTATAGACGAAATCCGGGTGCGCCTTGATGAAGGTCTCCAGAATGGGCACCAGGTCGTAGTCGCCGGTCAGGGCCTGGTTGGAGGTGTCCACATACTCTGCCTTGATGTCGCCGTTGCCGTCCACTACCAGCTTGCTTGCAAAGCCGTCGCCGCCGGCGTCCGGCTCGCCGTCATCGTTGCCGTCGATCATATACTCAAAGTAGTTGACCATGGTCTCGGAGATCATGACAGGCTTTTTGCCCTCGGGCAGATAGATGGAATTGTAGGAGAAATTCATGGTACCGGTCAGGTCCTGATTGCTGGCCACAAAGCTCTTCATATCCACCAGAACATAGCCGTTGTTATACAGCTGGTCCAGGATCTTGGAGAATTCCCCGGTGGTCACGAAGTTCCTGTTGTACAGTCCGCCAAGCTCCGTGTCCGCATAGGCCCGCTGGGGATCGTTGATAAGCACATGGAAGGACAGGTTGGGAATGGCGTTTACGTCCTTCCACTCCACCAGCTTGGATTTCTCGTTCATATAGGCGGCCTTCTTCGCCGTCAGCTCGTTCTTGACCTCCTCGGAGGTATCGGTCAGGCTGTCCAGCACGGCGATGGCCCCGTCATAGTCGTATTCCGTAGCCTTCAATTCGGCCTCTGCCAGCAGCTGCTGGTAGGCTGCCGCCGCCTCATCCGCCTGCTGCTGAGCGGCAATGGAGGACTGCTGGGCCTGTTCATCCTTGAGCTTCTTGTGCTTGAAGCCGTTGGAAATGGCGCCAATCACAAAGGACAGGATCAGAATCACCGCCACGCCCGCGATGATGGCGGGCAGGTAGGCCTCCTTGAAGATCTGCTCCTTGGTGGGCTTTCTTCTTCTGCGGCGGCGGCCGTTCTCATCCACATATTCCTGCTCCGGCTCGTTGCGCCGGTTGATGGGCTCCATATACCAGTCCAAGAATTTGGAGAAAAAGCCGGGCTTGGCGGACCTCCGGGTCCGCTCCCGCTTCTCAGGATCGGTATTATCCTCCGGGTCAGCCGCGCCGCGGGGCTTCTTCCTGAAGTTAAAGAGCTTGGAAAGATTCAGCTTCTTCCGGTCCTCCCGGGTGCTGGGCTCGTCCACTGGCTCTGTGCCCTGGGTGTAGGGGTCCACGTCCGGGTCGTATTCGCCGCCCTCCTCCGGGGCATAATCCTCGGGGGAATAGCTGTCCTGGGCATAGGCATCCGGGTCAAAGCTGTCGGGATCAAAGCCCTGATCGGCAGACTGCCGGCGGTCACGCTTGGGGAAATACAGCTCTTCGCCCAGGTCCTCGCTCTCGCCGTAGTCGGCATCGTCCGCGGTCTGTCCGGCATCATCGGGATAAGGCTCAAAGCTGTCCTCGCTCCGGGCTTTCTCCTCCTCCATATTATAGTCCTGGAAGTCCGCCCCCTGATCCGCGCCGTCCTCCCCCAGAATATCCGACAGGTTCAGATCCTCATCGTCAAACTGCGACATATCAAAATCCCCGGGATCGTCACTGCCCAGGAACTCCTCCGGGTCAAAGCCCAGGTCTTTTCCAAAATCAAAATCGACGTCAAAATCGTTCTTATCCATGGCAAATCCCTACCTTATGGTATAGTCAATGATATTCTATCATCCCCACAGAAAAAAAGCAAGCCGAATTGACATAAAACATGTTTAAGAATCCATGAATCTTTCTCGGCTTTCTTCCGGGGCTTTCCTTGCTTTTCGACCTTTTCTGTGGTATCATGTCCGGGAAAATATGAAATTACCCCGGAGGGTCTTCCATGGAAAAAATTACAAGCTTCACCATTGACCATATCCGCCTCCAGCCCGGGCTTTACGTCTCCCGGAAGGACGCCGTAGGGACGGAAACCCTCACCACCTTCGACCTGCGGCTTACCAGTCCCAACGAAGAGCCGGTCATGAATACTGCGGAGGTCCACACCATCGAGCACCTGGCCGCAACCTTTCTGCGGAACGACCCCGTCTGGAAGGACCGGATCCTCTACTTCGGCCCCATGGGCTGCCGGACAGGCTTCTATCTGCTGCTTGCGGGGGATCTTTCCTCCCGGGACGTGCTGCCCCTTGTCACGGACTGCTTCCGCTTTATCCGGGACTACCGGGGCGAGGTCCCCGGAGCCAGCCCAAAAGACTGCGGCAACTATCTGGACATGAACCTCTCCATGGCCAACTACTGGGGCAAGCGCTACGCCGCCCTGCTGGAAACCATCACGCCCGACCGGCTTACTTACCCGGAATAAGGAGGAAACCATGACAAAACTCGGAATCATCGGCGCCATGACCCAGGAGGTGGAAACCCTGGTGGAGTCCATGGCCGGTCACACCGCGAAAGAGATCGCCGGAAGCACCTTTTACGAGGGCACTCTGGACGGGCTGCCCGCCGTCATCGTCCAGTGCGGTGTGGGCAAGGTCAACGCCGCTCTGTGCGCCCAGATCCTCTGCTCCCGCTTCGGCGTTACCCACCTTGTAAACACCGGCATTGCCGGTTCCCTTTCCAACGACCTGGACATTGCGGACCTGGTAGTCAGCCGGGACGCCATGTACCATGACTTTGACTGCGTCCACTTCGGCTACCCTTACGGCAAGGTGCCCGGCATGGATGTCATTGCCTTCCCGGCGGACGAAACCCTCATGGCCTACGCCTTCTCCGCCGCCGAAGCCGTGAACCCCGGCCATACCAAAATCGGCCGGGTTGCCAGCGGCGACCAGTTCATCGCCAGCAAGGAAAAGAAGGACTTCATCATTGAAAAGACCCAGGCCCTCTGCACCGAAATGGAGGGCACGGCCATTGCCCAGACCGCTTATCGCAACGGCGTTCCCTTTGTGATCCTGCGGGCCATTTCCGACAAGGCCGACAACAGCGCCGAAATGGACTACCCCACCTTTGAAACCCTGTCCGCCCATCGCTGCGCGGAGGTAACGCACCGGCTGGCAAAGATGCTGCTGGAAGCGGAGCGGTAAGAAAACGCATACCGTCCCCTTTTTCCGGGAAAGCTTCCGGAAAAAGGGGACGATTTTTATGGAAAACATCTGGGACACCATCATCATCGGCGGCGGCCCGGCGGGCCTGACCGCCGGACTGTACTGCGCCCGGGCGGGTCTGCGGACCCTGCTTCTGGAAGGTACAACTCTGGGCGGGCAGCTCCTGCTGACGGACGCCATCGAAAACTACCCGGGCACAGGTTCCGTTTCCGGTCCGGCTCTGGCCGACGCCATGGTCCGGCAGGCAAGCAGCGCCGGACTGACCATCCGGAACGATCCCATACTGGGCGCGTCCCTCTCCGGTCCCTGCAAGGCGCTGCGTGGCGAAAAACAGGACTACCGGGCCAGAACGGTGATTCTCGCCGCGGGAGCGTCCCCCAGAAAGCTGGGACTGCCGGAGGAGACCCGGCTGCTGGGCCGGGGCGTCAGCTACTGCGCCCTGTGCGACGGTTTTTTCTTCCGGGGAAAAACCGTCTGCGTCGTTGGGGGCGGGAATTCCGCCGTCAGCGAGGCGCTGTATCTGGCGAAGCTGTGCCGGAAGGTTTATGTCGTCCATCGGCGGGACAGCTTCACCGCCCAGGAAGGTCTGCTGAAAAAGCTGAACGAAACGCCGAATATCCAGCTGCTGCAAAACCGGACCATTTCGCGCATACTCGGAGAAGAAACGGTCCGCGGCATTGTTCTGCGGACGCTTCCCGCCCACGGGGAGCAGACCCTTCCCTGCGACGGCCTGTTCATCGCCATCGGCCGTACTCCGAATACGTCCTTTCTCCCCCAGGCCCTGAACAGAGACTCTCAGGGCTATGTATATGCCGATGAATATCTCGCGGCCAATCTTCCGGGCGTCTTTGCCGCGGGGGATATCCGGAAAAAGCCGCTGCGGCAGATCGTCACCGCCGTATCCGACGGTGCTCTGGCCGCGGCATCCGTGGAGAAATATTTGAAAAATCCTTAATTCTTCCGCCGGTTTCTTGCAATTTTGGGGCAGCTGTGCTATAGTAACTGCATTATGTTTACTGGAGGCCATACCCCATGGGCTTGCGCGGAAATATCAAAAAACACACGGTCCTGCTCCTGCTGCTCCTGCTTCTCACTGGCTGCGGCAGGCAGGAAACGCCTGTGGAAACCACCACCGTTCCACCGGAAACCACGGACCCAAAATACCTGGCGACGGAATTGCAGACGGTCGTTACCTATGAAAATCTGGGCGACCTGGAAAACTACAAGAACCTGACCCTTCTGGACGCCACCGGTTCCACAGCCTACCCCGCTCTGGAGGTATACGCCCGGAGCCATCCGGAGGTCAATATCATCTATACGGTGGACCTGGGCAAGAAAACCGTGGCCCACGGCTCCCCGGAGATCACCCTGACCGCCGAGGAAACGGATTACGAAGCCCTGATGACCAATCTGGCCTTTCTCAAGGACACAAAAAAGCTGATCCTTCCAAAGACCTGCCTGACCGCTGACGAGCTGAGCAATCTGCAAAATGAATATCCGGATCTGGAGATCAGCTATACCCTGGGGCTGGCGGGACAGGAGTTCACCGCCGACACCACTTCCCTGGATCTCTCCGGTCTGACCCCCGACCAGATCAACGCCGCCCAGGAGACTCTGGCCCGGCTTCCCCAGCTGGAGACCGTGGAGCTGATGCGAACCGACGGTACCAGCAGTCTGAGCCAGGCCGACGTGGAATGGCTGGTGAACGCCGCCCCTGACGCAAGCTTTCACTATACCTTTACACTCTTCGGCAAGCAGATTTCCACCAACGATTCCAAAGTGGAATTCAAGGATCTATCCCTGACGGAAAATGACATTCCCGCCCTGAAGCAGGCTCTGGCCATCATGACAGACTGTAAAGCCTTTGTGCTGGACAGCTGCGGGCTGGACAACGAGACCATGGCCTCCATTCGGGCGGAATATCCCAGAACGGAGCTGGTCTGGCGCATCCAGTTCGGCAAATACAGCGCCTGGACCAACGCGGAAACCATCCGTGCCGTTTACAATGTCTTTGACGACACCTGCGAGAATCTCAAATACTGCTGGCGGACCAAATATATGGACATCGGCCACAACGAAACTCTGACGGACCTGAGCTTTGTAGGCTATATGCCGGACCTGGAAATTCTCATTGCCTCCGGCTGCGCGGTCAAGCAGCTGGATGGCTTTGAAAACTGCAAGAAGCTGGAATTTCTGGAGCTGGCCTACTGCTACAAGCTGGAATCCATTGATCCTCTGGCAGGCTGCGAGGGACTTAAAAACCTGAACATCTGCTATTCCAAGGTCTCGGACCTTCACGCGCTGGACGGCCTGCCTCTGGAACAATTCATGTGCAAGCAGACCCGGGTCCCGGCAGACGAGCAGAAGATCTTCAAAGAAATTCACCCGGACTGCGTAACCAATTTCTACGGCAAGGAGCCCTACGCCGGCGCGGGCTGGCGGTACAAGGACAACGGCAAGACCTATACGGAGATCTACAAGAAGGTCCGGGAGGTCTTTGGCTACGACGATATGCCCATGCCGACGGTGGCTAAAAAATGAAAACACTTGGGCGGCAGCTTGCCGCCCATATTGCGTAAAAGGAAGAGAACCATGAACTACATTATTTTTGATCTGGAATGGAACCAACCAACGGAAGAGGCTACGGCTATCCGGGAACCCTTTTATCTGCCCGGGGAGATCATTGAGATCGGCGCGGCCAAGCTGGACGAGCATTTTCACATCATCGACACCCTGCGGGTGTACAGCAAGCCAAAATACTACCCCAGGATGCACAAACGTATCGCGTCCCTCACCGGCATCCACGACAAACTGCTGGAGGAACAGGGGCTTTCCTTCCCGGAAGCCTATCAGAAATTCATCGACTGGTGCGGCGAGGAATACGCTTTCATGACCTGGAGCATGAGCGATCTTCCTACGCTGATCGACAATATGGCTCTCTACGGCATCGATATTTCCGATTTGCCGGATTGGTACGATCTGCAGCGGATCTTCGGCCGGGAGATCATGCGCAGCACCGTAAAGTATTCTCTGGAGTACGCTATGGAGGTTCTCCAGGAAACAGGCGGCGATGCCCACGACGCCATGAACGACTCCGTAAACACCGCCAAGATCTGCGACCATCTGGATCTGGAGGAATACCTGGACGAATATGCCTCCCGGGTCTTTGCCGAGGCCCCCAACGACCGCGGCTTTGACAGCCAGCAGGCCGTTTTGCAGGACCCGGACCTACTCCGCTTCCCCTGCCCCTGGTGCGGCAAGGCCGTCACCTGCGAGGGCTGGATCCACGACTGGAAGCAGAATTACGTCAGCTACGGCCAGGACGAGGAAAGGGACGAATTTTATGTTACGCTCTCCCTTTCCCGTCTCTCCGACGGCACCTTCCGGGCCAAACGGATCTTCCAGGAAATGAGCGACGACCTGTGGGAACAGTACCAGGATAAAAAAGAGGCGTTGAGCGTATAAAAATACCCCTCAGGAACAGCGGCTGTGCCGTTCCTGAGGGACTTTTTTACCGCATATACTCAAATTGCAGATCGTAAATATCCACGGTGTCCCCGTCCTGGATGCCCATTTCTTCCAGGCGGGAGAAGAGGCCGCATTTGCGGAGCATCTGGTCGAAATAGTTCCGGGATTCGTAGTCGTCAAAATTGATATTCTGCACCAGCCGCTCCAGCCAGGCGCCGGTGACGACCCAGGTAGAGCCCAGGTGCTCGATCGTCAGCTCCTGGGGATCGCCTGCCTCCGGCTGCTTCTCCACATATTCCGGCTCATAAATCGTCACAGGCGGCAGGGTCCGCAGCTTTTCGGCCACAACCCGCATAAGATTCCGGGTGCCCTGGGTAGTGCCGGCGGAGATCTCATACAGCTCACAGCCCGCGGCCTCCACGCAGGCGCGCAGCCGCCGGAGGTTGTCGCTGTCCGGGGGCAGAAGGTCGATCTTGTTGGCGGCTACGATCATAGGCCGGTTGGACAGGTCTACGGAGTAGTTGGCCAGCTCGTCGCAGATGGCGTTGAAATCGTCCACAGGGTCTCTCCCCTCGCTGCCGGATACATCCACCACGTGGACCAGCAGGCGGCAGCGGTCAATATGCCGCAGGAAATCATGGCCCAGGCCCGCGCCCTCGGCGGCCCCCTCAATAATACCGGGGATATCGGCCATGACAAAGGACACGCCCTCGTCCACATAGATCACGCCCAGGTTGGGAAACAGGGTGGTAAAGTGGTAATTGGCGATTTTGGGCCGTGCGTTGGAGGTGACGGACAGCAGGGTGGATTTGCCCACATTGGGGAAGCCCACCAGACCTACGTCCGCCAACAGCTTCAGCTCCAGGATCACGTCCCGTTCCTGGCCCTTGAGGCCAACCTTGGCAAAGCGGGGCACCTGCCGGGTGGCCGTGGCATAATGGGCATTGCCCCAGCCGCCCCGACCGCCCTTGGCGATGACGAAATCCTCGCCGGTGGACATATCCACAATGATCTGGTTGGTCTCCGCATCCCGGACCACGGTACCCCGGGGAACCTCGATCACCAAAGGCTCCCCCCGCTTGCCGCTCATATTCCGGCCCAGACCGTTGGCGCCGGACTGGGCGGCATATTTCCGCTTATAGCGAAAATCCAGCAGCGTGGACAGATTGTCGTTGACCCGCAGGATCACGCTGCCGCCATGGCCGCCGTCGCCGCCGTCAGGGCCGCCGGAGGCCACATACTTCTCCCGGTGGAAGGCCACGGCCCCATCGCCGCCCCGTCCGCCGCAGACTGTAATTCTCACCTTATCTACAAACATCGTTTCCCTCCATATTTCTCGGTGGATGACACAGAAAAGAGCGCCCTCCCCATGCCTTCCCCTGGGGGAAGGTGTCGCCGCAGCGACGGATAAGGGGCAGTACACGTCCACGAAAGAGGCAAAGCCGCCCTTTTCTCTGCCACCCGGATTTCAAAAAAAGGACTGCCGCCTCTTCCGCAGCAGTCCTTCATTCATAGTTTTGTCTTACTGCTCAGCGTAAACGGAGCACTTCCGACGATCCTTGCCCATGCGCTCAAACTTGACGGTGCCGTCAACCAGGGCGAACAGGGTATCATCCTTGCCGATACCAACGTTGGTGCCGGGATGGATGTGGGTGCCTCTCTGGCGAACCAGGATGTTGCCGGCCAGAACGAACTGACCGTCAGCACGCTTGCAGCCCAGCCGCTTGGACTCGGAATCACGGCCGTTCTTGGTGGAACCGCCGCCCTTGTGGTGAGCGAAGAACTGAATACCAATCTTCAGCATTGTATTACACCTCCAAAACTTCGATGTTGTCGGGATATTCATCCCGCAGGCTGCAAAGATACAGCATCATACCGGCCAAACAAGCCTGAACGCTTTCCTCTTCATCGCAGCTTACGGGCAGCGTCAAAGTAATACGGGCGTCTGCCTCCTTGACGCGAACCTTGGCCTTTGCGCCGCACACATCATTGATGGTGGCCTCAGCCATGGCGACAGCGGCGGAAACCGCGGCGCAGACGATATCGCTGCCCGCCTCGGCGTAACCGCTGTGACCGGAGACGGAGAATCCTGTGATCCGCTCGTCCTCGGTAAAAAACTCGATCTTGGTCATACTCTTAAATTACAGAGCGATCTTGGTGATCTCGACCTTGGTATAGGGCTGACGATGACCGATGTGGGTCTTCTCGTTCTTCTTCGCCTTGTACTTCAGCACGTCGATCTTCTTGCCCTTGCCGTTCTTCACGACCTTGGCCTCAACAACAGCGCCCTCCACGGTGGGAACACCGATCTTGGAATTCTCGCCGTCCAGGACAGCCAGGACCTGGTCGAACTTCACGGTCTGCTCAGCCTCAACGGCCAGCTTCTCGATGAAGAGGACATCGCCCTCGGCAACGGTGTACTGCTTACCGCCGGTAACAAAAACTGCCTTCATTTCTCATTTCACCTACTTTAATCGTGTAGTCTCGCTCTAAAGGCGGCTGCTTTCGGGCAGCACTTGAAAGCCTCCTCAATGCGGCTGAATTATTCTATCATTGTTTGCCTCAAATGTCAACACAAAATTTGAAAAATACTGGATTTTCCTGCCTTTTTCCCTGGTTGTTTCCTGCAAAAGGCCCGGGATTTATTTCTCCTGCACTTCTTTACCGCTGAGATGCTCTATGGAGATCTCAAACATCTGTACAGCCCTGCCGTCCTTGGCAATTTCCTGATCGGCCAGGGCCTCGTCGGGATAATACTTCATGGCAAGTTTCTTCAGGCAGTCCAGCGTCTCCTCGCTCATATCCATTTTATGACATTTTCCGAATACCACGGCGCTCTGGACATATGGCGCCCAGTCCTCTTTTTTGATAACTTCCTCACCGTAAACCGTAAAGCAGACCTTGTCGCTGGCGCTGATGGCATCATATTTATGTCCCGCTTTCGCCCCGTGAAAATAGATTTTCCGCTGCTCCGGGTCATACAGATAGTTGATGGGCATGGCATAGGGGTATCCCCCATCTCCGTTCACCGCGAGGACGCCGATACGCGCCCCGGTCAGCAGCTGCTCTGCCGCTTCCAGGCCAATTTCTCTTTTCTTTCTTCGGATAGGCCGAAACATTGTTATACCCCCCCTGTTTTCTATAAAAATTCCCGCAGGAAGCCCTGCGGGAATTTTTGAGCAAAAAGTTACGCCTTGCCGTCGGAGCCCAGAACGTGGACGATCTTGTGGGCGACCATGTCCTTCACAGCCTGACGAGCGGGCTTCAGGTACTGGCGAGGATCGAAGTGATCGGGATGCTCGTAGAAGTACTTGCGGATGTTGCCGGTCATTGCCAGACGGATATCGGAGTCGATGTTGATCTTGCAGACAGCCAGCTTTGCGGCCTCACGCAGCTGATCCTCGGGAATGCCGATGGCGTCGGGCATATTGCCGCCGTAGGTGTTGACCATCTTCACGAATTCCTGAGGAACGGAAGAGGAGCCGTGCAGCACGATGGGGAAGCCGGGCAGGCGCTTGATGCACTCCTTCAGAACGTCGAAACGCAGGGGAGGGGGAACCAGAATGCCGTCAGCATTCCGGGTACACTGAGAGGGCTTGAACTTGTAAGCGCCGTGGCTGGTGCCGATGGCGATGGCCAGAGAATCGCAGCCGGTGCGGGAGACGAACTCCTCCACCTGCTCGGGATGGGTGTAGCTTTCCTTGCCGTGCTCAACGGCAACTTCATCCTCTACGCCGGCCAGAGTGCCCAGCTCAGCCTCAACGACGACGCCGTGGTCATGAGCATACTCAACGACCTGCTTGGTCAGAGCGATGTTCTCTTCGAAGGACTTGGAGGAAGCGTCGATCATAACGGAGGTAAAGCCGCCGTCAACGCAGCTCTTGCACAGCTCAAAGGTATCGCCGTGGTCCAGATGCAGGGCGATGGGGATCTCGGGGTTTTCAATAACGGCAGCCTCTACCAGCTTTACCAGGTAGGTGTGGTTGGCATAGGCGCGGGCGCCCTTGGAAACCTGCAGAATGACGGGAGACTTCAGCTCGCCGGCAGCTTCCGTGATGCCCTGAACGATCTCCATGTTGTTGACGTTGAAAGCACCGATAGCGTAGCCGCCGTCGTAGGCTTTCTTAAACATTTCGGTTGTTGTTACGAGAGCCATTTGGAATCAATCCTTTCATATATAGAGGACCTTCGCCCTCCTGTATTCCGGCGCTTATTATAGCACATTCTGGGAATAATTCAATCATTATATTTGCCAAATGAAAGTATTTATGCTATCGTATCGACCCTGTGGGTTTTTGAGGGCACATTTCCGGCAAAATCCACAAAAGAATATATGGATTTCAATATGGAGGTATAGTAAACATCCGGAAAGAATCCGGCAGATTTCCTGATGATTGGTCAGTCGGTCCGCAAAGCGTTTTCCCAAAGTCATTTTTTCGGCGCGCCGTCAAAAGGCGCGCCGTTTCGTTTCTGTCCGGTCTGTTCCTATGGTTTTGTCTGCGTAAACAGGCAGGAAAAAGCCGCCGGTTCAAGTCCCGGCGGCAAAAATCATACCTTTTTCAGTTTAACGACCGTTTCCGTGATTCTCGATGCCAGGAAATCGGCAAGGGACTCCACGTCCTGCTCCATACCGGCCATAAACCAGATCGCAACCGTACCGACCACACCGCAGATCACGCAGGTGCTCAGGTTGTCGTAGTCATAGGTCTGCTGAGCCGTCTGGAACTGGGGATAGGTCTCCTTCGCCAGGGCGATTGCCCGGTCACGGATCTTATCGAAGATGTCCTCCCGGAAGCACTTGGAGGAAAGCGCCGCAAACAGGTCCCGGTGCTCCTTCAGGCGCTCCAGCTGTTCCGCAATCGCCCTGCGGTCGGCCGCGCCGTTGGTCAGCTTTACCGGCCACTGAACGTCCGCGAGAATCTTATTCTCCATCTCCTCTTTCAGCTGGGAAAGGCTCTTGTAGTTCCGGTAGAACGTCGAGCGATTGATCCCTGCCCGCTCGCAAAGCTTTGCGGGAGAAATATCGTCAAAGTCCTTCTCCAGGAGCAGCCCGACAAGAGCTGCCGATAGTTTTTGTTTTGTTTTCCGAACGCGTGCATCCTCTGCCATATGACCGCTCCTCGTTCTCTTAGAATTGAATACCTGCATTATAACACCCTATTTCAAAAAAATCAACCATCTGACAAATATTTTTTATTTCATTTTTTTGCAATAAATATTCAGAATATTGAAAAATGCGTATTTTTGTCAGAATTTAGAACCGCATTCTGAGAAAAAGGTTGAAACTGGGCAGGAAACCGGGTATAATTAAGAGAAAATAACATTTTAAGGCGGTCATTTTATGGAAGACAATCCTTTCTCCGGCCCCCGGCAGGATCGGGAGCTGCGAGCCTATGCCCTCCTGGACGCGGAAGGCATCCCCTATACCCGCATAGATCACGCTCCCGCCATGACCATGGAGGCATGCGCGGACGTAGACGCCGCTCTCGGCACACAGATGTGCAAGAATCTGTTTCTCTGCAACCGGCAGCAGACGGACTTTTACCTGCTGCTGATGCCGGGCGGGAAGAAATTCCGCACCAAAACGTTATCCGCGCAGCTGGGCTGCTCCCGGCTGTCCTTTGCGGACGAAGCCCATATGCTGGAGCTTCTGGATATTCACCCGGGTTCCGTCAGTGTTCTGGGGCTTATGAACGACCATGAAAACCGGGTGCAGCTGCTCATTGATGAGGACCTGCTGCAATATGAATACCTCGGCTGCCATCCCTGCGTCAACACCTCCAGTCTGAAGATCCGGCTTTCCGATATCCTGGAAAAATTTCTGCCCGCCGTACACCACAGCTGCCGTTCCGTGGCGCTGCCGGAGGAAGACGCATGAATAAAAACAGTTCCCTGATGAAGGGGCAGACAGCCCTTCATGGGGTGAAGTAAGGAGGAACCCTTTATGGAAAAATACGCGCTTACCAATTTCGTCCTGCTGGACGGCACGGAACATATGCAGCCCCGGCGGGGGCTGGCTGTTCTGGTGGAAAACGGCCGGATCAACGCCATTGTCCCGGACAACGCCGTCCCCAAGGGCTTCCAGAAGCAGGATCTGGACGGGCAGTATCTGCTGCCGGGCCTTATCAATCTGCACGTTCATCTGGCCGGCTCCGGCAAACCCAAGAAAAAGCAGACGGACCCCGTGAAGGCCGTCAGACTGGTAACGGCCAACGGCCTGACCCGGCGTCTGGGCAAAGCCATGGTGGCAGGCTACGCAAAACAGCAGCTTTTCTCCGGCGTGACCACCATCCGCACCGTAGGCGGTATTCTGGACTTTGACGCCCAGCTGCGGGATGCCATCGACGCCGGGCGCCAGGTTGGTCCCCGGATCCTGGCGGCCAACATGGCCGTCTCCGTTCCCGGCGGGCATATGGCCGGGTCTCTGGCCCATATCGTGACCACGCCCCAGGAGGCGGAAAGCTGCGTGCGCGCCATTGCGGAAACCAAGGCCGACCTTATCAAGCTGATGATTACCGGCGGTGTGCTGGACGCGGTGAAGAAGGGCGAGCCGGGCGTACTGAAAATGGAGCCTGCCATCATCAAGGCCGCCTGCGACCAGGCCCACGCTCTTGGGCTGAAGGTTGCCGCCCATGTGGAAAGCCCCGAGGGTGTCCGGGCCGCTCTGGAAAACGGCGTAGATACCATTGAGCACGGAGCCATGCCGAATCCGGAAATTCTGGAGCTGTTCAAGGAACGGGGCGCCAGCCTGGTGACAACCATCTCCCCCACCCTGTCCTTCTCCCTGTTCGATCAGTCCGTCAGTCACGCCACGGATATGCAGAAATACAACGGCCGCATTGTTATGGACGGCATTGTCGGCTGCGCCAAGGCTTGTCTGGAGGCAGGCATCCCCGTTGGTCTGGGCACGGACACCGCCTGCCCCTATGTGACCCAGTATGACACCTGGCGGGAGCTGACCTATCTGCGCCGGTTCTGCGGCGTTTCCAACGCCCAAGCCCTGTACATCGCCACTCTGGCCAACGCGAAAATCGCCGGTATTGAAAAGGAGACCGGCTCCATTGAAGCCGGAAAATCCGCGGATATGCTGGTATGCCGGGAGAATCCCCTGACGAACCTCGCCGCGCTGCGGGAGCTTTCCATGGTGATCTTCCGCGGAAAGCAGACCAGGAACCCGAAGGTCAAGGTCATCCCCCAGGTAGCGCAGGAGCTGGATAATTATCTGTAAGAAAAGGCTTCCCCAAAATATTTTGTTTCCATTCCCTTCTTTGCCTACTATATGGGTGTAAGGCCCTTACACAAAAAGCAAACAAGGAGCAAGCTATGGAAGACAATGCCATTGTGGCGCTGTATTTTGCCCGGTCGGAACAGGCCATCCGGGAGACCGGCAAGAAGTACGGCGCATACCTGAATACCATTGCCGAAAATATTCTCCACCGGCACGAGGACGCGGAGGAGGCGGTGAACGATACCTATCTCGCCGCCTGGAATACCATCCCGCCTACCCGGCCCCGGGTGCTGCGGCATTTTCTCAGCCGCATCGTCCGGAACCAGTCCTTCACCCGCTACGGCTACCTGACTGCCGCCAAGCGGTCCGCGGAAACGGACATTCTGCTGTCCGAAATTGAGGACTGCCTGCCGGACGGGCGGCAGAATCCCGCCCAGCGCATGGAGCAGCGGGAGATCACCAGAAACATCAACGCGTTTCTGGGCAGCCTTCCCCGGGAGGATCAGGGTATTTTCGTGGCCCGGTACTTTTATGCCGTGCCATTGGAGCAGATCGCCGAAACCTACGGGAATTCCGTGCGGCAAATTCAATATCGCCTGCAAAAAATGCGGTTTTCCCTGCGCAAGCGTTTGGAACAGGAGGGTATTGCGGTATGACCATTTTGGAATTCAACAAGGCCATGAACGGCATCGACGACCGTTTCCTCTCCGCCTGGGAGGAGCGGCAGAAAAAAATTGTCCCCATGCCCGAGGGCAAAGGAAAATATGAGGCCAGACCCGGCCGTCGGCGGCTGTGGGTGCTGGTATTGGCGGTCTGCCTGGTGATCGCCATGGCGCTTACGGCCTACGCGGCCAACTTCATGGGCATCCGGGAAGCGATGACAGGAACGCTCGAGCAGGTCTCTCCCGGAGAGGCGGCCTACATCACCCCGGAGACCGCCGCGGCGGAATCGGATGCCGGTTGGAGCTGCGCCCTGACGGAAAGCCTGTATACGGGTGAGAAAATCATGCTCAGCGTCACCGTCCGGGTCGGGGACGACTATATCCTGATCCCGACCTACGTAAACGGCTCGTACCCAGTCGGCGAGATCGGCCTGAGTGGAAACGAAACCTTACAGGAATACGCGGACAAGCGGGGCAAAACACTGCTCAAGGCCGGGGCCAGGATGGATTTCACCGACTGGGACACCAACGGCCAAGGGCTGTTCTGCAAAAGCAACGGCGACAACGAAATGACGCTGATCCTAGACAGTGAACACACCCTGCGCGGTCCGGAAACCCTGACCGGCACCTGCACGGTCTATGTGGCAACACTTACTCCCGGCCAGGAAGAAACCACCAGAGAAACGCTGCCCCTGTCCCTGACCGCCGCTCCTGAGCCGGAGGGCGACAAGCAGATCTTCCATCCCGTGGTATCGGACAGCGTTCCCGGCATGCTGTTCCAGGATGGCACGCTGTCCAAATCCCTGTCCGGCTACCGCCTGCAGCTGCCCTTTACCGTCACGGACAAGAGCATTGTGGACGATTATCTGAAAACCTACTGTGAGGAGCTGGACCTCTGGGGACTGCTGGACAAGAGCACCGGGAACGTATTCTATGACATTCCCACCAATGACTTCGGGCAGGCCACCATCCAGATCCGGAACTCGGATTCCGAGGTCGTCGGAACCGTGTGGATCGTAGAGCAGATCGGATAAGCAAAAACAGGGGCTGTCTCAAAATAGCAAAGTGCCCAAAAAGAACAATGTCATTGCGAACCAGCGCGCACGCCAATGCCATTTAGTTAAGAATTTCAAAACCGGTACTAGGAAGTTCCCAGTACCGGTTATTTTTTTCAAAAAAGTCGAAAAAACACTTGACAAAATTAAAAATTTCGGCAAGCGGAGCC